>DASXGT010000244.1:0-20147 GCA_036488895.1 Bryobacteraceae bacterium | reverse complement strand
CTTGGGGTTCGAGCGTACTCAATCCGAGCGGTCACGTTTTTTATATGACGCCGGACGGCAGAATTACAAGACCCATCTCCGGGAATCTTGCCTATCCGAACGGAATTGTTTTATCTCCCGACGAAAAAACGCTGTATGTGGACGATTTCGGCGCCAATCGAATCATCGCCGTTCCCGTGGACGCGCCGGGCGTCTTGAATATCGATAATGCGTGGGTTTTCGCCTACCTCAACGGCGGTCACGGTCCCGACAGCATGACCGCCGATGCGAACGGCAATATTTACGCCGCGCATCACAGCGCCGGCGAAGTGGTTGTATTCAGCCCGCGTGGATTTTTGTATGGTTCGATCCGCCTGCCCGAGGGAGCGGGAATGACGCCTTCGAATGTCGCGTTCCATGAGGGATATCTGTACATAACAGAAATGGACCAGCATACGGTTTGGCGAGTGAAGACTAAGATACCGGGAATGAAGTTGTTTGGGGATCAATGACGAGTTACAACTGCAAACGAATTTTACATTTGGTCAGAAGAGCAGAGAGCGCTAACATGAACGCCGTGAAGACAAGGGATTTCACGACGCCTAGCGAGCCAACACGGAACTGAGCGGCGGCCAGCGACCCGATCGCGAAGGAGTAAAGATCGGGCAATAAATAGGTGGTGAGCGTATTGGCGCCGGCGGGACGCACGAAGAAGCTCCAGGCAGTCTGCTTTTTTACATCGCAGATCCAGTAAAGAGCCGTGAAGATCAGCACGCTGGCGCCTACGCTATAGAGGCACCACGTTGGCGTCGCGCGAATTTTGGAGATACCGAACGGCGTCAGCAGCCACGCGGCCAAAAGAGTAACGGCAGCAAAGAGACACGCGGGCATGGCGCGCCTGGCAAACGAGCGCCCGGAGGCTCCGTCTAAAAAGATACTGGACGTCACGATACCACCCATGGAGATCAAAGCAAATGCGCCGTTACCGAACGGCCACAAATAAAACGGCAGATGCCCGGGAAACGGAAGCCACTTGCCGACTGTGAGGACGTTAAAAGCCAGCAGGAGAACAAACCAAATAACTGGTGCAGCCTTCCATTTCCGCGTGGATAAATACAGGATGGAGACGGCGAGGTAGGTCCAACCGATGAGCCCGAGAATCTCCCAGTAAGAGATATTGAGCCAGGCGGCTTGCCCATCGGGCGTGGTGCGGCGAAAGATGATGAACATCGCGGCCACCAAAGCGAGGCCGCCGAATTTCAGCGCGCGAAATAAACTGCGATGACGTTCCGAAGGCGGATAGACGTTCAAGAAAAGCATCGCGCCTACCAAGCTCAGAAGCGACCATGCATGGCGGCCGATACCCATCCGGGCCGGGTCGCCGCCTCGAGCATTGGCCAGAATAAGACCCAACACAAGGAGGCTGGCGGTGCGTAGAAGGATATGCAAGCACAGCCGCAGCATGGAAGGGTCTTTCTTCAGCCGCTGTTTGATGGCAAGCGGCATGGACATTCCCACCACGAAGAGAAATAGGGGGAACACCATATCGACGTAGGTCATGACATCCTGCTCTTTGTGAGCATGATAGGTCCACCAGGGCAATCCTTTTACTCCGGCAAGGTCATTGACAAAGATCATGACGGCCATCGTCAGACCGCGAAACACGTCAATTGACGCAACGCGACGGGAAATGCCGGCGGCGGTAGGTTGTGCGAGGGCGGATTTGGATTCAGAAGCCAGCATGCACGTTCATCTCGTAACCGGGTATAAACCTTTATGGACGGAATCGAGCAGCGAACCTTGCGGGTCGCCTTCGTAGTCCCAGAACATCATACCGGCAAGTTGATGATCGAGGACATAACGCGCCTTCAAGGCAAGCGACTCCGGATCTTCATAGGAAACAAACGTCTGTGTAGTGGAGTTGTAGAGGTACGGCGCGGAAGCTGTGGCATCCCAGTAACGCATAAAGCCGTTGTTCAGCATGTGGGCGGTGATGATGGAGTAATTGGCGTAAGCGCCGGGAACTTGCATCCCCGGCTGATAGAGGCCGTTATTTTGAGCCAGCACGCCACCCCAAAGATGGCCATAGAAAGGGACGCCCAACACAATCTTGGCGGCTGGTACGCCGGCCTTTTCATAATTGCGAACCGACGCATCGGCAGAAACCAGCTTGGGATCAGCAGGATTCGTATAGAGCGGCGCATGGTGCCCGGTCGTTTTGCCGGAACTGGGCTCGTAATAGTCGTACGCCATCAGGTTGACGGTATCGACATATTTCTGCACCTTGCTCATTTCGGTATGATCTAGAAATTTCAAAGACGCGCCAGTAGCGATGGACGTAAACAGATGCTTGTGGAGTTTCTTGCCTTCACGATCAAAGCGCTGCCGAAGTTCTTTCAAGAGCAATGTGTAATTCTCTTTATCTTCAGGGCGGAAAGGATTATGGTTGCCAGGAAGCCCGGGGTATTCCCAGTCGATATCAAGGCCGTCCAGTTGGTAGCGTGTCACAAATTGAACCGCGCTATCGATGAACAACTTACGGCTTTCTTTGGTCGAGGACATGCCGGAAAATTGACCGGACCACGTCCAGCCGCCGACGGAAACAAGAATGGCCAGTTGAGGATTGATCCGCTTCAGCGCGTTGAGTGCCGCGAAGTTTTCCGCATCATGCGCGAAGCCTTCGATAATCCGTCCGTCCTTGAGGTTAGCGAAGGCATAATTGATACGAGTTAGTTTGTTAGCGGCAATCTCGCCAGGCTGAATCACGCTATCTTTAGCGAAGACATAGGCGATGATTTGACCTTTCGGGGTTGGCAGCCGGGCGGCCATTGCCAGGGACGGAAACAGAGCAAGAAAAATGAGCGTAGCCGTGCGCAAGCGTGCAGCATATCACGATGGCGGAAGGCCTACGGATTAAGCCTCAGCATATAATCGCCTCGATGAATCTTCTTTCTTCCTCTCAAGAAAACTCCAGCAGACGGGAGCTGATCAAAGCGGTAGCGGCGGCAGGTTTGGCCGGGCTGGGCGTCGTCCCCGCCAAGGGGCAATCGGTTGCGGTGCGCGATTGGTCCGGCAATCAGCCGGGACGGTATCCCGATCCCGATGTCATTTCTCTTGAGAAAGAATTCAGCAAATACCGAATTGGAACCGCAATGATCGAGCGTGTGTGCACCGGGTTCCGGTGGGCAGAGGGGCCCGCCTGGAATGGAGCCGGTAATTACTTGGTGTGGAGTGATATTCCAAATAACCGGCAAATGCGATGGATTGAAGAAGACGGCCATGTCGATGTGTTTCGCAAGCCATCGAATTTCAGTAACGGCAATACGTTTGATTGGCAAGGACGCCAGCTCAGTTGCGAGCATCAGACGCGAAGGCTTGTTCGATATGAACAGACTGGCGAGGTCACGATTCTGGCCGACAAATTCAACGGTAAACCGCTCAACGGGCCAAATGATGTTATCGTCCATCCGGAGGGCGATATCTGGTTCACGGACCCTGGCTATGGAGGGCTGAGCATCTATGAGGGAGGCAAATTTACCCTCGATTTGAAGGAAGCTGTTTACCGGATAGACGGGAAAACCGGACATCTCGAAATGGTCACGGATGAATTATTCAAGCCCAATGGGCTTTGCTTTTCACCGGATTTGAAGAAGCTTTACATCTGCGATACCGGCGCGACACATTATCCGAAAGCACCCAGGGAAATTCGCGTTTACGACATCGATGGAACTAAACTGCGAAATTCGAAGCAGTTCTTATCCACGGCGTGGGACAACTATACCGGTATTGCCGATGGAATTCGTGCCGATACCGATGGGAACATCTGGGCAGGAATCGGGCAAGGCGCAAATGGAACAGGCTCCGCTAAAGCGGATGGGGACGGCGTTTACGCGATTTCACCGCAAGGCGTGAAGATCGGCAAAATTTTACTGCCAGAGATCTGCGCTAATCTCTGCTTCGGCGGTACGCGACGGAATCGCCTCTTTATGGCGGCGAGCCAGTCAATTTACTCACTCTATGTGGATGTAAAGGGAGCGCATATTGCGTAGAAGTAGATTGATCAGTTGCGCAATGCCCACAACTTTGTGGTCAGCGTGAGTAAGTGGCGCTTCCTTGACTCGCGATCCTCTGGCTCGGCCGGATTTGGATTTGCTTTCGGCTGTGTGACGACCGACGGTTTGACAAACACGCGGGGATCTGGCGCGGCAAAGAACGAACTATGCAGGATTGCCAAGGAATTGGACAGGTGAGCGGCCGGTACAACAAGGCGCAGCGAGCAGGCGCAAGATTCTTGCGGGAGAAGCAGAGGTTGAACACCTGAAAGCAGAGTAAGAAGTTGGCATCTGATCTCCGAATTGGAAGCAAGGCCCTCTCCCACCAACGTAATCAGTGCTTGATCGGCTCGTAAGTGAACCTCCATGCACGCTGTGCCGGGATTTTGCAGTTCGTGGTAGTCGGCTCCCCGATCCACCGCCAAGTAGATGACCGAATCCGACATGCCGAGTAGTTCGATGTTTTTTTTCCGGCCGACAAATAGTTCACGCAACGCGAGCGAACAATCAGCAACGGAAACGTCAGGACGCGGCGAGTGGATTTCCAAAAGAGTGATTCCGGATTTGCAGACGATGGATTTTACAGGGGTGGAACAAGCGGTGGGGAAGGCGGCAACACGTGTGCCAGGGGCTTGCGGATTAAACGTATTGTGAAGGGTCATGGGAATACGAAGACGCTGCGCCGGCGCCACGGTCTCGGGATGCAGGATTTTCGCTCCGGCTTTGGCGAGTTCCGCCGCCTCGTCGTACGACAGGCCCTTGACCAAATACCCGTCGCCTCTGAGCCGGGGGTCACAAGTCAACAAGCCATCGACATCTTTCCAGATCTGAATTTCGCTGGCGTTGATGGCCGCGCCTACGATGGAGGCGGTTAAATCAGAACCGCCACGTCCCAAAGTTGTCGTTTGACCTTTTTCGGTAGCCCCCATGAACCCGCCTAGTACGATCACCGACTGTTTAGCAGCGTGAGGGATCGTCCAGCGGATCTTTGCATAGGTCTCCCAATAACGGGGTGTGGCGCTGGTAAAGTGATCGTCCGTCAGAATCAACTTGCGGGAATCGAAATGCGAGACCGGCATTCCCAAATCGGCAAAGGCGGCGGCTACGATGCGGCTGGAGAGTTGCTCACCCAGGCTCAGGACCCAATCCGTTTCTTCAGGAGTGTTGTGGCGTTCGCCGTCTCCCACCTCCGCCATGCGGACGTGGAGATCGCGAAAGGTTTCGCGAAGGTACTGATCGACGGAATGGAGACTGTTCTCCGAGAGAAGCTCCTCCGCCACTGAGAAATGAAATTCTCGTAGTTCTTTAATCAGCTTCCATGCTAAGTACGATTCGCCGGCGGAGGCATGTTGGAGGATGGCGGAAAGCTCATTGGTCGTCTTCCCCATGGCGGAAACGACAACCACGGGGCCGCCACATTGCATTTGCGGCTGGATATGCGGCTTGACAATGGAAGCAACACGTCTAATCGCGGCTGGCGAGGCTACTGAGGACCCGCCAAATTTCATTAGAATCACCGAATCTTCCTTTCCGGCAACAAGTCCGGTTTCTGACTTGATCGCGGCAATTCAAAGATACGGGAAAAGAGGTTAAGAAAGCCTAAATGAGGCGTAAAGTAAACGTCAAGACGAATCGTTATCCTTTGCGCTGCGCCAGGTATTCGCCCAGCAGCGTATTAAACTGAGCCAGGATGGCTGGATGGGCAGGCCAGGCGGGACCGCTGACCAGATTCTGGCAAGTGATGGCTTGATCCATGGCAAGCGGGGCATAGTGGCCGCCGGCCGCCTCGACTTCGGGTGCGCACGCAGGATAGGCGCTGACCTGCTTGCCTTGAATCACCCTGGCGGCGGCTAAAATTTGTGCGCCATGGCATAGGGCGGCGATCGGCTTCTTTGCCTGTTCGAAATGCTGGACGATTGCAAGCACCTTCGGATTGAGGCGCAGATATTCGGGGGCGCGGCCGCCAGGAATTACCAGACCGTCATAGACAGAGGGCTCCACGTCAGCAAACGTGGCGTTTAGAACAAAATTGTGGCCGCGTTTCTCGGAATAGGTCTGGTCCCCTTCGAAATCATGAATGGCCGTGCGGACGAAATCGCCGGTCTTCTTGCCAGGGCAGACCGCATCCACGGTGTGGCCCACCATTTGTAGGGCTTGAAACGGGACCATCACTTCGTAATCTTCAACGTAATCACCGGCGATCATGAGTAGCTTGGCGGAAGGCATACTTCCTTATTGTCTCGCGCTGGGGTACGTGGTTGCCGGGGAGGGTGCCGAGCGAAATTTTGGCTGGTATCAAAACAGTAGTCACAAAAATTGGGAAAAAATCTCAAATTATTTTTCTCTCTTATTTTGTGTTGCTTACGAGGATAGCCAGGATACGAACGGCTCAGAAGCGGCTCGTTTTTCTGAGACGGCATGGTAGTTCTTGAATCGCTCCCGGACGATTCGGGACAAATCGAATAGCGGGACGTTGCTTCCAGCTTTTGTTTTTTTAGGAGGCTGAGATGGGCGAATTGATCGTAATGCCGATGGTTAACCGTGAGACGGTAGCAACCATCGAGCCGGCAGTAACTAAGACGGACGCAACTGAGATAGATCTTTCGGTTTGGAAAAAAGCTCCCAAGGAGCGGACGGCGGCCTACTTTCCCACGTATTCGGCAATTTCAAGAGCGATGCAGCGGGCGCTCCGGGATTGGGTCCGCGACTGGTTTACAGCGAACGCGGAAGCAATCCTGAACAGGCCGCATACGGCTTATTCAATTCTGGTTTACCAATGCACGCATCCGTTTTCAGGCAGGCCAACCAACACCTTCACCTACGACATTCAACAGGACGATGTACTGGACCGGGCGTTTGCTTCGGCAGCGACCAAGTTGGGCGGCGAATTGAGGATGCTGGACACGAAGCGCTTTGCCTGGTTCACGCGAGAACATTACTTTGCCTACCGCAGCAAAGACGTTGTGAACTACGTCGTCAAGAACCGGCGGGCCATCTACCGGATGCTGCACACCGAGACGGTGATCATGGATAGCATTTTGAAATTCGCCATCATGGATATTCCGAAGCTGGGCATGGACGACGCGGCCGCGCTGCTGCGGCGGAGCATCCACACGCAGATGAGGCGTTTTTCGAAAGAGTTCGATTTAAGTCCGCATGCGGACGAACTCTTGCAGATTATTACCGATGAGCTGAGAACAAAATTAGCGGCTGACTTCGTCGTCGCACTCCCAGAGGCGGCATAACGATGTTACGAATCCTAAATGATTTTCAGATCTACAAAGGCCTGACCCTGGAAACAAGCGAACCCTTCGGAGGGCCTGTTATGGCTTATCACGAGGCACGGCTGCTGATTCGAGATGACCAGGAGCACTCAACACCGGCAGCATATTTCATTTACCGGCGCTCGGAAAATCGTATTTTACAGATTTTCCACGCGCCGGAAACAATGTGCCTCGATTTGGCGGCTTGAGAGCTACAGCTTGACGGTAACGGTCTTGATTTCGGAGTATTGCTGCAAGCCGTATTCGCCGAGTTCACGGCCGATTCCGGACTGCTTGAAGCCGCCGAAAGGCGCCCCGGCATCAAAGACGTCGAAGCAATTGACCCAAACGGTTCCGGCACGGACGTTGTTGGCGATGTGATGCGCTTTGCCGATGTCACGTGTCCAAACCGCGGCCGCTAAGCCGTAGATGGTTTTGTTGGCGCGTTCCACCAGCTCATCCATATCCTTGAACTTCAGGATGCTCATGACCGGACCGAAGATTTCTTCCTGAGCGATCTTCATTTCGTCCTTCACGTCGGAAAAAACAGTAGGCGCAACAAAGAAGCCGCGATCACCCACTCGATCGCCGCCGCACATAAGTTTTGCTCCGTCCTGCTTACCGGATTCCACGAAGCTGAGGATTTTTTGGAACTGATCGTTATCCACTTGCGGGCCTTGCTCGGTTTTCTTGTCAAGTGGATTGCCTACGGAGCGGCGCTTGGCACGATCAGTGCTACGCTGCACGAATTCGTCGTAAGCTTTTTCCTCGACGAAAACACGCGAACCGGCGCAGCAGCACTGGCCCTGATTAAAGAAGAGCGCGAAATGCGAGCCTTCCACCGCTTCATCCATGTCGGCGTCGCCAAAGACTATGTTGGGGCTTTTACCGCCCAGTTCGAGCGTGACGCGCTTCAGGTTGGATTCGGCAGCGGCTTTCATAACCAGATGCCCGACTTCAGTGGAGCCGGTGAAGGCTACCTTATCGACATCCATGTGACGGGCGATAGCGGCTCCGGCAGTAGGGCCATATCCGGGAAGAATGTTTACGACGCCTTCCGGGAAGCCAGCTTCGATGATCAGCTCGCCGACGCGCAAAGCTGAGAGTGGGGTCTGTTCAGCGGTCTTGAGCACGACGGTGTTCCCGCAGGCGAGGGCCGGACCAAGCTTCCAGGCCATCATGAGCAGCGGGAAATTCCAGGGGATGATTTGCCCCACCACGCCCACGGGTTCGTGCCGGGTGTAACAAAAATAGTCGCCGTTAACGGGGATGGTTTTGCCTTGAATCTTGTCCGCCCAGCCCGCGTAGTAGCGGTAACAGGCAACGACGAGAGAAAGGTCGGCAGCAAGGGCAACGTGGCGAGGCTTGCCGTTGTCGAGTGATTCGAGGGTGGCAAGTTCCTCCGCGTTTTTCTCGATGAGATCGGCCAGGCGATTGATAATCTTGCCGCGTTCCGAGGCCGACATCCGGCGCCAATGTGCCTTGGCGTGGAACGCTTTGCGCGCTGCTTTCACCGCGAGGTCAACATCGGCGGCATCGGCTTCGGCGACTTTGGCCAGGACATCGCCGGTGGCGGGGTTCACTGTCTCAAAGGTTTTACCGGAGACGCTATCAACCCATTTGTTGCCGATTAGGATTTTGGTTTGTTTGATGGAAATTTCGGGAGCTTGAGTTTCGGTAAGAACAGTAGACATGGTTCTCCTTCACG
The DNA here is from genome assembly GCA_036488895.1 of Bryobacteraceae bacterium. Classification (GTDB taxonomy): domain Bacteria; phylum Acidobacteriota; class Terriglobia; order Bryobacterales; family Bryobacteraceae; genus Bog-105. The sequence continues at coordinate 11,145 of DASXGT010000244.1, read as the reverse complement.
GCAATTCCGGTTCACGAAATTGCGTTCGCTGCCATCATATGCCAAGCCGGTTGGAACCGCAGGTTAGACTCGAACTCGCTTCCATTTTTTGCCGACGCGAATGACTAGAATTCCGGTAGCGCCGGTGAGCAGTACATCTTTGTGGGTCTCACCGTTAATTTCCACGGCTCCCGCTTTGAGCTTGCGGCCCGCGTCGGTCACGCTTTCGGCAAGGCCGATCGCGGCGAGCAGTTTGTCAACCCGGATGCCTTTATCCGTGACTGCCGAGGCAGGCAGATCCAGTGTTTCCGTATCGGCAGGTTCCAGGCCCTGGCGCACTTCGCGATCAAAGGATTCGACGGCGGAATCCGCTTCCGCGGCAGAATGGAAATCCGCTACGATGCGGCGGCCGAGGTCCATTTTCACGTTCATCGGGTCCCGCTCGCCAGCGGCCACGGCGGCACGGAGGCGGGTAATTTCGTCAACCTGCATGTCGGTCAGCAACTCGTAGTAACGGTACATCAGGTCATCGCTAATCTGCATGACCTTGCGGAACATTACTTTGGGTGGCTCGGTAATGCCGATGTAGTTGCCCTTGGACTTCGACATTTTCTCGACGCCGTCTAGGCCCTCGAGTATGGGCACCGTGGCGACGATTTGCGGCGGCTGGCCGTAGTCCCTCTGAATCTCGCGGCCTACCAGAAGGTTGAACTTTTGATCGGTGCCCCCCATCTCCACGTCGCACTTCAGTGCGACCGAATCGAAGGCTTGCGAGAGTGGATATAGAAGCTCATGCATTGAGATGGGAAGGCCTTCTTTGAAACGCTTGGTAAAGTCGTCGCGTTCGAGCAAGCGCGCGAGGGTGTATTTGGAGCAGAGAGCAACTACGTTTTCGAAGGTCAGCGGGCGCAGCCAATCGCTATTAAAACGAACTTCGGTTTTGAGTGGATCGAGAATTTTGAAGACCTGATCTTTGTAGGTTTCGGCGTTGCGGTCGATCTCCTCCCGGGTCATCGGCGGACGGGCAGTATTGCGACCGGTAGGATCGCCGATGAGGCCTGTCATGTCGCCGATCAAGAAGATGATCGTGTGACCAAGGTCTTGGAAATGCTTCATCTTACGAAGCAATACGGTATGGCCTAGATGAAGATCTGGAGCCGTCGGGTCAAAGCCGGCTTTTACGCGGAGCGGACGGTCTTCTTTAACGGAAACTATCAGACGCTCGCGCAGATCTTCTTCGCGAATCAGTTCGGCTAAACCTTTTTTGAGGTACGCTAATTGCTGGTCAACAGGGGGAAAGGGCACTGGGTTCGACTTTTATTGTAGAGGGTGGAAATCTGATACAATGTTGCTGTGGAAGTTGGCAGCGTCGCACTGCCAACTTCCTTCGGATTAGACTAGAGATGTATTTTTATCTTCAGTTTTTTCCGACGCGTCCTGAGAACTACATTCAGAATCACGAGCAACATCAGAGTAAGCATTGCTCAACCCCTTTCTACTCCGGTAGAATTTGCAGCCCCGCCCGTTAAGCGGGGTTTTGCATTTTGTGGAGTCCGTAAGGCCCCTTGCAACCGCGACTCTGCACACCAGACATAGAACAACAGTAGTGGGCTTTGGCGGCCGGTTCTCGCCATGGGCAAGTAACTTTTATTTACCGGCGAGCGAAAATAGTAGTTGATGACACAAAAAGCAACTTTCGGCGCGGGATGCTTCTGGGGCGTGGAAGCGGAATTCCGCGAAATGAATGGTGTGACCGGCGCTTTGGCCGGATACGCCGGCGGGCATACCGAAAACCCCACCTATAAGGATGTATGTACGGGCCGCACCAATCACGCTGAAGTGGTGGAAGTAGAATACGATGAAGAGCAGGTGAGCTACCAGGATCTCCTGAACCTGTTCTGGAAAGCGCACGACCCGACGCAGGTAAACCGGCAAGGACCCGACGTGGGAACGCAGTATCGCAGCGTGATTTTTTTCCACACACCCGAGCAGGAAAAGGCAGCGCGGGGTTCGAAGGCCGAACTGGAAAAATCAGGAAAGTTCCATCGGCCCATTGCCACGGTTATTGAGCCCGCGCCGGCTTTTTATCCGGCCGAAGAATATCACCAGCAATATCTGGCCAAGCGCGGATTACGACATTGCCATATTTAAATTGTGGCTAGCGCTTCTTTGTTTTTGAAATAGTCGATGGTGGCGCTCAGCCCTTCGCCCAGCGCTACTTTCGGCTCCCAGCCTAAGAGGTTACGCGCTTTTGTAATGTCGGGGCGGCGCAATTTAGGGTCGTCGGAGGGAAGCGGCAAGTATTCAACTCCCACCGCATTGTCAAACCGGGTGCGTATTTCATTGGCGAATTCGAGAATCGTCATCTCCACTGGATTACCCAAATTCACCGGCAGGCGTTCCTCCGATTCGCTCAGTAGCAGCAGCCCTTCCACCAAATCTGAAACGAAACAAAAGCTGCGCGTCTGCGAACCATCCCCGAAGACCGTAAGCGGCGCGCCTTTCAGAGCGTGATCTATAAAAGCGGGTACGACGCGGCCATCGTTCAATGCCATGCGCGGGCCATACGTATTAAAAATGCGGGCGATGTTGGTGCGCATGCCATGTACACGGTGATAGGCCATCGTAATGGCCTCGGCATAACGCTTGCTTTCGTCGTAGCAGGAGCGTAATCCCACGGGGTTCACGTTCCCCCAATAGCTCTCATTCTGCGGGTGTTCCAACGGATCGCCGTAGCACTCGGAAGTAGAAGTCAGCAAAAAACGCGCATTGGATTGGAGGGCTAATTCCAGCATGTTACGCGTCCCGGTGGAACCCGATTCCAAAGTCTCCAGCGGATGGTTCAGGTAATCGACCGGGCTGGCCAGCGAAGCCAAATGGAAGACTCTGTCTACTGGGCCGGAAACTGCGAGCGGCTGGCAAACATCCGCTTCCTTAAATTCGAAACCGGACTGACCGAGCAAGTGTTCGATATTCTCCACATGACCAGTGATTAGATTGTCTACCGCAACAACGCGGTGCCCGTTTTCTAGGAGTCGATCACAAAGGTGTGATCCAATGAAGCCTGCGGCTCCGGAGATGACGTAGCGCATGTGTTCTCTTCTATGGTAATTGAGTGGCGAATTGTATTACTCACACTGCTCATCGCCACTTCTATCTGGCTCTTCTACAAGAGATTTCAGCCGGTGGCGGAGCGGATTCGCAAAGCGCGGCCGGACGCCGATTTTGAGTGGGGCTCAATCGCCTGGCGCGCGCATAAATTTGTCTGGGAAGTGCTGTGCCAGGCGAAGGTGATCCGCGAGCGCCCGCTGCCCGGCTTGGCGCATGCCTTCGTATTCTGGGGATTCTGCGCTTTCGCGCTGGTGACCATCAACCATATAGCCGCCGGCTACGGGCTTGGCTTCCTGCGTCACAATACGTTTTTCGGGGCGTTCTATTTCTGGTTTGCGTTTCTCTTCGCCGCTTGCTGCGCTGGCTCCATCGCGGCGCTAGCGTTCCGGCGGTTCGTGATCAGGCCCAAATGGCTGGGGCCGGTTTCTTACGAATCAGGCGTCATTGCCGGCTTGATTTTCTTGCTGATGATTACGTATATGCCGGGCTGGTGGGTCCCCGAAAATTCTTCGGCCGGACAGGCATTGTGGTGGATTCATACGCTGACCCTGCTGGCATTTCTGCCGCTGATTCCGCATACCAAGCATTTGCATTTAATTTTGAGCCCAGCGGCGATATTTCTGGAGCGGCCGGAGTTCAGCCAGATTCCTCCGCTAGTGGGCGACGAAGATTTCGGCTTGGTGGCGGGCAAAGATATTACGCGAATCACAGCATTACAGGCGTATTCATGCGTGGAATGCGGACGCTGCACCGAACACTGTCCGGCCAACAATACCGGGAAAGAATTGAATCCGAAATTGATCGCGCTTGGCTTGCGATCTTATTTAAACGAGCAGGGAAACCAAAGCGAGATACCGATTCTGACCGCCTCTATTTCGCAAACCGCTGTTTTCCAGTGCACGACTTGCGGTGCATGCGAGTATCAGTGTCCGGTTGGCATACAACATTTGCCGATGATTGTGGGGCTGCGTCGCGGCGCGGTGAATACAGGCGCCTGGGAGGACGAGCATGGCACGAAGCTCTTTCTGAACCTGGAGCGAAACGGCAACGCCATGGGTTTTTCGCAAACCGAGCGCGACAAATTCATCGCCAAGCAGGCACTTCCTATTTTCGACGGCTCACAAGAATACTGCCTGTGGCTGGGTTGCATGGGTGCATATGATCCACGCGGGCGGGAAATTATTGCGGCCTTCGCCACCGTGATGACGCATCTGGGCACTTCGTTTGGCGTTTTAAAGAAAGAGCGCTGTACCGGCGATCCGGCGCGGCGTCTGGGAAATGACCTGGTCTTCGATCAATTGGCGGAGAGCAATTTAGGCTCATTGAAACAGGCCAACGTGAAGAAGATCGTCTCGATTTGCCCGCACTGTGTTCGAACGATGGCGGAGGATTGGCGCGCGAACGCCAAGAACGCAGGGGTTGAGTTTGCGATTGAGCATCATAGCGAGTTTATGGCGCGGCATGTGAGCCAGCTTCCCGCGAAACGCAGCGACAGCCGCGTGGTGTTTCACGATCCTTGCTATTTGGGGCGTTACCGCGGTATTTACGACGAACCGCGCGCAGTGATTGAGCGTTCGGCGCAAGTGATCGACCCTCCGCGTGCCCGAGAACGGTCATTCTGCTGCGGAGCGGGAGGGGGACTGGTGTTTCTGGGAGAAGAGACCGGGCAGCGGGTTAACCATGCCCGCGCGAAAGAACTTGCGGACACCGGAGCTGATACGGTGGGCGCAGCTTGCCCCTTTTGTAATACGATGTTCCGAGATGCGCTGCAAGCCACTTCAGCGAATCCGCCGCGACTGCTGGACATTGCGCAGATTGCGGTCGAGCAGATTCAGTTGCAACAGACGCAGTAAAACAAACGGAGTATCCTTTGAAAAATTACTTGATGATCTTGCTGGCGCTGTGCGGCGGAACCGCCATGGCGCAGCAGCCGCCGGAGATTCCTTTCGATTCCGACGCTAATTTTTTTAAGCTTCCGGCGGATATGAACCTGGGGGAGACGGCCGGCGTCGCGGTGAATTCCAAAGGACACGTCTTTGTCTTTACGCGTGGAAACAGCACCGGTCCGGCGTACGGCGCAACAGCCGCGCAATTGCTGGAATTTGGACCCACCGGCCGATATATTCGCGAGATCGGCAAGAATTTATATGCGTGGTCTTACGCGCATGCGGTGCGCGTGGATAAAAGCGATAACGTCTGGGCGATTGATAAAGGATCGGACATGATCATCCGGTTCAATCCCGAAGGGCGCGTCACGATGGTTTTCGGACGCAAGAAAGAAGCTTCCGACGAAGGGGACGGCCCTTGGACGCACGTAAAGCCGCCCCGCCCGGCGGTGGATGGCCAGTTCCGGCAACCCACCGATGTGACATGGGACCAGGAAGGCAGCATCTTCATCAGCGATGGGTATGTCAATTCACGCGTGGCTAAGTACGACAAGAATGGCGACTGGGTGAAGCAGTGGGGTCAGCCGGGCGGCAGGCCGAGTCAGTTCAACACACCGCACAGCATCGCGGCGGATGCGCAAGGCAACATCTATGTCGCTGACAGGGGTAACCGGCGGATACAGGTCTTCGATCATGATGGAACTTATCAGCGCGAGATCAAGATAGACGTGCCCGCGCCAGACGACGCGCGGCCTTGGATGGGACCTAAACCCGAGCCGGGAGGAGCGGCGACCATGCAACCCGGTTCACCGTGGGCGCTCTGCATTACGCCTGGACCAACGCAGTATATTTACAGTTCGGATGCATTCCCAGGACGGATCTATAAGTTAACACTGGATGGAAAAGTAGTAGGAATGCTAGGAAAAACAGGCCGGCAAATGAAGCAGTTCGGCTGGATTCATGAGATGGCATGTCCGTCAGAGAATGAGTTGTACGTAGCTGAATTATTGAACTGGCGCGTGCAGAAGTTGACGCTGCATCCGGGCAAGCAATGATTGCCGCATTCCTGTTTCTAGCAGCCCTTCAAACGGCACCAGCGCATCCGCTCCTGCCCGCGCAGGACGGAATTGTTTACGGCGAGGCCAGCGGCGAGACACTCACCATGGATTATTACGAGCCGAAGGGGCCGGGCGTGCACCCCATCGCCATCATTATTCATGGCGGCGGCTATCAGCGCGGCGATAGCAAAAGCGGCAGCGAGGCTTATTGCGCCCAGTTTCTGGCTCCTGCCGGTTATGCCGTGTTTTCCGTGAACTACCGTTTGGCGCCGAAATATCCGTATCCATACATGGTTTACGACGTGGAGCGGTCGGTCCGCTTTATTCGCCACAATGCGAAGCGGTGGAACGCGGACCCGAATAAAATCTCGTTGGTGGGCGGTTCGGCGGGCGGCTTTCTGAGCAATATGGTTGGGCTGCTGAATGCGCCGGGCGACCCTAAAGCAAAAGATCCCGTGGATCGCGAGAGCGCGCGCGTGCAAGCGGTGGTTACGCTGTATGCGCAAAGCAGTTTCGCCAATGTTCCGTTAAACAAAGATGTGCATGCTTTGCTGGACCCGTTGATTCAGCAAAAGGGCCTGCAGGAAGCGTTGCGGGAATCGGCGCCGATAACGTATGTGTCGAAAGATGATCCACCGTTTCTTCTAATCCAGGGCGACCAGGACGAATATATTCCGATGGCTGAGGACACGAATTTGCAGACCGCTCTTCAGAACGTGGGTGTACGCTGCGATTTAATCCGCATTCCCGGCGGAAAACATGGCACGGGCGGCTGGCACAAGTTGCCGAATGTGCCGGATTGGGAAAAGGAAATGGTGGAATGGCTGAATGCCCGGTTTGACCATAAGGGCGAAGTTGGCGAAGGCATTCGCGCCAGACAATAACAACGACCATGCGTTACTTAGCAATTTTTGCTTTTACCGTATTGTTGGGGGTTCACGCCATGGGTGCCGACAAAATTTTAGTGCATGGCCATCGCGGGGCGCGGGCTCGCAAGCCGGAAAATACGCTGCCCGCTTTTCAATACGCAATCAGCGCGGGAGTAGATGCGCTGGAGATGGACATGGCGGTTACGAAAGACGGCGTTATCGTCATCTCGCATGATCCGGTTTTGGAGCCGCCGGTTTGTTCAGGTCCGCAGCCGAAGGCAGTGATTCACACACTCACGCTCAAGCAGGTGCGGGAGTGGGATTGCGGGCGCGTGCGGAATCCGAATTTTTCTACGCAAGAACCTATCCCAGGTACGCGCATGCCTACGCTAGACGACGTTTTCGCGCTAGCGAAAGAAGGCAACTTCGATTACAACATTGAGACGAAGAGCTTCCCCGATAAGCCGGAATATACGCCTGCGCCCGATGTGTTTGCACAGATGGTGCTGCATAAGGTCCGGCAATACAAGCTCGAAAAACGCATCATTTTGCAATCGTTCGATTTCCGGACCTTGGTCGCGATGAAGAAATTGGCCCCGGAGATCCGGCTTTCGGCACTAACCGAGATGGATAAGCGGCCATTTTCCGTCATTGCGGCAGAAGCAAAGGCCGATATTATTTCTCCACATTACAAGCTCGTTACACCAGCGAAGGTGGCGGAGGCGCATGCCGCGCACCTGCAAGTTGTGCCCTGGACGGTAAATACTCCGGAAGAATGGGACAAGCTGATTGACGCCAAAGTCGACGCGATTATCAGCGATGACCCGGCGGCCCTCATTGCCTACTTAAAAAAACACGGCTTGCATTAAAAAAAACAGCTTCCGTGGCGAACCATAACGGATTTGATGCGTATATGTGTACATGCCACAGGAGACCGGGACAAAGCTCGATCTATTACAAGGCACCTTAGATGTCATGGTGCTACAAACGCTGTCCACGCTAGGACAGCTGCACGGATACGGAATTGCGCGGCGCATCGAGCAGGTGAGCGGCGATCAGATTCTGCTCAACCAAGGAACCATTTACGCGGCGCTGGTACGGCTGCAGCAACGCGGATGGATTTCAGCGGAATGGGGTACCTCCGATAACAACCGCAAGGCGAAATTCTACACGATTACTAAGAATGGGCAGGCGCAACTCGCGGCGGATATGGCGTACTGGCGGCGCTTAGCTGAGGTGATGAGCCGGGTATTTTCGATGACGGCGGCGGGGTTATGAGCACTTCATTTGGTGAATTGCTAGCGAAATTGGCTTCGTTTTTGCAGAAGAAGCAACGAGACCAAGACCTGGAAGCGGAAATGGCCTCCCATTTGGAAATGGCGGTCGAAGAAAACGTCCAGCAAGGTATGTCCCCTGAAGAAGCCCGGCGAAAAGCGCTGATTCGGTTCGGCGGCATGGAGCAGGCCAAGGAAGAGCATCGCGACGCGCGCGGGCTGCCGACCATGGAAAGCATTTTGCAGGATTTGCGTTACACTTTCCGCACGCTCCGGCGGGATGCGGGATTCACAATCTTCGCGGTGTTGATCATCGGATTGGGAATCGGCGCGAGTTCAACCGTGTTCAGTGTGCTGAATACGCTGCTGGTGCGGCCGCTGCCGTTTCGCGATCCGGGCAGCTTGGTATGGATTGCGAATAATGGCGGAGATGGCAACATGTCCGGACAAACCGTGCAGGTGACCCGCTTGCTGGATCTGCGCGAACTCAACAAGTCGTTTTCAGACATTGCCGGGTATTTCGCTTTTTACGGCGTGGGCGACAACAAACTCACCGGTCGAGGCGAACCGGAGCGGCTGAGCAGCGTGCCAGTTTCGCAAAATTTCTTCCCGCTGCTAGGCGTGCAGCCGCAACTGGGCAGGCAGTTCAGCGCGGCGGAATGCAAATGGAACGGACCGAAGGCGGTGCTGCTGAGCCACGGATTATGGGAGCGCCGGTTTGCGTCCGACCCTGGCATTGTGGGGAAGCCTCTTACCCTGAATGATGCCGCGTTCACGGTGGTGGGCGTGATGCCTGCCTCTTTTGATTTCGGATCTATATTTGCCCCCGGCGCCCATATAGATTTGTACTTTCCATTTCCGCTCAGCAAGGAAACGGACCGTTGGGGAAACACGCTGGCGCTGGTGGGACGGTTGAAACCCCATGTTAGCCTCCAAGCCGCGCAGACCGAGGCAAGCGTCCTGGGAGTTCATATCACGAGCAAATATCCCCGTCAAAATGGTTTGGAGCCCAGACTGAGTTTTTTGAGACAGCACGTAAGCGGAAGGCTAAGGCCGGCGCTGCTGGTGCTGGCCTGTTCCGTGGGCGCGGTCATGCTGATTGTCTGCGCGAACCTTTCGAATTTATTGCTGGCGAGAACAGCAACGCGGCAGAAAGAAATGGCGATTCGCTCAGCGTTGGGAGCGGGACGGAAGCGCTTAATTCGTCAATTGCTGACGGAGAGTATTGTGCTGACGTGTGCCGGCGCGGCGCTGGGGTTGCTGCTGGCGGTCGGCGCAACCAAGGCGATCACGCACCTGGATGCGTTTAATATCCCGCTTCTCGCAAGCGTTCAAGTAGATCCGGTGGCGCTGGTTTTCACGCTGCTAGTGGCCATGTTGACAGGAATCGTTTTGGGAACGGCGCCCGCGCTGCAGGTTTCCGCAATTCCGATTAACGAAGCTTTGGCTGCCGGCTCCCGGGGTTCGAGCGAAAGCAAAGGACACACGTGGATTCGGGGCACGCTGGTGATTTCAGAGATTGCCTTCGCTTGCGTGCTGCTGGTGGGCGCGGGATTGCTGATTCGTAGTTTTCTGCGCGTGCTGGACGTTGATCTGGGTTTTCAGCCGGAACGCGCGGGGACGCTGCGAATTGATCCAGGCCCACAGTATAAGACGCAAGAGCAGCAGAACGGCTACTATGATGAGGCTCTGCGGCGAGTAAGAAACCTGCCGGGAATTGACGCAGCCGGCTTGACCGATGCGCTGCCCTTGGGCCACAACCGCTCATGGGGAGTGAGCGCAAAAGGTAAGACTTACAAGGATGGCGAATATCCATCAGCATTTGTGCGCATTGTGACCGACGGTTATATCAAAGCAATGGGAATGACTTTAAAGGCTGGGCGTGATTTGACTCAGCAGGACACAAAGGGAAAAACGCCAGTGATCATGATTAATGAAACGCTCGCGCGCACGTTGTGGCCGGGACAAAATCCGCTCGGGCAGATCATTCCAGGGGAATGCGACGGCACCGACCGGCAAGTGGTAGGTGTGGTTGGCGACGTACGGCATATCGCGCTCGAGCAAAATTCGGGTTCGGAGATGTACATACCGATACGGCAGTGCATGGATTCCGGATCAATAGACCTGGTGGTGCGCTCTCGATTGCCACTGGCCACGGTCGCTTCGCAGGTACAGGCCAGTTTAAGGCCGATTGAACCGACTCTACCCAAGGGTGGTTTCCGGCCTCTACAGCAATTAGTGGATAAAGCAGCTTCGCCCAGGCGGTTTATTGTGTTCCTACTGGGTGGGTTCGCTGTGTTTGCGGTTGTGCTCGCTTCGCTCGGGATTTACGGCGTGATTTCTTATTCGGTGAACCAGAAAACGAAAGAGATCGGTATTCGCATGGCGCTAGGCGCCTCTACGGGCGAAGTGCAGCGGCGCATTGTGATGCAAACGTTGGGGCTGGCGGCCGCGGGAATGCTAGTGGGAGTGGCGGCTTCCTCCGGCCTGGCACGGGCTCTCAAGGGATTGCTATTCGGAGTGACCTATGAAGACCCGCTCACGTTCTTGGGAACCATGGGCGTCCTATTGGCAGTCGCTCTTTTGGCGGGCTACCTGCCGGCGCGCCGCGCCTCGCGCATAGACCCCACGGTGGCATTGCGGGCAAATTGAATTGCGAGTGCCGCCACCCATCAAACCCGCCGGTTGTAACTGAATAGACAAATTGTGACTCTAACGGTCGTCTGGAGAATGACGGCTGATGACAATCATAATCATTGTTGTTTTGATTTTGCTTTTGGGTGGCGGCGGCGGTTATTACGGCCATTCCCGTTACGGTGTTGGCGGAGGCGCGGGAATAGGGCTTGGGACGATTTTGTTGATTCTCTTGATTGCCTATTTGCTGGGGTTCTTCCGTTGAATCCGGCTTACCGGAAGCCTTGCACCTTGAGCCAATCGGCTAAATGCCCCGGCCAGGTGCTGAGTATCG
>DASXGT010000140.1:0-7224 GCA_036488895.1 Bryobacteraceae bacterium | reverse complement strand
AGCAGCGCCGGCTGTGTATTTTGAGTCTGCTTCAATACTTCTTCGGGGCCGTCAAAACACAACTGCGAGAGCGGGAAACCCAGAACATCATCGGCCTGCTCCAGCACACGGCGCGCTTCCGGGTAGGCTTCGGCGAGTTGCTTGCCCATGCCGACGTATTGGGAGCCCTGTCCTGGGAAGAGAAACGCAATATCACTAGTAAGTTCGTCTAGCATGATTATTTATCTCGATTTTAACGGCAGCGCGGAATTCGTGCCGTTTGCGCCCGGAACGGTCGCGGCAACTGGGATATAGTGAAAAAGTAATGAAAAAGAAAGCGATCACCACCCCCATCATCGCGCCCGAAATTCTGGAGATGGCCAAGAAGTCTATAGAAGCCGAGCGGCCGGTGGTGATGAAGCGTTGCGTGGTTTGCGCGGCCGCATGCACCCCGTTGACGGGTCCGCACGTGGCGGAAGAAGAGGATCTATGTTGGGTTTGCCGCCGCCTGAAGATCAGCGCATGGCGGGAATCCGATCAGCAGTTGTCAGCGCAAGAATAGCCTGATGCAGCTAGTGGCGATGACCATCGCCGCCGGAAAACACCACGTAGCCAAGCCCGCTGCGGCTTGACTAAAGGATCCGTTACAGGGATAGTATCCAGACGGCATGTTACCCTACGAAGCACCGCGTTTGCGCGGTCCCCACGGTGATGTTCGGAGAAAGCTGGATGAGTCTTCTGTTCAAGATTGTTTCCGTAGTCGCATTCCTTTTTGCAACTTGCGCGTGGGAAGCCGCGGCGCAAGACGCCACCGGAAAGATCACGGGCGTCGTGACCGACCCCTCGGGCGCCGTAGTACCCAATGCAAAAGTAACCGTCATCAGTTCCGCTACGAACGAAAATTACAAGGCGGCCACAAACTCATCCGGAATTTATCAGATAGTTCAACTGCCCATTGGACTATACCGCGTGGCAGTCGAAGCAACTGGATTCCGGCCGGCGGCAGCCGAGCCGAAGACGCCCCTCGAAATTAATCAAACGCTGCGCATCGATATTCAGCTTCACGTAGGCGACGTACACGGTGAGGTGACGGTGGAGTCAAATGCCTCGCGCGTGGAGACGGAAAACTCCACCATCGGCGCCACGGTTACGGGGCAGGCCATTTTCGAATTGCCTCTGAACGGCCGGAACACGCTGGACCTATTAAAGACGCAGCCCGGTGTTTCCCCTGCAAATACGGATTCACAGGCCGCGGGCGCGTACAGTATCGGCGGCATGCGCACTGATTCGGTGACCTACCTGCTCGACGGCGGCATGAACAACGCATTGCTAACGAACAGCGTGGTGGCCGATCCGAATCCCGATGCGATTGCCGAATTCCGTGTGATTGAAAACAACTACAGTGCTGAATACGGGCGGAACGCCGGCGGCATTGTCAGCGTGGTGACCAAGAGCGGCACGAATAAGTTACACGGAACGGGATACGACTACGTCCGGAATAACTTTTTCGACGCGAATAGCTTCTTTAATAACCAGCAGGGTCTTTCTGTCCCGGTTCTAAAGCGCAATCAGTTCGGTGGAACCATCGGAGGCCCCGTCCTGATTCCCAAAATAGTTAGCGGCAAAGACAAGCTGTTTTTCTTCTTCTCTTACGAAGGCCAGCGCCAGACCGCGCTGGATGCCAGCCCCGGCAGGGTCACCACGTTCACCCCAGCGGAAGCAAATGGCGATTTTTCGCAATCGGCCAGTGCTTCAGCCGTCGCGGCATTTCTGCAAAGTAATCCTTACTATCAAGCTAACCCAAATCTGGCCGCGCTCGGCATTATCGACCCGGCCAAAATCGACCCGGTCGCAAAGGCCTATTTCGCGAATGGGCTGATCCCCACTTCGCCCACGGGTTACCTATTTCCACAAGCCGCCGCTACTAATAATTACAACGAATATCTTGGGAAACTCGATTACATCCTGACACAACGCGATTCCCTAAGCGCCACCTTTACTACCCGCGATAACCCGCAGCTATTTCCATTTGGCCCTTCCGACACTTCAAACGTGGTGGGGTATCCCAGCACCTACGCAAATACGGGTTACTTCGGATCGGTTACTTACACCCATACGTTTACGCCCTCTCTTCTCAATGAATTGCGCGTGACGGCGCAGCGCTTGAACGTGCAACAGAGTATACCGGCCAGTAAACTGCCGACACCGGCGCAGCTCGGGACCAGCATCATTTCCGATGAACCCACCGGCCCTCCGGTTTTGATCTTGGGGGGGTCCAGTTTGGATATTGGGAACAGTCCGCTAGGGCCGACCAGGGAAATCGATAACACCTACGTTTTTGCGGACAACCTTTCATGGATGAAAGGAAAGCACAATTTAAAGCTCGGGTTTTCCTTTTCGCCTTACCAGAACAACACCACTTACGATTACTATGTCAACGGCTCATACTTCTTCTACGGTCCATCCACACGTACCGGTTCCGGGTTGGATCTAGCTGATTTCTTAATGGGAAATCCGGATGAGTACTTTCAGTTCGGCAAAGCTCCCTCCAATATCCGCTCGCATCAATATGCGGGATTCGTGCAAGACTCCTGGAAGATCGGCCGACGTCTTACACTTAACCTTGGCGTGCGCTATGAATATGCTCAGCCCAAGTACGACACGCAGGGAAGAACGTTCAGTTTTGTCCAAGGCGAGCAATCCACCCGTTTTGTGAACGCGCCGCAGGGTTTAGTATTCCCTGGAGACGCGGGAGCACCTAGAGGAGCTAATTTTCCGGACAAGAATGACTTCGCGCCGCGTTTCGGCTTTGCTTATGATGTTTTCGGCAATGCCAAGACCAGTATTCGCGGCGGGTTCGGCATGTTCTACGACATCTTAAAAGCCGAAGACAACTTGCAATTTAACGGCCAGGCGCCCTTTTCCAGCGGCGCTGACGTTTATCCGAACACTTATACCGGGTCCGGCGCGAGCGGCTTACAAAATCCTTTCGCTTCGGCTGGAGCAGTGAACCCGTTTCCTTCCAGGCCGCCGTCCCCCAACATCAACTTCAACGATGCCGGGTTCCTTCCATTTGGCGGTGGCGGCGTCTATTTTGTTGACCCTCACCTGCGCACGCCTTACGTATTTCAATACAACCTTTCCGTTCAGCAGCAGCTTCCGTCTAACATTCTGCTGGAGGTTGGCTATCTGGGATATTCCGCGCATAAGCTGACAGGCGTGGTAGATACAAATCCTTTCGTTTTGGGAACGGATAGCCGGCTGCATGGCGACGATTTTAGCTTCATGAACCAATTCGAAAACGTGGGAAAAGCCAACTATAATGCGCTCGAAGTCAACTTGCGGCGCGTTTTCTCGAACATGGGAGCCTGGGGCAGCAGTTTTTTTACCGTGGGATACACATGGTCGCATGAAATCGACAATTCATCCGGTTTTAGGCGGCGCAGCTCAAACGTTCCGTATTACGATCAAGATCTTTTTCGCGCCTCGGGCGACACGGATATACGGAATGTTTTTACGCTATCGGGCGGATGGAATTTGCCATTCGAACATCTATGGCAGCACGGACCGAAACTGCTCACGTCCGGATGGAGCCTCTATCCCATCTTGACCGTCAGAAGCGGCTTTCCGCTTGATATTTTTGCCGGCCTGACGACATCGAACGGCGAGCCGGGGCCTTCCGGCGCGGGCGATGCGGCCATTGTCCGCGCGGATCTTGTGGGTCAAAATATCGGAATACTGAACGCGAGCCAGTTTCAAACGCTGACTAACCCTAACTCCGGAAGCGCGAATGCTGGGAATTACTATTTCAATCCCGCCAACTTCAGCGTCGCGCGCGCAACGAACCTGGATACGAGCGGGACAGCAGCGTCGTTTTATCCCTACGGCACATTGCCCCGGAACGCGTTGCGTGGGCCGGGTCAAACTAATCTTGACCTTTCCATTGCCAAGCATTTCAAAATAAGAGAAGGCATGAATCTGGAATTGCGCGGCGACGGATTCAACGTTCTAAACCACACGGAGTTTCAAAATCCGAATCTCGTAGCCACTACTGAGAGCTTCGGACAAATTTCGACAACCTACGCGCCGCGTATTTTGCAGGTCGCGCTGCACTTACAGTTTTAATAAGCTCGAAGAAATGCTTCTACTCCGGGCTGTTGTGCAGCCTTGGACGCGATGCACACATCGATGTTTTCCAGAACTTGTGAAAGCGTATGCGGCGCGCCTAGCAGCTTACCCACACGCGGCTCAAAGAAGCTTTTGAGTTGTTCTTTCGAATTGGCATCGCAGTAGGATTCGCCCACGCGCGGAAGTTCCGAGCCGAAGTCAAAGCCGCCGCCAGTGGGACGCTTCTCCATCACTTCGTCATAGTGTGCCTGCAAGAATTCCAGCGGCATCTTACGGGTTGCGGCAGATAGCTGGCCATTGAATAGCAGGCTTCCGCCTTCAATAAATGGAATTTTGCCGGATAACACCGCTTGCATACCGGCTTCAATGCACGCTCGATCGCGGAAAGACGTAAGCGCGCCAATGATGCGGGCGCGTTCAATGCGGTCTTTGCTGCTCTGCAGTGCGGCCAGAAAGCGATTGAACAACGCTTGATCTCCGTAATAGGCAGCGGTGCGAAGAACCGCCGTCTGCAACTCGGGCTTGATCGCGGAATGATTTTGGAACCACTGTTCGGCCAGCGCGCGTGCTTGCTTGGCTAACTCCGTGTCTCCGCCGTAAGTAGCCACCCGCCGTAAAAGAGTGGGGCGCAGTAAACGAATATCGTCCGATTCGCCTGCCTTTTCCGTCCAACCCAGTTCCCGCGCTCTGGCATCGAAATTCTTCCGAATAAATCTTTGGTAATTCGGTTCCAGATTTTCAGGAATCAGATGATCAACCGGTTGTAGGGCCAGGTCGAGCGCGCCAATCACAACATGCCGGTCGGGGTCGGCATGGAACGTCTGCACTAACTTGAGCGCATCGGCAACGGGCAGCTTACCGGCATTCTCGAGAGCCTGCGCGTTGCCCATAAAATCCACACGCTCCGGTGCATTCAGGCGTTTTTGCACGTCGCCCGCAACCAGTGAAGAGAGAAGAGCACCCTGATAAGCGACGCGATAATAGCCAACTGCATTGTCGTTCGCCTGGACCCAAGCAGGACAGCCCTTCGCGTTCAAACTCCAATCCTGCTTGGCTTCCGTCATTAGCGTGCAGGCGTTTTCAGAGTTATTGCCGTCGCCATACCGCACGCACACAGGGATATTCCAAATCTGACCGGCCGCGTTTCCTTTGGAGCCAAGCGGCAGAAAACGCTGCTGTTCCAGATGCAAGGTTGGTTTCGCTTGCGTACAATCGAGAGCTACCGATACCAACGGAACGCCGGCCTGGTTCAGGAACGTGGAAAATGCCTTCGTCACATTTTTCTTGCTGGCGGAGCTCAGGGCGTCCAGAAATTCAGGCGCGGTGGAATTGCGAAACGCGTATTGCTTCAGATAGCTCTGCACGCCTTGGCGAAAAGCCTCCGGGCCCATCCAGCTTTCGAACATATCGATCACCGCTGCGCCCTTTTGGTAAGTAATACCATCGAATGCGTTGCTGATGTCGTCTTTCGTTTTGATCTCCTGGCGAATCTTGCGCGCGGAGATCAAACTATCTTGCTCTTGCGCATCCAGCTTGGAAGCCACGTCATCCACGCGTGTTTTCCACTCCGGTTTCCATTCAGCCACTAGCTTCTGTTCCATCCAGGTGGCGAATGACTCGTTGAGCCAAATGTCATTCCACCAAGCCGGAGTGACCAGGTCGCCGAACCATTGGTGGGCTAGTTCATGGGCCGCAACTGAGGCGTATTCACGCTGCCGCGCGGTGGTATCGGTGGCGGGGTTGCCCAAAATATAGGTCTGACCATACGTCACCATACCGGCGTTTTCCATGGCGCCGAATCCGAAGGTAACCGGAATCGCTACGTTGTCGGACTTGTCGTACGGATAGGGAATGTTGAAGTACTCTTCAAGACGCGTGAGTATTGTAGCCGTGACTTCGGCGGCGTATTTCGCCTCATGGGCGTGCCCTTTGGGAGTCACTATGCGAACCGGCACATGATTCCTTCCGGCTGTGCCAGCGTCTACGTAATCAAATTGTCCGACGGCGAAAGCAACCAGATAACTGGGCAGCGGCTTGGTCTGCTTGAAACTATAAATTCGCCGGCCGCTTTCCTGACGTTCATTCTCCGGGGAAGTATTGCTGATGGCTGTATCTTCAGCCGGTACATTCAAGCTAAGCTGCCATGGGACTTTATAAGCGGGCTCATCAAAGCAGGGGAAAGCGGCGCGCGCGTCTGTATTTTCAAACTGCGTGAAGAGATATTTATTGCCGTCTTCCTCCATGCGGAACACGCCGGAGCTATCTTGCAGCCGGACCTTCCCGCTGTAATGAAGAGTGAGTTCGCCGTTACTGGCGGGTAGGGAGGATGCAAACTGCAAGCCGATAAAGTCATGGCCCGCCAAAGTTGGTTTAGCGTTGTAAGTCTTGCCGCCGGCTTTCAGAACTGCCTCTGAAACGGCAAGGCCCGCCCCGTTGAGCCAGAGGGTTTGAATCGGCTGTTTGATCTTGACTTGAATCTCAATTACACCGCTGAACGCGTCTTTAGCGGGATCAAGCGTTAGCTGCGCGCGGTAACTGACGGGAGCTACCGTCTCCGGAAGCCGCAATTGAGGAGGGGGCTCCGCGGCCGAACGCAAACTGCAAAATAAGAGGCAAAGCGGTGGCAACGCAAGCGTGCGTTTGAATGAGAACCCCATCAATCGCTATAGTTGCACAAGCCTATGAGCCTGTCTGTCTAAGCCATTGCTGCGTTAATTCAATCAATGCCTTCTCATCGCGCTGAGCGGGCAAGATTCCCGAGATTACGGCCAGAGAATCGGCGCCGGCGGCCAGCACGTCCGCGCCGTTTTCCAGCGTAATGCCGCCAATCGCTACCAACGGCTTACTAGTGAGCGGACGCAATTTGCGCAGGCCATCCAGGCCAACCACTGGATCGGGCCGAAGCTTTGAGCGAGTGGCAAAGATGGGTCCGAGCGAAAGATATTCTACGGGTTCGGTGTCTCCACGTTCGAGCTGTTCGGCATTATGAGTGGAAAATCCGAGGACCGCATCACCGACGACCAAGCGCGCCGCGACAGGCGACAGATCGTCTTGACCTATATGCAATGCAGTGTTCAGCAATTGTGCAAAGTCGGCGCGGTCATTGATCACGAATAA
>DASXGT010000118.1:0-2424 GCA_036488895.1 Bryobacteraceae bacterium | reverse complement strand
TTTCCAAAATGCACTGTTCGAAATGAGAATTCTTACTGGGCCTTTTTCTCCAAGGGGACGGTGAAGCTGGCCTGGCAGGTCTTTGCGGGATCGTCGAAGGCGGAGCCTTCCCGGTCACCTTCACTGGCGCGGAAGAAAAGTCCCTGTTTGGTTTTTTCTGGAAGGCCGGTGAAGCGGGCTTTGCCAGCGGCATTGGTTCCAACTTCGAGATCTAATTTGTGAGCGCTTAGAAATCCGTAGGCAATGTGGACACGAATTGTGGCGGCGTAGATAGGCGCACCGGCGGAGTTAGTGATCGTGAAGTCGGCCGAGCAAGGGCCTATGCCGCCGTCAATTACCGGAATGGATTTTGGGTCGGCAGTGGTTTGAGCTTGCAGCGACGGCAGGAAAAGCAGAGGCAGGACAAGCATAGTTGTACGAGCAATTTGGTTAAGAGTGGCTGGGCGCATGCAAATTCAGGATACGCTCGTGGGGAGAGAAGATTATTAACTACAAAGGTCACGAAGGTACACTAGGGAGACGACCTGGGGCCGTCCGACCATTCGTGCGACCCTGCTTAAAAACAGGACGGCGTTGGCTTTACGGGTTCCAGTTACCATGGTTCGTTGCTCCGGTGACGGGCCCGCCCTATAATTTTTCCACGTGTTAGTCCGTCCAGGCGAAATCAAGGAACTGAGGTCAGGGAATTAGGAATGTCTGAGGGCACCGGCACCCAACTAACCCGTCACAGCCAGGAGCTGACCATTTTCCACGATGTGGCGAAGGCGCTGACGTCGTCGCTCGACCTGGACTCCATTCTGCAGACCATTATGGAGAAGATGGCGGAGTATTTCCGTCCTGATACCTGGTCGTTGCTGATGGTGGACGAACGGCACGATGATCTTTATTTCGCCATCGCGGTGGGCGATGCCGCGGAAGCGCTGAAGAATGTTCGCCTGAAAATGGGGGAAGGGATCGCCGGCTGGGTCGCCAAGCACGGGGAACATGTGATTTCGGCGGATGTAGAGAACGACCCGCGATTTGCCAAGCGGATTGATGAGGCCACGCAGTGGGAAACGCGGTCGGTGATCTGCGTGCCGCTGCGGTCGAGGCTGCGGGTGCTGGGCGTGATTCAGTTGGTGAATGTGGATCTTGCGCAGTTCAATGAGCAGGAAGTTTTCTTTTTGCAGGCGCTTTGCGATTACGCGGCCATCGCTATTGAGAATGCGCGCTGGGTGGAAAAAATCCAGGAGTTGACGATTACTGACGACTGCACCGGACTTTATAACGCCCGGCATCTATACAAAACTTTGGATACCGAGGTTTATCGCTCGTCGCGCTTTGGGTATGAATTCAGCGTGTTGTTTATCGATCTTGACCACTTCAAATCTGTGAACGACACGCACGGTCATTTGATTGGCAGCAAGCTGCTGGCGGAAATTGGGTATCTGGTAAAAGCGCAATTGCGGTTGATCGATTACGCTTTTCGTTACGGTGGGGATGAATTTGTTGTGCTGCTGCCGCAGACTGGAAAGGATCAGGCGCTGGTGGTGGCGAAGCGGTTGCGCGACGGGCTGCGGGAAAGCAATTTCTGCCGCGAAGAGGGATTGAATTTGAATGTGCGGGCCTCGATTGGGTTGGCCACGTATCCGCATGATGCGCGGGATACGCACGACATTATCCGACAGGCCGATGAGATGATGTATCTGGTGAAGAACACGACGCGGGATAATATTGGGATTGCGCAGCGGGGCGTGATGAAGTAGGAAGGGCGGGCGGCTTCTAGCTCCTAGCTGGAGACGTTCAGCGTGGGCGGTTTACCGGCTTACGCTGGAACTACGTTTACTTCTGAGTTGCTTACGGCTTGGCTGCATCAGTCGCTTTCCCTTGCGACTTGTCCTTTACATCCGGCTTCCACGGATTGGGATTCGCCGGGGCTTTAGGATCGATTGAGAAATCCCAGACGAAAAGATTCATACCTTCCTTGCCATTCGTTTCAATCAAAACATATTCGCCGGGAGCGAGGTCTTCAGTGGGGGTGAGTTTAAGCCAACCGCCAGCGACGCGGTCGATGGTGGTCTTCACATAGCTTTGATCCTGGCTGACCTTGCCGGTGACGGCGCGTTTAATGTCGCCCACGACGCGCTTGCCGCCTTTTACTTTCGTGCGCACGATGCGGAAGCGATCGAAGGGAACGCGGGCCTGCTCGGGCTGTTGGGGTTGCTGCGCGTGCGGTTGCTCGTCACGCGGGGCGTCGAGGCTGGGCTCGGACAGCTTGGCGGACGCGGTTTCGCCGGCGGGTGGGGTGGAAGATTCTTCGTCTGTGTTGATGTAAATCGAGGGGACCGATACGTGAGAGTGAAGTGCGGCATGTTCGCCTTCGAGTTCTATAGTTTGTTTGGCGCTGGCGATGGGATTGATTGCTCCGCGAAGGATGTTGCCTTT
>DASXGT010000067.1:0-70898 GCA_036488895.1 Bryobacteraceae bacterium | reverse complement strand
CCGCAAAGACATGTACGTCTCCGCGTGGACCGCGTCGGTTCAGCAGAAGCTTCCAGGCAACTTCGTGGGTACGGCCACTTACCTTGGCAATAAAGGTACAAACCTAATCACTACCACTTATGTAAACGTGCTAAATCCACTGACGGGCCTGCGTCCCTATCCCGCATTCGGAGTTGTCGCCTGGCGCGGCAACGATAGCAATAGCACCTTTCACGCCATGCAATTCAACGTGCGCCGCGAATTCCAGAACGGATTCCTTCTTTCGGCAAATTACATGTGGTCGCATTCGATCAATGATGGCAGTATTGGCGGCGGCGAATCGGATACGGTGCAAAATATCTTTTGCCGCGCTTGCGACAAAGCCAGCAGCGACGATGATGTTCGGCAGGTCTTCAATTTGTCCGTTGCCTACCAACTGCCTTTTGGACCAGGCCGCCGTTATTTCTCTAATCCAGGTATGGCCAGGGCATTCCTGGGCGGATGGGCCTTGAACACCATCGGCACCGCGCGATCCGGTCTTCCCGTGAACATTACCATCGACAGCGCGAATGCGGTTGTACCGGGAGGCTATAGCGTTCCCAGTTCAGAACGGCCGGATTTGATTCCCAGCGTTTCTCTGATTCCGGCTGGCGGCCAAACTCCCAACAACTGGATCAACCTGGCCGCGTTCGCCGCGCCCGCGCCGGGCACATTCGGAAACCTGGGACGCAATGCCTTCCGCGGACCCGATCTATGGCAAGTAGATGCCTCTCTCGCCAAGCGCATCAGTGTTACTGAACGCATGGGAATTCAGTTGCGAGCGGAGGTATTCAACATCTTTAATCGCGCGCAATATGGCAATCCTTTGGCGGACATCTCTTCGCCATTGAACTTCGGCCAAATCACAACGCCTGTCAATCAAAACGCGACCGGTAGCGGCACGCCCCGCGAAATTCAACTGGCCGTCCGTGTTACTTTTTAATTACATATGTATGGACAATGTCCATCTACGTGGTAAGCTATTTATGTATGCGGGACTCCCAGACATCTTTAAAAGAGACCAAGGTCCAATTGCGAATGCGTCCGCTTCAAAAGGATGTCATCTCACGGGCCGCCGAACTCAAGCAAACTACGCTCACGAACTTCATGGTAGAGCACGCATTTGAAGCCGCGCAGCACATCCTGGCTGACCAGGTTCATTTTTACCTGTCACCGGAAAAGTGGGATAAATTTGTCGCCGCTATAGACGCTCCGCCGAAAGATTTGCCGCAACTCCGGAAACTTTTGACTGAGCCTAGTGTGTTTGATGAATCTAAGTAGCCCGGTTCCTCTTATTAAAAGCCATGATACGGTCTCGTTCGATTGCGGTAGTCAGCCCTTGAACGAGTACCTTAGCCGGTATGCTTTCTTAAACCATCAGAATCGTTCCGCGCGAACCTATGTGGCGCTGCGGGATACAAGAATCGCCGGCTACTACACTCTGGCGAACGGTTCCGTTAACCGTGCCGATGTTCCGCCTCGAGTGGCACAAGGCCTGGGAAACTATCCGGTACCAATCACGCTTCTTGCGCGGCTTGCTGTAGACGTATCCGAACAAGGGAAAGGGCTGGGCCGCGGGCTTTTAAAGGATGCCGTATTACGCGCTTTTCAGGCTTCAGACATCGTGGGAAGCCGGGCTATAGTTACGCATGCGAAGGATGATGGGGTAAAAGCGTTCTATCAGAATTTTCAATTTGTGCCCTCGCCTCTAAATGAGTTTCACCTTTATCTCCTGATGAAGGACGTGAAGGCGATTTTGAGTTTATAAGCGAACAGAGGGCACGGAATCCGTGCCCTTCGCGCATTCTTTCAAACCGCTACTTACTCCGGACCAACCAGCGCACGGAAGCGATGCACCGGAGGCGGCATACTTGAATCCGCTCCCTTAATGCTCTTCCAAAGGATCTCATTCAACTGACTCATCGGTGCTTCATCCAACTCCTTGAAGTCCATCCGCTTGCTTTCCTCCGCGCCGTAGGACTTATGTGTGTTCTTCACCATAATGTCGATCTGCGGCTGAATCACGCTGTAACCAGAGAGATCCGCGCTAGTGCCGAACGACTCATACATCGGCGCAGCCGCCGCATCATATTGGCTCATGGGCGGAAGGCCGAGCAGTAACTCCATCGAACGAACCATCGAGCTCGTCGAATACTGTGTGCTATCCACAATGCCGCGCTTCACATAGGGGCTAATCACCAACCCAGTAGTGCGCCGTGCATCCACGTGGTCCGGTCCATCTTGCGCATCGTCCTCGATAATGAAAATTGCGGTAGTCGCCCAGTACTTACTATGTGACACGCGATCCACCAGCATGCCTACCGCGTAATCGTTGCTTGCGACCATCGCCTGAGGCGTGAACGCTCCCGGCGCGGTGCCTTTGGTATGGTTCTCTGGCAAACTCATCACAATGTAATTAGGAAGCCGCTTCTCCGGACTTGGGTTGTCGATGTTCTTCTCGTACTCGTCGAACTCATCCAGGAAAACCTTCATGTTTTCGGGGTCGCGTGCCCCTAAGTTGCTCTTGTATTTCTTGGAAACATGGCCATAGAGCGCATCAGCGCCTGGCGCCGCGTCCATTGTCGTTCCGTCGCTGGCGCGGGCTGCGTATTCACCGTAGCTGCGATATGTCAGGCCCTTACGCCGCGCAACATCCCAAAGGTGGCCGGCAGCCGGAATATAAGCGCGCGAGGCGGTGGCATTGCTAAAGCCTGCATAAGTCGGAGGCCACAGACGCTCATTGAAATCCGTTGCGTATGCCGAGTTTGACCATGAGTGCCCATCAACACTGACTTCGCCATCGCAATACAAATTATCGAGCAGCACAAACTGCTCGGCCAACGCATGTTGATTCGGTGTTACCTTGCCGCCGAAAATCGCCAGCCGCGCGTCTCCGTTGCCCTTCGCGATGTCTCCGAACACCTGGTCATAAGTGCGGTTTTCTTTGATGATGTAAATAATATGTTGAATGGGTGAACCAACGCCCACAACGTTAGGAATAACGGAAGGGGTTTTAGGCGCTCGCGCTTCGGTGAGCTGTGTATCCCGGTAAGGCGAGTTAGCAATCACCTGTTTCGTGTAGCCGGCCAACTGTTTCCGCAGGTTTGCCACGTTGACAAACTCAATGCTCCCCTTCTGCAAGGTCTTTACGGTTTCGTCCCCATTGAACTTGGAAGCTAATTTGCTCGTCGGTCCTTTCAGGTCTGCATGGGCCGCTTCACCCTTGCTCGTGCCGATGAACAGTTCATTGCCGTCGCGCGACAACGCCAGCGCGGACGGATACCAGCCCGTCGGAATAAAGCCGAGTACTTCGCTATGTTTTGAATCGGCGATGTTCACCACCGCAATATCATTGTTATCCGCATTGGCGACGTACAGCAGATGCCTCGCTTGATCAATCACCAGGGCATCCGGAGTCGAACCCTCCGGCGATTGCTGGGTAATGGTCGTGGAAAGAACTTCAATCTTGCGGCGGGTCTTGGTATCGATCACATGGATCGTATTGTCGTTGGAGCATGCGACAAACAAGCGGCCGTCATTCGATAGCTTCATATCATTCGGGTTCGCGCCGACGTCAATCGTTCTTACCACGCGATTTTGTTCCGTATCGATGACGCTGACGTTATTGCTGGCCCAGTTCGAAACAAAAAGGGTTTTCCCGTCCGGCGTGAAGACCAGTTCGTACGGGTTTACGTCCACCGGAATGCGCGTCACTAACTGGCGCGTCTTGGTGTCAAAAACCACAACGTTGCTGGGATCGCCATTCGTGCCGCGATTGGCGGCGTAGAGCAAATTCTTCTTCGGATGATACGCCAGGCCAGACCACCAGACTTTACTCTTATCAACGGTTTCGTCCAGCTTGCCGGTCGGCTCCTCGCTCAGCTTCCCATCGTTATAGCTGAATTCGTAAACAGGCGCGAGGCTTGGGCCGATTTTCTTTTGCCCGTTCGCATTGCCGCCTGACACATACAGCGTCTTGCCGTCGGGAGACCAAGCCATGCCGAGCCAGGTCGTTTTCACTTTGATTCGTTGCGTGGCTTCTTCTGATTTTTGATCGGCCACCACTAATCCATGCGGGTTATACCCGGAATGCGACGCGATCAAAACACGGTCATCCGGAGAAGTCACCAGCTTCAGCACCATATCTTCAGTTGGAATGACGTGGCTGGGTGGAGTGATTTTCCAACCGTTGGGCAAAGCAAATCCGTCCGCTGTGGCTTGTGGCAACTGTCGCGGATTCTGCGGCCGGGCAGGCAGGTTGGTCAGCAAAACCAACAGCGCTGAGCCCGCCGCGCGACTTATGATACTTGAACATCTCATATCATTGAGGGTAGAAACGGTGCAGGCGCGGGGTGATTACGAATGCATGAATATTTCATTGCAATGCGAATCGCATCCCATTGAAAGGATCAACGCGTAACAGCGTCTATGAAATTATGGCTATTTACGATTTGGCGTATGCCGAGGAACATCTGGGCGAACTGTTCCATGAAGCGCGCTTAGGAGAACAAGTGATCATCGTGCGGGCAGATGGCAAGGCCTGTGAATTGACTCCCATAGCCGACGTGGAACAAGATGAGCCTTTAGCCGAGCACGTTCCTATTCCGCCCGACCCGGTGGGAACCGGCGATCTGGTCCCTGTCTAGCGGCAAAAATCGAGCGATATGTTAAACGTGCAGATCTTCGGGGTGAAGAACTCGCCGGCGACTCGCGCGGCCGAGCGTTTCTTCAAAGAGCGCAGCGCGGCCATCCACTTTGTGGATCTAAAACAAAAGCCCATGTCTCCCGGCGAGATCAAAAGATTTGCTGACCGCTTCGGTCTATCCGCGCTGCTCGATACCGAGGGCAAGAGCTATAGCGACGCCGGACTCAAATACATGAAACTATCTGATTCCGAACTGCTCGGGCGCATTGAGCGCGATCCGAAACTGCTTCGGCTCCCACTTGTCCGGGGTGTCAACCGGCTTAGCGTGGGTCAAGACGAGGCCGCCTGGAAAGCCATGCTCGCTTGAATTTCCAACTATCCCGCGTTACGCCGGAAGCAATCGGCGGCGTGATCGTTCACCATGCCAACTGCCTGCATCCATGCGTAAACGATGGTTGGGCCGACAAACTTGAATCCAAGCTTTTTAAGAGCCGCGGAAATCTCCTCCGATAGCGGAGTTTTTGCCGGAACCGGCCCGTGATTTTGAATCGGCTTGCGGCCCACCATGTTCCATGCGAAAGTAGCCAAGTCTTCACCGGAACGTGCCATATCCAGGTAGATGCGAGCGCCCTTGATAGTCGCTTCAATCTTAGCCCGCGAGCGCACAATGCCCGCATCCTGCAGTAACCGCTCCACATCCGCCTCGCTAAATCGCGCTACTGCTTCCGGTTTGAAATTTCGAAAGGCCTTGCGGAAAGCATCGCGCTTTCGCAGAATTGTAATCCACGATAAGCCTGCCTGAAAGCCCTCCAGCATCAGCATCTCCCATAGCTTCCGGCTATCGTGTTCCGGCACTCCCCACTCGTCGTCGTGATAAACGCGAAGGAGCGGATCGCTCTCCGCCCAGGCACAGCGTATCTTCACTTCGTTCCTCCTACGCAACCTCCGCAACGCGCTCCGGCTCAGATTCGCGCAATTCTATGACGGGGGCGCCGGAGACAGGCGGTTTATTGTTCCAGGCAGCTAAAGCGCCCACCGCGAGCAATGCCAGGCTTCCCAGGCCCGGTACAAGCAACTGCGGGAGCCATCCCGAATCGTTAAACAACACCGCCTGACCGAATATCGCGAACAGAATACTGGCGGAAAACACGGGAAGAGAGTGTTGGCCCAGCAGAATAAACGGTTCGGCCAAACGGGATTGCAGCCAACTCGCGGTGGCGGGCAAATAGCGCCAAACCAGCCATGCAAGCGAAAGAATCGCCAAAATCCGCAATGGATGCAGGCTCGATTTGTCGACATCAAAATGAATCAGGATTGCCGCCGGTACACGGTTGGCCAAGTGGCCGGCATGGG
The DNA here is from genome assembly GCA_036488895.1 of Bryobacteraceae bacterium. Lineage (GTDB taxonomy): Bacteria > Acidobacteriota > Terriglobia > Bryobacterales > Bryobacteraceae > Bog-105. The sequence goes on along the minus strand of DASXGT010000067.1, from coordinate 64,882 downwards.
ATTCGAAAAAGCTGAACAGCGCGAATAGAACGGCCAGCCAATCCCAACCGCGCCAGTAAGTTTTGGCCGTAAGAATAGATCCGGAAACGGCTCCCAGGATGAAAATAATTTGCCAGGCCAGCGGATTAAAAAACCAGGCGCCTTGCGACCCAGGCATGCCCAGGTGGAAGGTACGGGTCGCAACATACAGCAAAACCGACAAGCTCAACACTACCCTTGGCCACCGGATCAGCGGAAGCGCTACGCAGAAGATCAGCAGAAAAACGATATACAGCGGAAGAATATCGAAGAATTTGGGTTGATACCCCAATAGGACGGCATCCAGGATCTTTTGGTAAGGGTTGTCGGCAAATGTTTCCAGATTGATGAGCTGGAGAAATAATGGCGGGTGAAGCCAGGCAACCAAGGCGATCGCCTCAGCAACAAAAAGCATGAACACCATCAGATGTGTTCTATAAATCACCACCACCCGGCGCAAGATCTTAATCCATGCAGCTAATAGGCCGTCGCGCGTCAAGGCCTTCTTATACACGATTCCGGCGGAGATACCGGACAGCAAGACGAACAACTCAGCGGAATCGCAAAATGCAAACTCCTTCAGGGTGACAGCCCGTAGCCAGCTTTTGATGAGGTGGTCAATGAACATGGACCAGAGCGCGATCCCGCGAAAAAAATCAATACGAGCGTCGCGGTTTTGACGGATCAACGTTCTCATGCCAGAGCAGACCACTCCATTGCATCACTGCACTAAGCTGGCAAGCTCTGCAGGGTTAGTTACAAAATAACACGCGAATGCTAGAACTTAGGCGTTTCCGAACCTCTCCTGGAAAAGGCATCGCAACTCCTCGCGGCTCAAAACCGCCTCCTCTACCCGCTTCACAATTTGCTCCGAATCGCGATGCAGTTCCAGTGCCCGCAGCGCCTCTTCGGCTGTGTGCAATCGGGCCGTTCGAACTTGGTCAAGCAGAAAGTCCACGGCCGGGTCCAGGCGGGAGGCGCTGATGGCGCGCAACAGAGCCGCCCCGCCGCGCGGCGCTTGCTTCAACCAGGCGTCCTTCAAAACTTCCACAGCTTCGGGCAGGCGCGACGCCCCCAGTGCCAGCGCCGCCTCTTCGCTGACCTCCTCGTTTGCATCTTGCAAAAATCCCGCCACAAAGGAAACACCGCCCGCGCCCTCCAATTGGAGCACCGATTCCAACACTTGTCCGGTCACCCGGACTTCCTTGTCGCCCGTCCGCGCCTTCAGTCGCAATAGCAGCGTCGCATCCCGTCCGCCCATCTGTTCCACGGCACGCGCGGCGTCGGCTCTGACTCCCGCATCGGACTCAGTCAGCGCGTCTATCAGATCAACCAAGGTTTCGTGTCGAGGAATGTCCGTGCATTGTACCAGCGCCAGCGCGCACGTCCCACGGAGCACCCCGGCCGTATCCGTCTTGCCTCCCCAAACGGACTCCCACTGGCGGTGTCGCAAGCCGCGCAGAAAGACGGCGGATTCCGCGCATCCCAGGTTCTTCAGCGCTTTTGAAATTGCATTCTTGCCCGAGCACTGCGGATCGGCTGTAGCGGCTTTCAAAAACAATCGCTCAAAGGCCTTGAGCAGATCGGGAAGCAGCGTTCGTTCCTGCCATTCGTCTGCAATCGTGGCGGCTTTGGCCACAATCACGTTTACCCGGTCGTTCAGCGCGGCGCGCAATTCTTTGATGGTTGCGTCCGACGAACCCGCAATCCGTACCTCTTTCAGCTGCTCCAACCGCCGCTGTACTCTGTCGTTAGCCATCGCGCAATACTGCGGGTCGAGATCTAACGGCAAGCCATCCGAGGAACTCCGTTTCGCAAAATACGCCGTTTCTTCGCCAAAACGACGGTCCCTCTTACTGCCCCACCTTCACCACGGCCTCTGCCAACTCCGGCTTATTCAAATAGCTATGCGAGCGCCCGTACAGGAAGTAAACAAACAACCCGATCACCATCCACGCAAATGCCGTCAATTGCGTTCGGTTATCCAGCGACACAATCATCCCGCCGCAAATCAGTACGCCCAAAATTGGAACCACGGGGACCCAGGGCGTGCGGAACGGCCGGGCCATACTCGGCTCCAGGTGCCGCATGATCCAAACCCCGACGCAAACCACCGCAAACGCGAACAGCGTCCCAATGGAGGTTAGGTCGCCCGCCATGGACCCGGGCAGGAATCCCGCGAATGCGCCCACGAAGAAAAACAGCACGATATTGCACTTCCAAGGCGTGCAGAATTTCGGATGCGTCTCGGAAAACAGCTTGGGCAGCAAACCGTCTTTCGCCATCGAATAAAACACCCGGCTCTGGCCCAGCAGCATCACTAGAATTACCGACGAAAAACCCATCAGAATCGCCAACGTCACCGCCAACGAGAGCCAATGGTACCCAGGCATATAATGCTGAATCGCATAGGCGACCGAGGCTTCTTTACCCGCGATCTTGAACTCCTGCCAATTGCAGATACCGGTCAGTACATAGCCGAACAGGATATACAGAACGGTGCAGACTGCCAGTGAGCCAAGGATGCCGATCGGCATATCCCGCGCCGGATTTTTCGCCTCTTGCGCCGCCGTGGACACTGCATCGAAACCGATAAATGCGAAGAAAACAATACCCGCGCCGCCCAAAACTCCACCCCAGCCGTGTTTGAACACTCCTTCATGGCCGGCGATGGTCGCGGGCACCAGGTAGGGATGCAGGTTCGCCTGGTTGACGAATTGCCAGCCCAGCACTACGAATGCGATCACGATGGTTACCTTGATCGCCACGATGACGGTATTGAGCCGCGCCGATTCCTGCGTCCCTTTAATAAGGACCATCGTTAAAATCGCCAAGATAAACAACGCCGGCGCATTGAAAATGCCATGTACGCCCGTCGTAGAAACTTCCATGGGCGAATGGCTCCACGCGTAGGGAATGGCTCCGTTGAAAAGATTGTTAAGATACTCGCTCCACGCGATGGCCACCGTGGCCGCGCCCAGCGCATATTCCAGTACGAGCGCCCAGCCGATGATCCAGGCGACGAATTCGCCCATGGTCGTGTACGCATACGTATAAGCGCTACCCGCGATGGGAATCATGGCGGCAAACTCGGCATAACAGAGGCCGGCGAAAGCGCATCCAATGGCGGCAACGATAAACGACAATGTCACGGCGGGGCCGGCCGCTTCGGCAGACGCCGCGGCGGTCCGGACGAATAATCCAGCTCCAATAATTGCGCCAACGCCCAGGGCTACCAGGCTATTGGCTGTAAGCGTGCGCTTGAGTGTACTATGACTGACTTGGTCGAGCAACGCGCTGAGTGGTTTCTTGCGGGTAAGGCTCATGAGAAATTAAGGTTACGGTACCATAATCCTCGTACTTTCGGCATCTGGCTTGGCATTTGTTAGCTATACTCCGGTATCCCATGCATCGATTCCCTCCTTTCCTGGTGGCCGCCGCCCTTGCTGTTCCGCTTCTGGCCGCGGCTGAAAGAACACCGCTTCCCGCGAATGTGCAAGGCGTCCTCAATGCCATCACGGCCGGCGAGTTGAAGGGCGATCTCTCTTTTCTCGCATCCGACCTGTTGCAGGGCCGCTACACCCCTTCGCCCGGCTTGGAGATTGCCGCTGAGTTCATCGCCTCGAAATTCCGGGCCGCCGGCCTCGAACCCGGCGGCGATGAGGATTATTTCCAAGTGGCGGAAATGGTCGATCGCCGCATGCCGCCGGCGCAAACCGCGCTAACTTTCGAAGGCCCCCAGCCCATTACGATTCCGCCGGATGCCGTTACGGTTGTCGATTCCAGCCAGACATCGAAAATCGAGCGTGCCTCCGTGCTCTTCGTGGGCGATAAAGACCCGGCGCTGTTGAAAGGCTTGTCGTTAGCCGGTCACGCCGTGGTGGTTCGCCAACCGGATTTGGCGCACCTGTCCGACGACCAAAAACCAGTGGTCTATCGCAAGATGCGTGCTTTTGACCGTGCTGTTGGTGCTTCAGGCGCGCTCATAGAAGTGACAATATCGCCCAGTAAGCCACGCCCCGCCAACGCAAGACTGATTCTTCCGGATAAACAACAGCATCTCGCCCCATCGCTAGTGATAGTCAGTGAACAGCTATGGACACAGGGCGCCATCGAGGGCGCTACTCTCTCCTTCGACGTGCCCGCGCCTATCGATCAAAAGGCGCGCGTGAAGAACGTAATTGGAATTCTGCGCGGTTCCGATCCGGCATTGAAGAGCACTTGCGTGATGCTCACCGCCCACTATGACCATATCGGCACGATCGAAACCGGGGCGTCCATGTCACAAAGCACCAAGGGCAAAGAGGGCGATTTCATCTATAACGGCGCCAATGATGACGGCAGCGGCACGGTCTCGGTCATCGAAATTGCCCGCGCCATCAGCCGGCTCAATCCGCATCCCAAGCGCTCCCTCGTCTTCATGACCTTCTTTGGGGAAGAGCGCGGCGAACTTGGGTCGCAGTATTACGGCGCGCATCCGGTGTTCCCCATGAACAAGACCGTGGCCGATGTGAATCTGGAACAGGTTGGGCGCTCGGATTCGACGGTCGGCAAACAGCTCAACAATGCCAGCCTGACCGGGTTTGACTACTCTACCCTGACGAAGTTCTTCCAGGAAGCCGGCCGCGCCACGGGAATCAAAATATATAAGGATGCCCAAGGCAGCGATGCCTATTTCACGCGCAGCGACAACGCGGCCATGGCGGAACAAGGCGTGCCCGCGCATTCCCTGACTGTCGCCTTCGATTACCCGGACTACCACGCGCTGGGCGACGAATGGCAGAAGATCGATTACCCTAACATGGCCAAGGTAGACCGGATGATCGCATTGGGGCTCCTGAACATCGCTAACAGCGCGGTAGCCCCGGAGTGGGACGCAAAAAATCCAAAAACCGCGCCTTTCCGCGAAGCCCAGCAAAAATCACGTCAGCACTAGCGCATATCGCCGGAACATCCGGCGTTTCTCTGCGTCTCTGTTTCTAGAGTGACTTTGATGATGACCTTTCTTCTGTGGTGCCTGCTATTCGTTGTTTCCTGGCCGTTGGCCCTTGCCGCCCTCTGCCTCTATCCCATCGTTTGGCTGATCCTGTTGCCCTTCCGGATCGCCGGTATCGCGGTGCATGGAGTTCTGGCACTGGTGGCCGCCGTCATCTTTCTGCCGGTCAAGGCCATTCGCGCCATCGCCTGATTTAGAGTTCCCGCCGCAAACATCTTTGCGCCGCCATGTTTAACTCTGGTTAAAATAGGACAGTATGCCCCTTCCATCCAATGAGGAGTTTTACCGTATAAAAAAACTCCCACCCTACGTCTTCGCCGTGATTAACGAGATGCGGGATGCGGCGCGCGCGGCAGGGATCGACATTGTGGACATGGGGATGGGGAATCCCGATGGGCCTTCGCCTGAACCGGTGGTGGATAAACTGATCGAAGCGGCGCGCAATCCCGTGAACCACCGCTACTCTGTTTCGCGCGGCATCGGGCCGTTGCGCGAGGCCATTGTGCAGCGCTATGCGAAGCAGTACGGAGTGTCGCTTGACCCCGAAACCGAAGCCATTGCAACCATTGGCGCAAAAGACGCGTTGGCGCATCTCCTGTTTGCCGTCATCGGTCCGGGTGACGTCGTGGTTTCTCCCAACCCGGCGTATCCGATTCATCAATACGGCGTAATTATGGCGGAAGGCGAAGCCTGCATGCTGCCCATGCCGGATGCCGCCACCTTTTTATCTGAGCTGAAGCGCTTTTACCGCACCGCCGCGAAGCCGCCCAAAGCCATTCTGATCTCGTTCCCGCATAACCCCACCACGACCTGCGTGGACCTCGATTTCATGACTGAGATTGTGGAGTTGGCGCGGCAATACGGCAGCTATATCATTCATGATTTCGCCTATGCCGAACTTGGTTTCGACGGCTACCGGCCCCCCAGCATTTTGCAGGTGCCCGGAGCGGCCGACCACGCCGTGGAAATCTATTCCATGACGAAGAGCTACAACATGGCCGGCTGGCGCGTCGGTTTCTGTCTCGGAAATCGCCGCTTGATTGCGGCTCTGGCTCGCATCAAGAGCTACCTCGATTACGGCATCTTCCAGCCGATCCAAATTGCTGCCGTGACCGCCCTGCGCGAATGCGATGATGAACCGGCCAACATTTGCTCGGTCTATCAGGCTCGGCGCGACGTATTGATTGAAGGCCTGGGGCAATGCGGCTGGCGCGTGGAGCCGCCCAAAGCATCCATGTTCGTGTGGGCGCGCATTCCCGAACCGTTCACTCGCTTGGGATCTTTGGAATTCGCCAAGCTGCTCATGAAGGAAACCCAGTTGGCGGTTTCACCCGGCATTGGCTTCGGGCCGCTGGGTGAAGGCTACGTGCGCTTCAGCCTGATTGAGAATGACAAGCGAGTAAGCCAAGCCACCACAAAGGTGGCTGAGTTCTTCCAGCGCTACGGCGCGCTTGCCCCGGTGGGCGCGGAACAACCTGTTCACGTCTAATCCAATCCGCTCTAAATCCGGGCGCGTATAATTCATAGCGATGGCCGCACGGTCCGAAGCTTGTCTTCCTGAAGTGGTTGAGCTTTGCGGTTTAACCGCGCAAGAGTTTGATCTTTTGCTCGAAGAAGAAATCGCCGTTTGGCGTGAACGCTTCGATTGGGATTTCAAACCGTCAGCCGATTTGTTGCGGCGTTTCTTGCACATGCGCTCACTCAACGGCTATGCGCTGCGTTTCGACAATGAGGTCATCGGCTACTCCTATTACGTGGTGGAAGGCCGTAAAGGCTTGGTCGGCGATTTCTATCTGCGCCGTGCCTACCCTGATCCTTCTTTCGAAATGATGCTGCTGGGGGCCACGCTGCAAGGGATTATGCTGATCTCCGGCATCAAGCGCATCGAATCGCAATTGCTGCTGATGCACTCCCCGCCAAGCCAGCCGCTGCCCTTCCAGCGCTTCCTGAAGCGCTATGACCGCTATTTTATGGAAGTGAGCCGCACCACCGCGCTGGCGCTGGAACCTAAATCTCTTTCATTTCGCGCGAACCTGGTTCCCTGGTCTGAGCGCCTCAGTGAAGAGATTGCGCATCTGGTCACCTACTCGTACCGGGGTCACGTGGATAGTGAGATCAACGATCAATACCGCACCATTCCCGGCGCCCGGCACTTTCTCATGAACATCATTCAGTATCCGGGATGCGGACGTTTTTCCCCCAAGGCATCCGTCGTGGCTTTAGACGCCGGCTCCGGCAAAGTATGCGGTGTTTGCCTGACCAGCATGGTATCTGAAACCGCCGGCCACGTTACTCAGCTCTGCATCCTGCCAGGCGTTCGAGGCGCGCATCTGGGCTATGAGTTGCTGCGCTACGCGCTGACACGCCTGATGGCGCTGGGGTGCGGCTCAGTCAGCTTAACCGTGACCTGTTCGAACCTCGAAGCCATACGGCTGTACGAATCAGTCGGCTTTCGCCTTGTTTCTACTTTCCCGGCGCTGGTCTGGGAGACGTTCTGAAGTTCTGAAGCTGACGCTACTGTAAACGGACCACCACCAGAGTCATATCGTCATGTTGCCTGGCGCCTGCTGTGAATCCGTCCACGTCATTTAGAACATAGGTGATGATTTCGGCCGCCGTGCGCGCCTTGCACGCGCTCAACGTCCGCATCAGGCGTTCCTCATCGAATTCTTCCTCCGCGGCATTCATAGCCTCGCTAATGCCGTCGGTAAAGGCGATCAAGGCGTCGCCCGGTTGGAGTTGCACCTGCGCGTCGCGATAGGCAAAATCGGGGAAGAGGCCCACTACCGTGCCGCCTTCCTCCAGCCGCAGGAAAGAGTGTTTGCCATCGGCGACGCGATGCACCATGGGCGGATTATGCCCGGCGTTTACGTAGCGCAGAATTCGTTTCAGCGGGTCGTATTGGGCATAGAAAAAGGTGGCGTAGCGGTTCTCGGCGGACGCGTCAAACACCAGCCGATTGATATGCTGCACCATCTCCGATAGGGTTTCGGCCGGTTTAATGGTTTGGCCGCGCAGCGATGCCTGCAGGCTGGCCATCATGAGCGCCGCTGCTATGCCTTTGCCCGATACGTCGCCGATGGCGATGCCAAGGCAGCCGTCCGGCAGGCGGATAAAGTCGTAGTAATCGCCGCCCACTCCCAGGGCGGGACGGCAATAGCCCGCGAAATCGAGACCCTCGACGACCGGCAGCTTTTGTGGAAAGAGCCGCTGCTGCACTTCGCGCGCAATTTCCAGCTCGCGGTCAAGCCGTTCGCGCTGCGCCACCTCTCGCCGCATCTGTTCGGTCAGATGCGCGTTTTCAAGCGCGAGACCGGTCTGCGACGCCACTGCACTGAGCAATTGCAAGTCGGCCTTGGTGTACGGCAGGTCTGAGCGTTTTGAGCCGAGACTGATTAACCCCAATAGCCGGTGATCATAGTTCAATGGCAGCAGGACCCGTGTTTCCAAAGTCTGTAGCGCGCTTTGCTCCGCATCGGGCGTGCCGTGCACCCAGGATTGCGGATCGTCAAAATAAACGCGCGAAGGGGAGCGCAGGCGCTTCAACGTGCGAATCGTGGAGGTTTCATTCTTGAACTCTACCGGGGGCGGCGTAGGGCCGCCGAAACCCAGGGCGTACGCGGGCTGGTACGCGCCGCCGTGTTCCAAAAGCACCGCGATATGCCTGACGTGCAGAGAATCGGCAATGCGGTGCGCGATAGTTTCGAATAGCTTCTTGGTATCTCGAATGCCCGCCACGGAATTACTCAATTCGGTGAGAATGCGCTCCGTGTTGTACGCTTCGCGAAAGAAGCGCCGGTCCATCCACTGGCTGGCGCTCCGCGCGAATCTGCCTACCGTCAAGGTAAGCAGGATTCCGGCGACAACAATCAGAATCGCTTCTCTTTGGTGATCGGCCTGCCTTTCAAAGTGAATGGTCAGCAGCGCTACCGCGACAATCAGAACGGCGCGGAGAATTTTCAGGCCGGTATTCGCTACGGCGTAGCGCACGCCGCTGCGGACGACCATGCGCACGTCCATGGCGCGCTGCACCACAATGACGTAAGCCATGGTGATGGGGAAGAGAACCAGCATCGACAGGCAAATAGCGGCAAGCCAAGGCGGCGGCTGAGGAGTTAAGCCGGCTTGGCCGAAAACCACCGGCAGAATAGGCGTAAGGGCGGCGCAACAGCCGTACATCATGACTCTCAAACGCCTGCGCGCATCCCCCGCCGGGACCATTCCGCCCTTAAATCCAAGTAGCGTGAAAAAAGCAAATACGTACACCGTGAAAAGGACCGTGACCGGAATGGTGAGCGCCTTTTCAAAGGAGGCAAGCCGCGACATCTCGCGAATGTGCCAATCCTGCTGGAAATAGCCGTAAATTTCAAGCCCGATAAGCAGCGCCGGCGGAAGAGCCGGCAGCCAAACCAACCAACCGCGATTCTTCAGGAATGGAAAAGGAATGGGGAAATAATAGGCAAACAGCAGCATCCACAAGGGCCAACTGTTGTTGAGAACCGAGTGATAAATGGACAGAATTTCGCGCAAAGGCGACCAGATGGACCAGGTGTTGCCGACGGCCACGAGTTGCCCAAAGGAGGCCAGCATGGCCATGGTGATCCAAGCCAGCGGATCGCGCGGCCGTGCGAAAACGATGTAAAACCCCACTAAAAGGCAGCTCAGCGGCAGAACGCCGGAGAACATGATGACCATAGTCCAACCCAGCGCCCGTGAAATATGCTTTTGCATTTTCACCGGAACGGTCATTTTCTGGGTCTCGCCGCCGTGCTTGCGAAGTAGCGTGACCGAAAGCATTTCGCCCGGAGCCATATGAAACCAGGCGTCCTCAAACTGCCGTTCGCTGTTGATCATGTGGCCGTTGAACGCCACAATGTCGTCGCCGGTCCGCAAGCCGCTGCTTTCATAAGGTGGCAGCACCAGTGAGATTTTGGTGCTGAACTCGTCCAGCAGAAACGGTATCTCCACGCGCTGGGCGGAAGTAACTTGCGCGTGGATCAGAAAGCCCGAATAGGCAAGCTGCGAAATCAGTGCCCACAAAAGCAACACGGCCAGAATGGCGTACTGGAGAGTTGGCTTCTTGGTAGGCACGGTCTTGTTATAGCGTGGTTCTTAATGGACTTCGTTTACGGCTGTAGAGAAAGTAAATGAATAATCCGATTATCAGCCAAACCACAAAACGAATCCAGGTCTCAAGTGGCAGCCCGAGCATCAGGCCAAGGCAACATAATACGGACAAGACCGAGGTCATGGGCGTGAACGGTACGCGGAAAGAACGCGGCCGGTCGGGCTGAGCCCGCCGCAAAATCACCACTCCAATAGAGACGACGATGAAGGCGAATAAGGTCCCGATATTCGATAAATCAGCGAAGGTGCCGATATCCCAGATGCCCGCCGGTATGCCCACCGCGAGGCCGGCTAACCAGGTGCTGACATGTGGAGTTTTGTATTTGCGATGGACTTTTGAAAAGAAATCGGGCAGCAGGCGATCGCGCGACATGGCGAACCAGATTCGCGCCTGGCCGTATTGATAGACGAGCAGGGAAGACAACATGCCCAGAAGCGCGCCCACCGTAACCGTGAAGCGCAGTTTGTTCATGCCGATGGCTTCCAGCGCATTGGCCACCGGGGCGGCGTTGCCCAGGGTTTTCCAATTGACGATGCCTGTGAGCACCAGCGCTACCGCTGTATAAAGAAGTCCGCAGACCACTAGCGTGCCGATGATACCGATAGGCATGTTGCGCTGCGGTTGCCTGCATTCTTCCGCGGCGGTGGAGACGGAATCAAAGCCGATGAAGGCGAAGAATACGACCGACGCGCCGCTGACCACGCCGGGAAATCCGTTCGGCAAAAACGGATGTAAGTTAGAAGCCTTCACGGCGTGGGCGGCCCCGAAGATGAAGAGCAGTACCGCCGCAATCTTGATGGTGACCATCACATTATTTGCCCCCGCGCTTTCTTTCACTCCGCGCACCAGAATCCAACTCAGCAGCATCACAATTAGAAGAGCCGGAACGTTGAACAAGCTTCCCGTCAAATGCCCATCGACAATAGCGGGCTCGGAAAGGTATTTGGGTAGGTGCGCGCCGAAAAGGTAATCGCACATGACGTTGAAATACGCGGAAAACCCGACCGCCACGGACATGTTTGAGACGGCATATTCGAGAATCAGGTCCCAGCCAATGATCCAGGCGAAGATTTCGCCTAGGGTGGTGTAAGCGTATGTGTAGGCGCTGCCCGCGATGGGAATCATAGATGCCAGTTCGGCATAGCACAGAGCGGCAAAACCGCAGGTAATGGACACCAGGATAAAGGAAAGCGTTAAGCCGGGCCCGGCGCCCGGACGTCCGATCATGGAAGTTGCGGATCGGCCATGCAGCAGAAGATCAATCACCGGTGCGTTGAATATGGAGGGAACGCTAAAGTGCTGGCCCGCCGCGGCGGTGCCCGTAACCGTAAAAATGCCGGCCCCGATGACCGCGCCGATACCGAAGGCGATCAGACTCCAGGGACCCAACGAACGTTGTAGCCTTTTCCCTTCGATGCCCGTCTCTTCTACCAGGGTATCGATGTCTTTGGTCTTCAGTAATTGCGTCATCGTAATGCGTCAGTATAGCGGTTGAAGTCGATATGTTTAAGATGAAGATAACTTTGAGACCAGTCCGCTATTGACGCCTGTGGGGTCCCCAAAAATTGGTTTCTCGCGAAGGGAATTGCTCTTTTCCGCCGCGGGATCACTCTTATCTCCAGCCAGTATGCTTTCGGCCGTGCCGCCTCCAGCGGTGCGTCCGGTGCTGAAACCCCAAGACCGCCAATTTTTGGAAGATTACGCCAAGCGTTCCTTCCGCTATTTCTGGGATCAATGGAGTCAACCCACCGGGCTCTTCATGGATCGCGGCCGCATGGATGGTTCGCCTGCCGGAAATGGCGTCGGTAGCGCGGCGGCTACCGGCTTCGGCCTCACTGCGTTATGCATTGGCGCCGAACACGGCTGGATACCAAAGGAACAAGCGCGGCAACGGGCGCTGATCACGCTGCGCTTCCTGTGGCGGCATGCGTTTCACGATCATGGCTGGTTCTATCACTTCATGGACGCCAAGACCGGCGCGCGGCGCTTGGAGTCCGAAATTTCCAGTATCGACACGGCGTTGCTGCTGGCGGGCGCGTTGACCGTGCAAGGTTATTTTTTAGCCGACCGCGAAATCCGGTTACTGGTGAAAGAGATCTTCGAACGCGTGGATTTCGCGTGGATGCTGAACGGCAGTCCGTTCTTCCTCTCGCATGGCGTGACGCCGGGCTCAGGCTTCATCAACTTCCGCTGGACTGCCTACAGTGAGGCTTCGATTCTGTACCTGATGGCCATTGGGTCGCCGCGCCATTCCATTCCCCGTGACAGTTGGTACGCGTGGCTGCGTCCGGAGGTGCACTATGAGCAGTGGAAATTCATCAGCGGTGGGCCCTTGTTTACGCACCAGTATTCGCATGCCTGGGTAGATTTCCGGCATCAGAAAGACGGCGATCCGTCCTTCATCGATTATTTCTGGAATTCGCAAATCGCTACCTACGCCCATCGCGACTTTTGCATCAGCCTGAAAACGAAATATTCAGACTATGGCCCGGACATGTGGGGCGTGACCGTTTCCGACAGCCCGTCCGGTTATGTAAGCTGGGGCGGCGGCACGACCCAGGGTCAGATAAACGGAACCCTGGTGCCGTGCGCGGCGGCTGGATCGCTCATGTTTGCACCCGAGATTTGTCTGCCCGTCTTAACCCAGATGCACAGCCTCTATGGGGAGCAGATTTATCAGCGCTACGGCTTCACCGATGCCTTCAACCCGAACTGGCGCGACGCAAAGCTGTGGGTGGATCAGGACGTGATCGGAATCGACCTAGGAATTACGCTGCTGAGTATTGAAAATTTATTGAGCGAAAACGTCTGGCGCTGGTTCATGCGCAATCTGTATATCCAAAGCGCCATGGAACGCGTAGGCTTCCGGTTGGCGACGCCTGGTATTGGCATTCACGAAACAAAGAGTGGCGTGCGGCGGACTTAAATCGTTCATTTCCCTATTGACGCCGCAGCGCGCTCACAGGATCGATGCAAGCGGCCTTCCAAGCCGGTGCGATACAAGCTGCGATCGCCACGGCAATAATGAAAACCGGAACCGTCAGGCGGCGTAACGAATTACTTCGAGTTCGGTTGAGCGATCAACAGCGGCGAGAAGGCGATCTACCTGCAACATTGCGCTCTGTTCCAACTCCGTTTCTCCACATTGGCAACATTGGAGAACCGGAATGGCTTTCACGATAACGATAGAGGTATCGCTCAGTTTGAACGGCAAATCGGTTATCCGGTTTGCCATTGCGCCCCCGCAGACTCGGCATTTCATTTCAAGCCCCTCCTTCGTTGCCCGTTCAAATCCCATTCTTTCAGATCGGGAACATACATGGTGACTACACGAACATTATCGCCCTCCAGGCCCGTGGCTAAGAGGACGTGAAAATTAAGCCCATCACATTTGCCTATTTAGCAGGAAGCTGGGGAGATATTTGTCATCCGGGTAGGCTTAAATGATTTCGAGGCTGGCCACCGAGTTGCAAAGCGCCTGAGCCGTGAGATTGCGTTGCCGCAGCCGCATAGTTACATGGTAGGACCAGCGAATTCTGCCGGAGACAATGCAGTCCTTAATAAACGCTAGCGGATCGTCAGGCGAGCGAGCTTGCAGCAACACCGATTATACGGTTGCGCGGAAAATTCATAACGCGAATAAGCGCCTAAGAAAGCGGGATAAACGACCGGACGAAACACCGGGACATGCTTCCCGCACGCCCCGGCACGTCATTTCGCACTAACGCCTAGCGTTTACGCTGGCCTTTTACAATCTTCTTGACTTTCTTCTTGTTGTCGCCGCGATTCACGCCGGCGGCGCGCTTCGCTTTCGGGGCGGCCTTCTTGCGCGCGGTGCGCTTTAGCTTCTTTCGTTCGTCAGTATCGGTAACGTGCTTCGTATTCATTCTTCGAGTTTTATCCCTGCGTACTTTTCAACAATCTTTTTCAACCCGTATCCGGGGAAACTAATAGTTAGTTTCGCATCTTCGCCATCGCCTTCGCGCCGCAACACCGTTCCCCGGCCATATTTGGGGTGATTGATCACCGATCCCGAGCGAAATCCGGCAGCCTGGCGGGGCATATTGGGCCGCATCGGAAAAGACGCCTGGCGTGGAATTTGTGCCGGCGGCGTTACCGGTTTGGGCGCAGGCGGTGGTGTGGATGCCTTTGCGGCCGCCGCTGCGGGCCGCTGCGTAAATCCCGAAGGCATCGGCATGCCGCGCTCCGAGAAAAACTGCGCGATATTCTCCACCGAATTCACCGTGCGCCCTGTATAAAGGTTGCGCTTGACCGATTCGCGGACCTCATGCTGCTCCGAAAAAAGATCCACTTCATTGGTGTGCCGCTCGCTATACGGCGAAAGCTTTTCACGCAGCGAAGGCGGTACTTCATTCAGAAAACGGGAAGGCAGGCAAACTTCCGGCTGTCCACCGCCAAATCTCCGCCGGTACCTCGCCCAAGTCAGATAAAGACGCTTCTCCGCGCGAGTCATGCCCACATAACAAAGCCGGCGCTCTTCTTCCATTGCCGCGTCCGAAGTGAGTGAGCGGCTATGCGGAAACAAGCCCTCTTCCATCCCCGCCAAAAAGACGTTAGAAAATTCCAGGCCCTTCGCATTATGAATAGTTAGCAAAGACACCGCCGCCTGCGCATCCACCGAATCGGCATCGGAGACCAAGGCCGCGTGATCCAGAAACTCGGCTGCCGTCTCGCCGCGTTCGGAGGCTTCGCCCGCCGCATTCACCAACTCTTCCAGGTTCGCCAGCCGCGATTCCGAATCCTGCGACGTATCGCTTTTCAGCATCGTTTCGTAGCCGGTCTTCAACAGAATCTCCCGCAAAACTTCGTGCGTGGGTTTGTCGCGCAGCGTTTCCGCAAGCCCGTGCATCAACGCGAGAAACGACTTAACCGCCGATTCCGCCCGCGTCGGGAAGAGTTTTGCTTCCAGCATGCGCGGCAATGCATTCCACACGCTGGTTCCGTTTTCAAGCGCGAACTGTTCTATCTGCTCAATCGTGCCCTTGCCGATGCCTCGCGCCGGCGTGTTGATGATACGCATGAGCGCAATGGAATCCTGGGGGCTCAGCAGCATCTTTAGATACGCCAGCAGATCTTTCACTTCGGCGCGCTGATAGAAACTGAAACCGCCCACGACCAGATACTTACGCCCATAGCGCCGCAGCGCTTCTTCAATCTGGCGCGATTGAAAGTTGGTGCGGTACAGCACGGCCATGCGCTCCAGCGGGTTTTTCGAAAGCAGCTTTTCAATCGTGTCCGCGATGAACAGCGCTTCGTTCTCGCCATCGGGCGCTTCGTAGTAGGCGACCTTCGACCCGGCGCCCGAATCCGTCCAAAGCCACTTGCCCTTGCGCTCTTTGTTATTCGCAACCACCGCGCTGGCCGCTTCCAGAATGTTTTTCGTCGAGCGGTAATTCTGTTCGAGCCGGATCACCACCGCGCCGGGATAATCCCGCTCGAAATCAAGAATATTGCGGATGTCCGCTCCGCGCCAGCCGTAAATGGATTGGTCTTCATCGCCCACCACGCATATGTTTTGCCGCATCTGCGTCAACAAGCGCATCAACTCATATTGGCTGTGGTTTGTATCCTGATACTCATCGATCATGACGAATTCATACCGTTGGTTATAGACCGAGCGCAGCGCTTCATCGTGCCGCAGAAGCCGGACCGATTCCAGCAGCAGGTCGTCGAAATCCATCGCGTTAGCGAGCTTCAAACGCTCCTCGTACACGTCGTAGATCTTGGCTAGCCGTGTCGTTTTCGGGTCAGTGGCGGATTTGTACCAATCCTGCGGCGTCTGGTCGTGACTTTTGCCATGGCTGATGCTCGAAAGCATCGCGCGGTACGGCATGAACTTGTCATCTAATCCGAGCTGTTTATAGATCGACTTCACCAGCGACACTTGATCGTCGGCGTCATAAATTGTAAAGCGCGGAGTAAAGTCTTGGCGAATTTCCGCGAGCGATGCCCCATCGCGCCGCAGCAAGCGCACGCAGAAGGAGTGAAACGTGGAAACCGTAGGCGTTCCAGACCGGTTCCCGTCGCTCAGCAGGCTGCTGACGCGCTGGCGCATTTCATCTGCAGCCTTATTCGTAAAGGTAACCGCCAAAACGGCCGGACCTGGAATGTGTTGCGATTCCACCAGGTGCGCGATGCGATGCGTGATAACGCGCGTTTTACCGCTGCCGGCGCCGGCGAGCAGTAAGAGCGGACCTTCAACGTGAGCAACGGCGTCGCGTTGTTGCGGATTAAGACCAGCGAGAAAATCCATGGAGTACGAGCAATTCCGCGTGAATAGCGCGGTAGGGGAGAGTGATTCCAGAATAACATCGCATTCCACCGCAAACCGCGAAACAGCATATCCTAAGAACTTCCATGCCTACTAGCGCCGTACTGCAGATTTTTGAAAGCTGTCTGGTCATTTTTACGGCTCTCTTTCCCATTGTGAACCCGCTGGCGAATGCGCCTATCTTTTTAAGCCTCACGCCCGGTTATTCCAGCGTTGCGCGGTCCACCCTGGCCACTAAGGTTGCTTTGAACAGCTTTTGGCTGCTTACCGGCTCCATGCTGATCGGCAGCCACATATTGGACTTCTTCGGCATTTCCGTACCGGTCGTGCAAATTGGGGGTGGCATGGTAGTTGTGTCCACTGGCTGGACGCTCCTGCAGCGGGACGCGCAGCAGGAACGCGAGAGCGTGCAGGGAAAAGTTTCTACCGCGGATATTGCCAGCCGCGCATTTTATCCGCTCACTTTGCCGTTAACCGTGGGACCCGGTTCCATATCGGTGGCCATCACGCTGGGAGCGAATCACACCGCTCACCAGGAAAACGCCGTGAGCTTTGCCGCTGCCATTCTTGGGCCCGCGATCATGGCATTTACTATTTTCCTCAGCTACCGTTTTGCCGAACGTGTGGCTCGGCTTCTAGGTCCCACCGCGATGAATGTAATTGTCCGGTTGGCGTCTTTCATCCTGGTTTGCATCGGCGTGCAGATCCTCTGGAACGGCATCAAGGCGCTGCTGGCGCTGCCCCGCTAAATCTCCATCGGCTAGGCTGGTAGTAATTCAACCCGCTTCCTCTTTTCCATGCTCCGTCGAATTTTATCCTTAGCCGCCGCCCTCTGCGCGGCCACGGTGCTGGTGCGGGCCGCTCAGGAAAAACCATCGGGCGATCAGGTATTCGGCCAGATTGATTCCATGGTGAAGACCTTGTCTGAAATCACGGGCCTCGCGGAAAAGCATGCCGTGCCGTACGGGCGCATGACCAAGCCGCAGCTGCGCCGCTTTCTCAACAAGCGCATGAAGAAAACGCTGAAGCCCGACGAAATTCGCGCTGACGAGTTGAGCCTCAAAATGTTCGGTCTGGTTCCCCAAGCCTTTGACCTGAAGAAATCGACCATTGATTTGCTGACTGAGCAGGCTGCGGCCTTCTACGATTACGACGAAAAAAAGCTCTTCATTTTGGATGATGCCTCGGCTGATGCCGAGAGCACCACGCTCGCGCATGAGCTGTCGCACGCCCTGGCCGACCAGCATTTTGACCTGGAGCACTTCATGGAAGACACGCCCAGTGATGACGATGAGAACATGGCGCACACCGCCGTTGTGGAAGGCCAAGCGTCTTGGCTGATGATCGCCTATGAGTTGAAGCAGCAGGGCCAGAAGCCGGAGCCGACCGCGGAGATGCTGAAATCGGTAGCGGATTCCAGCGAAGCATCCATGGCCGATTACCCGATCTTGAAAGGGTCGCCGCTCTATATTCAGCAATCGCTGCTGTTTCCCTACGCCGAGGGCACCATGTTCTTCGATGCCGTCTACAAGAAAATGGGCAAGGCGGCTTTTGACGCGGTGTTTCAAGATCCTCCCGTGGATTCTTCGCAGATATTTCATCCGGCGCGGTACTTCGCGCACGTGAAACCGCTGAAGCCCGAGTTACCCAAATTGGCCCCGAAAACCGAGGGCAAGGAAATGACCGAAGGGTCGGTGGGCGAGTTCGATCACAAGATGATGTTGAGTACATATCTGGGCGCCGCAAAAGCGAATGAGCTTGCTCCGCATTGGCGCGGCGGGCAATTCCGGATTATGAGCCGTGGCAAGAAGGCCAATCCAGTTCTCGAATACGCGTCGGCGTGGGATTCAACGGATGCCGCTGCCGCTTATTTTGCCGCCTATCAAAAGGTCCTGCGCGGGAAATGGAAGCAATTGACTGTTATATCGAGTAACCCGACCATGTTTGCCGGCCAGGGCGACGACGGATATTTCGTATCGCGGCTGAAGGATGACGTGGTTTCGAGCATCGAAGGCCTGAGCGCAAAACCCGACCTTCCTTAAGCTAAACTAATATGCGGAGTATTACCCAGTGAAGAATATTCTTGCTTCCCTCGCCGGTGTTGTGGTCCTTGGCGCCGCTGTTTTGACTGCGCCGGCCTTTGCGGCGCCCAATGAGAGTCTGCGGAAGGCGCCCGAGTTGTCTTTCAACATTCCGGGCAAAGGGCCGCAGCTTCTCAGCCAATACCGCGGCAAGGTGGTGGCGCTCGGTTTCATTTTCACCACTTGCCCGCACTGCAAAGCGGCTTCGAAAGTGATGACGAAGTTCCAGGAGGAGTACGGCGCGCGCGGCTTGCAGGTCATCGATGTTGCGGTGAATCCCAACGCGGACTTGCTGGTGGATGACTTTGTGAAAGAAAACAACGTTGGTTTTCCAGTGGGCTGGGTTCTGCAAGCGCAGATGGTCTCGTTCATGAATTGGGATTCGGCGCGCTTCGTGGTGCCACAGATGGTTTTGATCGACCGCAAAGGCATCATTCATTACCAGACGCCACCCACCGAAGATGAAAATTGGGACAAGCTGATGACCGAATCGGCCATCCGTCAGCACATTGAGGAATTGCTGGGAAGCCGCTCCACGCGCGCGACGCCTCACACCGGCAACGTGCGCGCCGCTGCGGGCAGGCCGGGATTATAAGCGTTCGCGCTATAGTTGTTGGTTGTAGTCACACGCGCGCCCGTAGCTCAGCCTGGATAGAGCGTTTGCCTCCGGAGCAAAAGGCCGTAAGTTCGAATCTTACCGGGCGCACCATCTTAGTCAGAGTAAAGTATGAACCCGGATGCAGTGAGGGCGATGCTTCTGTCACACGAAGCCGAGTTGAAAAACGACGGTATCGCAAGGCTGTCTATTTTCGGTTCCGTGGCGCGAGGTGAAGCTAGCGAACTGTCGGACGTCGATTTGCTGAGCGATTTCGACGCCAATAGAAGGCTAACGGCTTTCGATAAAGCCGGTCTCGAAGTGCGTATTTCTGAGATTTTACATACTCCCGTCGAGCTCTGTGAGCGTCGCTTGATGAAAGATGACGTGCGTATCCGCGCGGAGCGCGAGGCCGTGGTTGTCTTTTAGAAACTCCGCGCGTTGCCTGCACGACATCCTTGACGCGATTGTTATGATCGAGCATTTCATAGAGGGCATGGACTTTGGATCTTTCCGTGAAGACCCAAAAACGGTTGCGGCCGCGGAGCGGAAGCTTCTGGTCATTAGTGAAGCGGCAATCCGATTGGGTGACGAAGCAGCCATCCTTTGTCCGGACCAGCCGTGGCATAAGATACGCGGGACAGGCAATTGGATTAGACATCAATACGAGCGGATTGACCTGGATGGCATATGGGCAACGCTGCAGGACGATCTGCCCGCCCTTAAGGCTTCTGTGCAGCGGGCGTTGCGTCCGCTTCCACCAAAGCTGCATGATCCGACGTCGAGTGAATAGTCAAATCGATTGAACTAAAATTGGCCTTAAGCGATCAGCCTAAATCCCTTTGTCAGATCAAGTCTGAGCTATTACACCCGGGGAGTTAATCTTCTTTTTCTTACACCGTTGCTCAATGATATGTTTTTCCTCCTCCCTGAACGACCAGACCGTCTTACCATCCCATATGTTGAGATACTCGTCCGTTTTCTTCGTAACTTCGGCGAGATTCTCCCCGTCCATCCAAACTTCGTCCCCCACTTGTAGCGATTCGAAAAGCATTTCTCATTCAACCATAAGCGGGTTATTCTTCCGTCTCAATGTCTTTGAATGCGCGAAATGATCAGGACCCTCCCTGTTCCATGGATTCCGTCACGCCCGTAATAATCCAAAATTGACGACAACGTACGATTACGCCGTATAGTTGATGGCGGCAATACACGCGCCCGCACCCGAAAAATATGCAACAGATTACCTTCGGCTATGCAGATGAGAACGATGATTTTGTCAAACGCAATGAGACGTTCTTTGCGAGATTCGAGAATTTAAGATCGGCGTTTGGCTCCACGCTGAGACTTGATTCCCTGGTATCCGAACCGACTGACAAGGTTCTGATCTGGATGGGAAGGCTGTGCTTCGAGGACTTTTCTGAGATCTTGCTCCTATGCGCTAACGGATATGGTGTGGGAGCTTTCAAGCTCCTCCGAGGGATGTATGAGCGTGTAGTGACCACAGAATACTTGCGCATCCACCCGGATGAAGTTGACGACTACATTGCCTACGGCTGGGTCGACGAGCACAAGCTCCTGAAGGCTTGGGAAAACAGCGGTTTCGGCGAAATGATCCCTGCATGGCGGCGAGAGCAAGTCGAGGCTCAATACGCTGAGGTGAAGGGGAGGTATAAAACCCACTCGTGGAAGGTCGATCTAGTGCAGATGGCACTCAAGTCCGAGCACCTTCGGCCCTGGTTGGCCGCAGTTTACTATGAAGGCTTGCGCCATACTCACCCGACGAATTCTTCCTTCTTATCCCGGCTTCAACTGACTGAGTCGGGTACAGTCGACTTCCACTCTAAAGCCCAGAGACCAGAAGCGGACAACGCGTTGCGTGCCGCTCATTTCCTTATCCTAGCCGTAATGGACAATCTCCACGAACACTTTCGACCGAATGAGCAGAACACGATCTTGACGACGGCCCAACAACGACTGGGTCTTCATCTGGGATCGACCTGAAAGCGCCGCTGCTGGCGGCTCCTAGTGCTTATTCTCGCCGGGCTCAAACCTACCTCGATCGTAAGAAGATCTTTAAGTTGTCGGCGCGTAGGGTGGATTGGGCTTATTAGCCAGTACAAAGACGCCTGATCACCGAGTTGAAAACTACCCCATAGATCGCCCCATAGCTCCGCGCTTTATGGCGCTTTACAACGCTTCTCCCCGCTTTGTAAGTTGCAAAAAATACAAGAAACCATGCCCCTGTCGAAGGTCCGCTTTTCTCTCCGGAGCAAAGGGCCGTGAGTTTGAATCTCACCGGGTCCGCGCCAAATAACCCCTAAAGCGTGATACACCCGTACTGGTTACAAGTATTGGTACGCCCCGCAGGCAGCGACGTGTTTGATTATCGGAAATTTACGATATGATCGAGTGGCTGCTGTAACCCACAGCCTTCCATGTCTTCCTTTAGGCCGCTGCTATGCGTTCTCGAACCGGTCCGGGCGATGTTATTCGGCATCGCGATTCTGCTCCCGGCAATAACCAGCGCCGGCACGCTTACTTCGAACACAGACCTGCTGTCCGCTACTTTGGATCAGGAAAGCAACGGGTTGCATGTGGTCATTACCGGTTCGCTCACGTACAACGATCCAGTAGCCGCGGGTTCTTTGGTCGATATCGGGTTGTCCGATCTCACCAGTTTTCATCTCACGTTTAACGAGACCTACCTCTATGGCTGGGGAGTTCCTGGATTCTCCGATAAGGTTGAAACATACACTGCCGGCCTACAAGACATTGCCAGCTTCGATTTGCGAACCAATGGCTTCGGCGATGACGACGGCTTAACAATGATTGTAGACTTCATTCCCGGCGGCGGCAGGTTTGGCACGCTTAGCGTCGCTCCGAATAACGATAATCTTTTTCCTGGCGTTGGGCCGCTGGTGGGCGCTATAGGCGAAGCATACGGCGCATTCGATCCGACACCCGTTTCAGGCGTGCCCGAGCCGGCTACCAGCGTGCTTTTGGCTACCGCTGGAGTGCTATTGCTGGGTTGGCGAAGAAGAGGTTGAAAGTCCGTTTCGCAAAATACGCCGTTTCTTCGCCTATTCGCTTGATTTGCACCATATGACTTGCAGGCCTCTAATCCCGCTCAGGACGCATCGCGCCCGATAACTCCCAAAAGTTTTCCACTTTAGATCCTTGGACTTGCCGTCAAGCCCCTACCTGATTCAGCGCGCAAGGCAACTACTTTGGGGCCATGCGTTACCTAATTGGCGTCTTCCGGCCATCCTGCAAAATCTCACGCCTCTTCTTTACTATCTTGGCGGCAGTTATACCCGCAACCCTGTTTGGCGCGACTGTCAATTGCACGAATAACTCCGCAACAGACTTAGGGCTGATCCAAGCTGCTGTAAATGCCGGCGGCAGCACAACGGTAAATGGCCCGTGCAACGTCAATGGCTCCATCAACCTGACCGTCAATGGGACCACCTTACGCGGCGGCACTAACGCGATTCTGACTGAGACGACAAACGGTAACCAAATTTTAAACCTCGCGGCGTCGAGTCTGACTATAACTGGAATCGACTTCGAGGGAGGGGTCTGGAACGCGGACAATCCTCTCACAAATCTAACTCTTACGAACAACAAATTGGCGAATGTGACGGGCGGCTCTTACCCAAACGGCGGCGCCTTCGTATCCAATGGATTCCATAACAGCACGATTACCGGCAACACTTTCGATAACGCGTTTCCAGGCGGCTATAGAAGTTTGGATCCGCCGGTCGGTAACCCGGGCGACTCTTTTCAGCCTGCCTGTTGGCAGGATTATCAAGGCCTGGACGCCACAGTCATTAGCCACAACCGCTTCACGCGATGTGCGAATGACGGATTCCATATCAATCCCAACGGATCAATCCATTCCACCAACGCCAGCGAGTTTTCCTACAATTACTGCGCCCAAACGCATCGCGCGTGTTATGAGATTCAGGCCTTTGTTTCAAACTTCGTGGTGAAGGGCAACGTTGCGATTACTTTCAACGGTAAATTCTGGAACTCGTTCGCGTACTCCATCGCTTCGGTTGGAACCAACTTTACGTTCATCAATAATCTAGGATCTCTGAACACGCCGGGGTGTACGGCCGGCGTACCGGACTTTCTGGAATTATTCCTGTCTCCGTCTCTGATTCAAGGCAACGTCGCCCAAAGCCTCCCTGAGGCGACGTTAGCGTGCGGAGGTGGTGTCGGTGGTCCGTCGTGGGATTTTGCGACGGACAACCTGGGGAATAACAGCACCACCGCCGCCAACACTCTCACTTTTCAAAATAACGTGATGTGCGGCAACTCGACCATCATCGGGATCTCGCACGAGGACTCAAACCAAGAACGTAACATCGTTGACCAGTTCAATTATAGAAACGCTTCTGGTTGCCCGGTTGCAGCGTTGGCCGCCAGCAACGTTTCCGCGCCGGTATTCACGAGCGCCGCAAACCAAAGCTTTCCATCCGGCGGATCTGGCACCTGGACAACTACTCAAATCAGCGCGCTACCCGTGAGTAACGTCAGCTTTTACATTGATGGATCGTCGTCGCCCATTGTCTTCCAGGAACTGCAAGACGTCAACACCAACTTCACCAACGACCTCAAGTGGCAATATCACGCGACGTTCAACACCGGCACGTTGGCCAACGGTACGCATACGATTCAGGCCGTCGCGACCGATGTTTTGGGTGCTACCAACAGCTCCACGCAAACGTTCACGGTCGGCAGCGGCCCGTCTCCGGCAGTCTCATTTTCTCCCACTTCGGTGACGTTTGGCTCCATTGCGGTTGGCTCTCCTAGTTCTCCGTCCACAATCACCTTAACCAATGTGGGAAGCGCTGTTTTGAATATCTCCGGAATCAGCATCACCGGAACTAACGCCGGCGATTTTAGCGAAACTAGCACCTGCGCCTCTACCCTCGCGGCGGCGGCAAGCTGTAATATCGCGGTCACGTTTAAGCCTGTGGCCGCTGGCACACGGACAGCGAACATCTCAGTGGCCGACAATGCGATTGGCAGCCCACAGACAGTAGCCTTGACGGGTAGCGCCTCGTCCCCAGCAGTCTCATTTTCTCCCACTTCGGTGACGTTCGGTTCCATTGCGGTCGGCTCCGCGAGTTCTCCGTCCACTATCACCTTCACCAACGTGGGAACCGTCGTTTTGAATATCTCCGGAATCAGCATCAGCGGCACGAACGCTGGCGATTTTAGCGAAACCAGCACCTGCGCCTCCACTCTTGCGGCGGGGGCAAGCTGTAATATTGTGGTCACCTTTACGCCGCTGGCCGCGGGTCCACGGACAGCTAACGTTTCAGTGGCCGACAATGCGATTGGAAGCCCACAGACGGTAGCTTTGACCGGCGGACCTCCCGCCTGTTCCGGAATCGCTCTAAACTGTGATTTTAACGGAGGCGCCAGTTCCTGGAATTTATCCGCCGGTTCCTTGGGTTCCTGGGTGGTGGATGGCAGCGGTCCGGGCGGCGTAAATGCCGCGCACGTCTCTGTTACATCGGCGGTTCCCCCCGGCAGCAATATCGAACTCTATCAAGACAATCTAACTTATGGCGCGAACAGCATCACTTACTCACTGACCTTTAAGGCGAATGCGACGCGTGCGCAACAGGTCAATGTTTTAGGGATTCAATCCAGCAGCCCATACACCAGCTTCGGTTTAGCCTACGCGCCGGTGCTAGCGGTCGGTTGGAACACTTATTCGACCACATTTACGGTAGTGAATAGCCCCGGCGCCGGAATGGGCCGCATCACCTTCCAGATGGATAATTCCGCAAACGGCGATCAGATTTATATCACGGACGTGAGCCTGGCGCAGGTCTCTAATCCTGGTTCGCCTCTGACGATAAACAGCGTCGGCTACATCACCCATTCCACGGCGCAGATTATTGTGAGCTTCACGTCGCCTATTTCCGGCAACGCCGGTTTTGTGGGTAGAACAAGAGCCGTTGTTTCGCCTGCTGCGTGCATCGGCAACACCAACGGCCTCATGCAGCCAATGGAGATTGGGCCTACGTACTCGACGGAGTCCGCCCCCGGCTTGGTTTTGAATATGGATATAGCCGGACTCATGGCTGGCACAACTTATAATGTCTGTCCGGAATTGAGTACCGATGGAGGCAGTACTTGGACTTCCGGTGTCGGCACGACGTTCACTACTTTGCCTCTACCCGCGGTTCATCCCGCCATACCGGTTGCGCCGGCAACCTTTGATCCAAGCTATCCGGACACTACTGGCTTTGCGGCTTATACGCTCGCTTCCGATTGCAGCGATATCGGAGCCGCCTATACAGCGGCGGTCTCCCGCCAGGCCACGCAGGGCACAGTCATCTCTATCCCGCCGGGCACGGTGTGCGGAACTGCCACTACGGGCAATTTCAATTTTGCCCTCAAGCCCGTTGACGTGCAGACTTGGCATCCATCCAATGTGACTGTGGCCACCAGCCAGATCCAACTGGGTGGTTCTCCTACTCTCACGGAAGGCCAGGGCATCCGGTTCGGCCGCAGCTATATCGCGCTCACCTCTTATCCGGCCAGTACATCCTGTGAGTTCGGCCAGGGGCTTGCCACCGGACAGGTCTACTACGTCCATGTCGTCAATAGCTCGACTAACACCGTGACATTGAAATGCAGCGATGGCGTAACGTCCATGCTCTTTGCAAGTCAAGGCACGGATAACGCTCAAGGCTTCTATTGGGTTCCGGTGAATCGCGCGCTCAAGCCGATCATCGTGCGGAGCGCGGCGCCGGATTCACAGTTGCCGCCACCCGGAGTGGACATCACCCCGGCTTGGCAATCCAAAATGGGGATCATTCAAAGCGCAATCGGCAATTTGGGCGTCGTTGGTCCTGCCGGCGCGATCGTTACCATGGGCTCGAATGACGGCAACTACGAGTTGATGATTTCCAATATCCGGATCGGTCCTGGTATTGAGATCACAAGCGTGGATTCTCCGGAAGCTCATACCTCATCCGATCCAACGCCCTGGTACACATTCGTTTTCACCTATCCGTTTGATGACAATATCGTCTTCGACCGGGTCTATTTCCATCCCTTGGGAGCGCCAAACCGCGTGAATGACGGGCTGTTTTGGGATGGCTTCAACAACGGAATCATTAACAGTTATTTCGACAACATCGAATATTTTCACGCCGAATATTCTGGTCTGACGGCTACAAAAACGAGTGGTAACACCTTCACCGTGGCGGCCGGGATTGAGAACATGGGGAGCGGCAACATCACTGTCCCCGGCCCGCGAACGGTAACGCTCTCGGGTACGGGCACGGGCCGCGTGTTTGTAGGCCTGAATATGGCCAATGCGAATACGTTCACGGTTTGGCTGCCCTCCGGCGTAACGGCGGCTTGCTCGGGATTCACTTGCGCGACGGCGGCGGCAACGGGAACCACGAATGGCAGTTGCAACGCCTCAGATAGCTGGCCGAAAGATAGCGCCGGAAATACAAGCGCTGGGCAGATTGCCTGTGTGGATGTGAGCGCTGGCGCAATTACTGCCGTGACAAATGCAAATGCCTCTTTCTCTACGCACTGGGGCGAAGGCGCTTCATGGATGATCGGAGGACTGGGGCCGGGGCCGTATGTCTTTCAGGGCAACTTCAGTTCATGCGCGGGATTGTGCTGGCACCATGACGACAGCGGCGGCGCGGCGCGCCTCCGCGGAGACTACACTTACTACCGAAACTACTTTGAGACGCCGTTCAAGTACATGTATAACCCCGGCAACCTTACGGCAAATCCAAGCTCTGATGGTTTGGGCCGTTACCACAGGCAGCCGGGTGAGTGGAAGGGCGGCCGCCGCATCCGCTATGAAGCGAATGTTTGCGACGGAAACTGGGTCGAGATTGAAGCCTCGGCCGGTTGCGTGCTACTCACCAGCGTCAACGGCATGGGGATTTCGGATGTGGATATTCGGAACAACACCTTCATGCACGGACCGGGCGTGACCAGCTTTTGCTTTGTAACGGCGGGTAGCAATTTCCCGATGCCGCCTGCGTGCCAGCGGTTCCGGCTGCAGAATAACTTGGCGTGGGATATCGGCAATCCGAATTACTATGCCGGGACGCAAGCGTTGCCTCCGCCTGGATGGCTTGGGGAGGGCCCAAATGCGACAGAAGATGTAATCGTCGACCACAACACCATCGTTGGAAACGTGGGAACCAACCCCGCCGTGATGTGGCCTTTCGATTTGAACACCGAAGGCGTGTCGGTGACGAACAACATCCTGTATATCAACAGCACAAACCAGGGTGTCGCGCAAGATGGCGGCGAGCCCAACATTGGCGGCTGTCCTCTGCTGACGGGAAAGGCGCTGGCGGATTGTAAATTCACGCCTAGTTATATCTGGCGGAACAACCTCATGATTGGCAACGGGCAGACGCCCGCGGCCGTCGCGGCGGCGTGGCCGTCATTGAGCAATTATTTTCAAAGCGGAACGTCGAGTCTATCGGCGGTTGGATGGTTTAACTATCAAGCTCCGGCGCTGGTGAATGGAAACCCCGCTTTTCTCGATTACCATTTGAAGGATGTAAGCCACTGGAGCGCCGGCGGCGCGGTGGGAGCCGACATCGACGCGCTGAATGCCGCGCAAGGCCTGGTGACGCTTGCCGGAGCGCCTGCAAGTAGCATCACTTCGTCAAGCGCCGCAGTGGCCTATGTCGCGCCCGACAGCGGGAATTGCTATGTGGATTATGCCGCTGGAGACCCGGCGGTAATGACAGCGCCTAACCGCGTGCAAGATGCGGGCGGCGCGCGGTCAAGATCAGTGGCGTTGACTGGCCTCACTTCCCAGACGACTTATTACTACCGCGTGATGTGCTCCGGGAACTATAAAAAGTCTCAGCGCACCGGGGAGTTTAGAACCAACTAACCAGCGGCGAGATCAAAATGCGGACCCATGCAGCCATGTGTCCGACCGCGCCCAACTGGCGTCTAAATCTTGACTAACGTCCTGCGATGGCTTGTGTTGCGCGTCCAGAGATGCTTTCAGTCCAAATAGAGACCAACCGTTGTGCGGATGCTTCTTGAGTTCTTCGCGGTAAACATTCTCGGCTTCGGAATATCGTTTCGCCTCCAGCAGCGCCGCGCCTAGCCAGTGCCGGGCGGAGAAAGGCAATGCCTCGGGTTCGTCGTAGATCATTGCGTCTTCAAACGTAACAGCGCGCGTGAAAGACGCAATTGCTTGGTCCAGATTAGCGTTCGAACGTTGCACCTCTCCTTCGAGAATGCCGCCGAGAACCCCGAGAACATTGTGAGCGGAGTTGAAGCGGAACATCCCGGAAGACTGATCGGCGGCATCCAAAAGACGATGCAGGTGCTCGCGAACCGGTGCCTGCTGGCCGGTCCGAAGCTTAGCGTAACCCTGGCCAAAATCCCACACTGCCGCCTCGCTATTTTGATTGGGGCGCTGTGTGAACTCGAGAACTTCGTTGAAGCGGCCGAACCGGATGAGCGTCAATATCCGGTACATACTGCTTCCCGTCAATTTGGCATAGTCTTTGGCGGCCTGAATGGCGATGGCGCCCTGGCCGTCCATGGATGCGGCAAAGAGGAGCATTTGCAAATTATGGGATGGATAGATCGCGAAGGCCTCTCCCACCGCTGCCTGCTGATCGGAATGCCATGCTTGAATATTCGCGCGAACCGAGTCTCCCCAACGGCCCAATTGGTTCCAGGTGTGAGAAGGCATGTGATTAATGTGGCTGGCGCCGGGAATCGCATTGCCGATTGTGTTGGCGCATGCCTCCGCTCTTCCCGGCTCCGTCGTGGCTTCGGTCAGGTGGATGTAAAGATGGCAGGTTCCTATATGCTGGCTGTCTACCTTGAGTACGCTTTCAAATACGGCAAGTATTTTTTGGACATTCGGAGAATGGATGTCGCGGTACCCGCGCCTCGGTTCCAATAAGAACAGCGCCTCGCCATATAGTGTGGCCACGTCCAAGTCTTTTGGGAATCGCTCATGAACTTTCCGCATCTCTTCGGCGTACGCGATATCGTGCTCGCGCTGCTTGCTTGGATCGAAGTGTTCCACGTAGCGCACGGACATGGCATCGATCATGGCCCGTTCCACGGCACTCGCGCGAGTCGTCTTGCGCGCCTTTTGAATGGCCGCAAAGGCACGCGGAGATTCGGCGGCCTGCATGGAACCATTCAGGAATGAACCTAAAGACCACGCTTCACCCCAGTAGCAGATGGCGCAGTCCGGATCGCGCTTCTCCGCTTCAATGAATGAGCGGCGTGCATCTTTCTTATCAAAGGCATACATCAATCGGAAACCCTGGTTGAAGTAGGCCTGTGTTTCCGTATTTAGCGAGGAGATCGGCCGCGCAAAGGTCCCGAGCGCCGTTTGAAACAGCGGTATCGGTGCATCTGTGTCCTGTTGATGAGACGGCGCAGCTTCGTGGCCGTGTTGCGCGTATGCAGGATGGACTAGGAGTGCTAACAGGATGACAGCAAGTAATACAGCCTGGCGCATGTGGTTTGAACCCACCACAATTTATCACCGGCTGGTTTTATACGCCGGTCCATAAAGGACGCGTCCCGGTCTTTCGCTGGTCACGATTCCGTTCCGCAGCACCAGCTTGCCGTTCACAACCACGTCGCGAAAACCGGCTGAATATTGGTGCGGCTTGTCGAAGGTGGCTTTGTCTGAAACCGTGGCCGGATCGAACACCACTATATCGGCTTTCATGCCAGGCCGCAGCAATCCCCGGTCTTCAAAGCTCAACCGTTGCGCCGGCATTCCCGACATCCGGTGAATCGCGTCCTGCAAAGTTATGATATTCCGTTCCCGCACATACACGCCAAGCACTCTGGCAAAGGTGCCGTAGCTGCGTGGATGGGGAGCGGCCTTGCCGAATATAGGAATTTCGCCATCGGAGGCAATCATCGTATAGGGCGACCGCATGATGCGCTCCACGTCGGCCTCATCAATAGCGTGATACACCGCCGAACAGCCGCCTTTTTCTTGCAGCGCCATGGCGGTTTCGGCTGCATTCTCGTTGGTGACCTCCGCGCCGCGTGCGCGTGTTAAATCAGCCAGGCTCTTGCCTGCCAAATTCGGGTCGAACGTGCAATTCACAATTACAATATTCTTGGGGTCGCCTCCGCCCCGGCCGTCGCGGATGTTGTGCACGATCTCCACTTTGATTTTGTTCCGGGCATCGGATGCGTGCAGCCGCTCTACAACAGCAGCATTACCGCCAGCCAATGACCATTGCGGAAATAAAGCAGCAATCCCGGTGCTCGATGCGGTATACGGATACTGATCGATGCTCACGTCCACCCCGCGTGCCCGCGCCTGTTCCACTAGTTGCAAAGTCTGCACGCTCTTTCCCCAATTCGCGGGGCCGATTACTTTGTGATGCGTGATTTGCGTCGGCAGATGGCCTTCTTCGCCGATGCGAATCGTTTCTTTCACGGATGCTTCGATTTGATCCGTTTCGTCGCGCATATGCGACTCGTGAAAACCGCCCAGTGCTCCCACCACCTTTGCGATCTCAATCACTTCTTCCGTGTTGGCGTAGTTGCCTGGCACATAGAACAGCCCGGTGGATAGCCCGACCGCTCCGTCGCGCATGGCCTGCTCGGCGAGCGCTTTCATTTTCTCCACCTCTTGCGGCGTTGCCTTTCGGTTCACCAGGCCCATCACGGCCGTGCGAATAGAGCCATGGCCGACAAAGCTGGCGAAGTTAATAGAAATGGGCGTTTGCGACACCTTTTGCAGAAACGGCCCCAAAGGCACGGCCGAACTTCCGTCCGGTCCCTCAATGATGGTCGTCACGCCTTCACGCAAGTAGTTCTCGGCGGTGGGAACGGCGAAAATGCCGCGCCGGCCATGCGAATGGATGTCGATAAAGCCGGGCGCCACCGCCAAACCAGCCGCATCAATGTGCGCAGTAGCTTTCGCATTGCCTAGGCGGCCAATCGCGGCAATGCTGTCTCCGCGAATGGCAATATCACCATAGAACCAGGGGTTGCCGGCGCCGTCGAAGATCTTGCCGTTCGTGATGATCAAGTCGTACTGCTGAGCGTGCGCCAGAGCGGGACCCAGCAAAAGGAGAAGGGAAATCAGAGTTCGCATGGTTCCCCGTTTAGTGCGTGGTTTTAGCGCCGGTCAGTTGCGCGATCGCGCCCAGCGTGGTCTGGGTGGCATTCAGCCCAAGGCGAAAATCGTCATCATTGAACGTTGCAAATACGTCCGTAGGCTGATGATGATGCGGATCCCAGCCGTTGCCAATCTGCGAGCCGCGTTCGGTCTCCCGCAGGCTGAGCGACGCCGTTAGATCTTCAAACGGACTCGAATCCGTGTTGGTCATGTGCGGACCGATGTTGGCCGGGTAGTCGGTTGCGTATTTTTCATTTGCGAGTTGGAACTTGTGCGCAAGCAGCATGGATGCGTCGGCGAATTTAGAAGTCATCTGGTATTCGATGTTGACGTCGGCCTCGGGGCGCTGCTCCTTGCTCATCGTTCCATCCTTGTGAGGCATGCCGTGGTCGAACATCATCATGTCGTGCTGGATCATGCCGAGCCACTTGGGCTCCGGATATTTGCCAGACCCGGCGGGTGATTCGATGCCCTGCAAATCCTTGCGTTGCTCCACGTAGGCCCGCGCCCCATTGAGGCCAGTCTCCTCGTTATTCCAAAGCGCGAAACGAATGGAGCGCTCGGTCTGAACATCCGGACTGCTAAACACGCGCGCGAGTTCCATAACCAGCGCCGTGCCCGAGCCATCGTCATTGGCGGCTTCACCCCAGCCGATGCCGTCCATATGTCCGCCGACGATATACATTTCTTCCGGATGCGTTGTGCCGATCTTCGTGCAGTAAACCTCCTCGCGCGGCCCCGGGGTGGAGGGTTGCGAGTTCAATGCGCGGAGTTTTTCGTCGGGCTGTTTCATGGGGTCGTTATTCACACTCTCGGGCATGCGGACCCCGCGGCGGCGCGCGCCTCCAGGCCCCAGCGTCGCGGATTGTTGCGGCCGGGCGCCGCTGCGATTGCCGCGCGCGGGCGGATCGTAATTGTAATGAATGCGCTCAGTATTGGTGCAGCCATAGCTTTTGAGCTGGGCTTCAATCCAATCGATAGCGGCGCGATTACGGTCTGTGCCCTGGCGGCGGTCGCCAAACTGAGTCAGGCCTTTTATCGTTGTTTTATAGCTATCCAGGTTGAGGCGACCGGCCATTACGGCGATAGGATCGGGCGCGGCGGACTGCTGAGCCGAAGTCAGCGTTGCACTGAGGAAAACGACAGCGAGGGCAGGGAAGGAAAGAGGTCGTCGCATGGGGTGTTCCGAATAGTGTAACCTTTCGGAGCAGGGCCGTGCGACTATCCTATTTCTTGGATTTACCCGCCGATACGGTTCTAGCGAAATCCACGTGCGAACCGGCAGCCATGGCGGCCGCGGGCATGTGGAACGTTTCGCCGATCATATTGTGAATGGCATGCGATTCCATTCCCTCCGCTTCCTTGCTGAACACCATGCAACGGTGTTCAGGATCGAAATCGGATTGAATCCAGTCGCCCGCATTCACCTGGTTGGTTGCCACCAGGTTCGATAACGGCTGAATGACCAGGCGCTCGATCGCGCGTTTCAGATGACGGGCGCCGTATTTGAGATCAGTCCCCTCGGAAAGTAAAAAGTCTTTTCCGGCGGCCGAAACGGTGTGGGCAAAGCAACGGTCGGGCGATGAACGAAGAATGCGCTGCTGAATCTGATTGAGTTCCAGGTCGAGGATGCGGCGCAGTTCTTCCTCTCCCAGGGATTTGAAAACGACTAGCTTGTCGATGCGGTTCATAAATTCAGGAGTGAACTTGCGGCGCGCCGCTTCTACTCCGGTCCGCTTGATTTTCTTGCTCAATTCGTCGTCTGTCTTGGGCTGCCCGGCAGCCATGGAATTGCGCTCGAATCCTAATTTAGGATTGACCAGATTACTCATCTCAGCCGCCCCCAAATTGCTAGTCATAAAGATCATGGAGTGGGAGAAATCGACTTTGCGATTATCGCCCAGCGTCAGCGTCGCTTTGTCCAGAATGCCGAGCAGCAAGTTCCATAGTGAGTCGCTGGCCTTTTCGATTTCGTCGAACAGGATGAAACTCAGCCTCATTTGCTCAGTCTGATATTGATTGATCGCATCCTGGCTGAGCAGGGCATGCGTTTCCCGATGGCCGAGATACCCCGGAGGCGAGCCAATCAGCTTTGCAATCTCATGGCTATGCTGAAATTCGGCGCAATCAATTTTAACCACCGCGCGCGGATTGTGGAGCAATGCCTCGGCGGTGGCTTCTACCGCGCGGGTTTTACCGGAACCGGTAGGCCCCAGGAACAGGAAGTTTCCCACCGGACGCCCCGGCGCTCCCAATCCCGTGATGAACATCTGGTAGATATTGACGATCTGTTCCACCGCCTCATCCTGCCCCACCACCAGCTTCATCAGTGTTTTTTCGAGCGATTCAGCGTCTCTTCCGGTCCGTGAGGGGTCCAGCACTTTACGGAGCCGTGTCATAGGGAACAATCCTTCTCTTTATGCATGCGCCTGTTTGCTACTCATTCGTTTCATCGTCAGAAGACGGTGAAAGCATGAAGGCGTCTGAAGGTTTCTTTTTCCTCTCGGAGTTTTCTGAGCCCGCAATTGAATCGTTACTTCTTGTCGGGCCGTGAAGGTCTTACTTCCACCCGGCTGATCAGTGTTCTGGCCGGCATGAGTAAGATTCCGAGCACAATTTCGGCAATATCTTCCGGCGCGATTTTCCATTCGGATTTGCCCGCATGGCCGGAACTGGAGAACTCAGTATCGACGCTGCCAGGCATGACGTAACTCACCTTTACGTTGTCCTTGCGGTGATCGAGCATCATGGCTTCGCTGAAGCCGTTCATTCCAAATTTCGACGCGTTATACGCCGCGCCGCCCGCGAACGGATTTCTTCCCGCCAAGCTGCTGATGTTAATGATCCAACCGCCGTCCGGCTGCCGGAAACGGGCCAGCGCCTCACGGCTGCAGTAAAAGGTTCCAGAAAGATTGACGCCGATTAAGCGGTCCCACTCCTCGACGGTCAGTTCCGCGGTGGGGCGGAATAGGCCAAATCCGGCGTTATTGACCAGAATGTCGAGGCCGCCCATGGTCTGCGCGGCAAAGTCGAACAGAGCCGCCACGTCTTTCGATTGCGAAACATCGGCCACGCGTCCGGCTATCTTTCCGCCGGTCTGGGATAACTCGCGGACGGCCGCATCGATCTGCGCCTGGCCGCGGGCGCAAATCACCACTTCCGCTCCCTGCGCGAGAAGGGCCTGGGCAATGGCCAGTCCTATCCCTTTAGACGCGCCCGTCACCACGGCCTTTTTGCCGTTCAGTCTTTTGCTATTTGAGGATTCACTCATCCTCTTTAGCGTGACACGCTACTCGTTGCGCAACGCCACCATCGGGTCGATTCGAGTGGCCCGCCGCGCCGGTATGCAGACCGCGAGCAGCGCCGCCAGACCCAAAACGACGGCTACCCCGCCAAAGGTGACCGGATCGGCCGGCTGCACACCATACAGCATCTTCGCGATTAACTTAGATAGCAGCAGAGCTCCGGCGATCCCCGCCACCGCGCCGGCCAAGACCTGCAGCATGCCCTGTTGCATCACCATGCGTAATACAGCGGTCCGGCTAGCGCCCAGCGAAATGCGAATTCCGATCTCGCGCCTGCGCCGGGACACGGAGTAGTTCATGACGCCATAAACCCCGATTGCCGCCAGCACGAGGGCGACTGCGGCGAACATCCCTAGTAAGAGCATTTCAAAGCGCGGCTGCGCGGTTGCGTCTGCCACAACCCGGTCCATCGTGAGGACCTCCGATACCGGCAGATTTCGATCGAACGACCACACAGTGTGTTTGACCGCCGCTGCCAGGTCGGCCGGATTTCCGTTGGTACGCAGCACCAAAGTAATGTAGGCAACGTGCGAGTTACTCGCTCCAAGAAAATCGCTGTTTTGCAGCGCCGATAAGTAGACTACGGGATACGGCTTAGCCGCCCAGTTGTCTTGCTTTTCATTTGCCGCTACGCCGATCACGGTCGCCCACATTGGCAAATTCGTATTCGGGTTGAAGGTGATGCGCTTTCCGATCGGATTTTCGCCCGGCCAGTATTCGTGGGCCGCGCGCTGATTGATGACCACCACGTCCGGTGCGCGCACATCGTCGCTCTCGCTGATGGTGCGTCCCTGCAGCAAAGGCAAGCGCATTGTCTCGAAATATCCGGGCATCGCTACCCGATAAAAAGCGTGAGGTGAATCCCCCGGGCGCGGCTTTGGACGGCCTTCGATCTCAAAGTCCCACCCCCACAGATCCCCCGCCAGCGGCAGATGATTAATGCCGGCAGCCGATTGCACGCCGGGCAGTCTTCGCAGTTGCTGCAAAAGTTGGCGATAGAAAACGGCGCGGCCACCCGGCGCAGCCTCCTTTGATCCAGCAACGGACACAATCATGGATAAAACGTGGTGCGGGTCGAAACCAGGGTCCACACCCTGCAGGGCGACGAAGCTGCGGATCATCAACCCGGCTCCAATCAAGAGCATGAATGCCAACGCGAATTCCGACGCCACCAGAAAACTGCGCCACCGGTTGCTCCGGACACCGTCGGTACCTCCCCGGCCGCCTTCTTTCAAAGCGCTGGTCAAGTTTCCGGTTGCTGCCTGCATGGCCGGAGCGAGTCCAAATACTACAGCCGTCAGCAAGGTAATACCAAGCAGGAACATGGCTACTTTTGCATCCACGCCGACCATCTCGACCCGAGGAATATAGGCCGGGCTGAGCTGGACCAGTGCCTTCGTTCCCCACAACGCCAGTAGCAGGCCCGCCGCGGCGCCAGCCATTGCCAGCAGCAAATTCTCAGTAAGAAACTGCGCCATCACGCGAGCTTGCCCGGCTCCCAGGGCGAGCCGAACCGCGATCTCCTTCTGCCGGTCCGCCGTGCGCGCCAGCAGCATGTGGGCCACATTGGCGCAGGCGATCAGGAGCACAAATCCAACCGCGCCCAACACCATTAACAGCGGCGTCTTAATTTTGCCGACCACATTTTCTTTGAGTGGAGTAACGACGAGACCGCGATTGGTTCCCGGATATTGATGTTCCAGGCGCGCAGTGATGGTTGCCATCTCGGCCCGGATTGTTGCCAGCGTGACGCCCGGCTTCAAGCGCGCAAAAACACGCAAGCTGTTGCCGCCCCGTTGATGAATACGATCCCCAAACGCAAGCGGCGCCCACAACTCCGCACGTGTCGCCCAGAAAGGCGCAAACTGGAACGCGGGCGGCATTACGCCCACCACGGTGTAGCCCTCGCCGTTGAGCGTGATCTGTTTCCCGAGCACGTTCGCATTGCCGCTAAAGCGCCGCTGCCAGAGCCGATAGCTGAGCATCACCTCATGGTCCGCTCCCGTCTGGTCTTCCCCGTTAGCGAAGACGCGGCCCACCAAAGGCGAAACGCCGAGCATCGGCAGCATATTTTGCGTTAAACGGAGCCCCGTCAGATGCTCCGGCATTTCCTTGCCGGTAAAGTCCGGGCTCCAATATTCCGCCGCAGCCATGGCTTCGACCGATTGGCTCTGGGCTCGCCAGTCTATATAGTTCGCCACCGCCACCGGGTTAGTGCTGTCGTGCAGCAGCGTCACCAGGCGATCCGCGTCCTTATATGCCAGCGGGCGCAATAGTACAGCGTTGACCACGCTGAAGATGGCGGTGTTCGCGCCAATTCCCAAAGCCAGGGTCAGAATTGAAACAACCGTAAAGCCAGGGGTTCGCAGCAGGTTGCGCATGCCGTGGCGTGCATCCTTGAACCACTGTTCCATCCATAAAAAAGAGCGCGCCTCCCGGTGCAGTTCTTTGGCTTGCTCGACACCGCCATACGCGCGGCGCGCGGCCAACTTGGCTTCGTATGAGGACAACCCGCGGCGTTCGAAATCTTCTTGCAGCAATGCCAGGTGCGCGCCGATCTCGCGAGACATTTCGCTCTCCGCCGATTGCACGCGGAACAGGTTCGCCAATCTCGCTAGAAAGCGGCGCATCATC
The DNA here is from genome assembly GCA_036488895.1 of Bryobacteraceae bacterium. Classification (GTDB taxonomy): domain Bacteria; phylum Acidobacteriota; class Terriglobia; order Bryobacterales; family Bryobacteraceae; genus Bog-105. The sequence goes on along the minus strand of DASXGT010000067.1, from coordinate 27,679 downwards.
AGGCTCCCTCGGAAAGCAGTTTTTCCACTAATCCGGACATGCGCCGCCAGCGCAGCGTCTCCTCGGTGAGCGCTTTGTCGCCTATTTTGGTGATGGAGTAGAACTTTGCTTCGCGATTGCTCTCTGTCTTACCCCAAACGCCTTTGATTCTGCCCTGCTGTTCCAGGCGCACGAGCGCCGGATATAGAGTGCCCTGGTTGAGTTGCAGCAGATCTTCGGAAACCTGCTGCAGCCGCGTAGCGATAGCGTAGGCGTGTTGCGCGCCCATGGTTTGCAGCGTTCGCAGGACGATTAAATCGAGCGTCCCCTGTAAGACTGCAATCCGGTCAGCACCTTCAGTTGACACCCAAGTAAGCTCCTGGCGCCAGTATGAGCTGTCTTCAGTTGTTTGTCAAGTGAAGAAGCTCTTTCAGGCGCCGCACGACTGTGAAATAATGCCTCTTACGAACATGTCTATCAAACGCCGGCGTTTTGTTCAAAGCCTCCTGCTGACGCCCGCGGCCCCGGTTGTGCTGGCGGCCGCGCAGGCCCCACCCGTCGCGACTCCTTCGCAGCCGCCACCCGCCGCGCCCGCGGCTACTCTGCCTCGTCAGCGCGGGCGGCAGCAGCCTACGAATGTTCCCCACCTGGCCATGACTCAGTCAGACCTTGCGGCTAAGACGGACCAGCATTTCTTTACGACTGAACAGTTTGCGACACTGCAAAAACTAGGCAGCGTTTTGATGCCGCCGCTTAAAGGGAATCCCGGCGCGCTGGACGCCGACGCGCCTGAGTTTCTTGACTTCCTGATTAGTGTTTCACCCGCCGACCGCCAGAAACTGTACAGGCAGGGCCTCGACCAGATCAACGCGTCGGCGCAGAAACAGTTCCATAAGCCGTTCGCCGAGTTGGACGCCGCTCAGGTGGATGCGATTCTTCGTCCGCTGCTGGTGGCGCGCTATTGGTCTGAAGATTTCCCCAGCGATCCGCTGAAAAATTTCGTGGCTCAGGTACACGTCGATATCAGAACCGCGACCATGAACTCGCGGGAATGGTTCGAAGCTGCCGCAAAGTCCGGACATCGCTTCACGCGCGGCTTCAATAGCCAAGCGATGCATTGGGCTCCTATTGATCCGATAGTAGAAGGTTAATCACTTGCCGATAAAAGAATATGACGTCCTGATCGTGGGTTCGGGACACTCCGGCGGCATGGCCGCGAAAATTCTCACGGAAAAGGGCATCTCGTGCCTGATGTTGAATGCCGGGCCGGAAGCCGACTACGAGAAAGACCGCAGCCTCAAGACTTCCTATGAACTGCCGTATCGCGGTTTCAATCAGCCGGGGCGTTTGCCGCACGTTTTCCAGGCCAACGAGTTCAACGCGAACCAGTGGGTGGATGAAAAAGAAGTTCCCTACACGATGCCCGCGGATGCCCCGTACAACTGGGTGCGCGTGCGTCTGCTGGGCGGCCGTTCTCTGTTTTGGGCGCGCCAATCTTTCCGGCTGAGCGATTTGGAATTCAAGTCCGCTGAGATTGACGGATCAGGCGACAGTTGGCCCATCAGTTTGGATGACGTAGCGCCGTTCTACTCGCGCGTGGAGGGGATTTTCCGCGTCTCCGGCCGCAAAGAGGGGTTGCCGCAGTTTCCCGACGGTAACTTTGTGGAGACGAACTATCCACCCGATAGTGAAACCCTGGCCAAGTTTACCGAAGTGGCCAAGAAGCGTAACATTCCGGTCTCGAAGAACAGATCGGCGCTGGGCAAAGACGGCTTGGCGAGTTCCATCAACCTGCTGCTTCCGGATGCGCTGGCTACCGGCAAATTGGACATTGTCCAGAATGCCATTGTGCGTGAGATCAGCGTAGACAAGAACACTGGCCTGGCAAACGGCGCGCATTTTATTGACCGGCATTCGCGTCGGGAAATGCATGTGAAGGCTCGCGCCGTAGTCATGGCCGCTGGAACCTTGGAAACGACGCGCCTGTTGTTGAATTCGAAAATCTGTAATTCCAGCGGCGTGATGGGGCATTACCTTTCGGATCAGATGTATGGGGTTTCTGTGGTCGCTTCTGTCCCCGAAGCGCAAAATGGCAAAGTTACGCCCGGAATGATGGGCGGCAGCGCCTTTATTCCACGCTTCCGCAACCTCACCAAAGACGATAAGCGGAATTTCATCAAGGGCTACTGCATGACCATCAACAGCGGCGGCAGCGCAAGCCCCAATTTCTTCCCGCTCTACGGCGAGGAACTCCAGGCCAAGCTTGATCAGCATGCCAATGCCTGCATGTCCGGCGGGATTTTCGGGGAGCGTGTTCCACTCTTCAGCAACCATGTACGGATCAACCCCGATGTGGTGGACAAATGGGGCATTCCGGTGCTGCACATCGAAGCGCGCGACACCCAGAATGAGATCAACATGCGGAAGGATGCCGCGGATACTATTGAAGAGCTCTTCCACGAAGCGGGTTGGGAAGTCATCGCCAAGACCGACCAGGTGAATCCTCCCGGCTACAGTATTCATGAAGTGGGTACCTGCCGGATGGGCAACGATCCGAAGAAAAGCGTCTTGAATAAATTCAGCCAAAGCCACGATATGAAGAATCTTTTCATAGCGGATGGGGCCGCCTTCGTCACTTGCGGTTGGCAGAATCCCACGATGACGATTCTTACTTTGTCGATGCGGGCCTCTGAATACTTGGCCGAGCAGATGCGACAGCGGAACGTATAAAGCCACGTGCTTTACATCGAAACGTAACTGGCCGGAAACAGCGTCCAGTTAGTAATGGTAGATCGAGCATTACTGCTGGCTCTAGTTGTTTCCAGTTTCCTCACGGCCCAGCAGACTAGCCCGCAGCCTGGCCAGTTGGCGAACCAGGGCACACCTCCTCCGCTTGCTCCGCCTACCGGCGAGCGGCCGCCGGAATGGAAGAGTTTCAGCGCCAAGGAAAAACTCAGCTATGATTGGCGGCATTTGTTCGATGTGCAAAATGTCGTGTTCGCTGGAATTGGAGCGGCGATAGATCAGGCACGCGATCGTCCGGGCGAGTGGGGACAGGGAGGCGGCGCGTTTGCGCAACGTTACGGGTCCCATCTAAGTCAGTATGTGATCCAGCGCAGCATTATGTTTCCGGTGCAAGTGATGGACGGCGAGGACACGCGCTATTTTCCTTCCAAGCGCACCAGCTATCAAGGACGCGTGGGCGATGCACTTCTCCACACGATCTGGCGGCGCAGCGATAGCGGCGGCAGGATGCCGGCGTACAGTGAATTTTTTGGCGACTACGGGGCAGCCGCTGTTTCGCGCTTATGGTGGCCCGACCGTTTTCACAACGGAAAGGCAATCTTTGTTGCCGGAACTAACACGGTCCTGATTGATGCGGGCATTAACGTCCTGCATGAATTCACGCCTGATATTAAACGCTGGCTGCATTTAAGTAAGCGTTAGTGCAGCCAGCCGGCTGTTAGAACAGCAGTTTCAAGGCAAACTGAATTTGCCGGGCAGGGAAGGTGCTGCGAATGGTTCCGAACGCGGTGTCATTAATGTTCTGATCGGGTAGTCCGAAATTCGTGTGATTCAGGACGTTGAAGAATTCCGAGCGGAACTGCAGCGCGGTGGTGTCGCGGAAGGGCAGGCGGAAGTCCTTGTTCACTCCCAGATCCCACTGCCAGAAGCTTGGGCCGCGAAACACGTTCCGTCCCAAATTGCCGAAAGGCGCGCTTGCCGAGGGCGCCGCGAAGGCAGCCGCATTAAAGTAAGCGTTTAGGCTGGCCGGTCCACTCGCGCCTGCCGAGTTGCCCACCAGATTCGGGCGCATGACTGCTTCACCACGATAATCCGGGATGCGGCCGGTGACATCGTTTGCCGCCGTGGGTGTGTAGATGACATTGACGGGCAATCCGCTATTTGCTGAATTGATCGTGTTCACTTCCCAGCCACCCAGGACGCTATCAACCATTCCATTCCAGTGCGCGCCGTATTTACGGCCTTTGCCGAAGGGGAGTTGATAAACCAGGCTGGTGACGTTCATTAGTTGCACGTCAAAGCTGGAGAGCCCGCGCTCGGCAGACAGGTCACGGATATTTTGCACATTCGATACCGCGTATCCGGGGGCGGTTTCAAGCGCCTGTTCCGTGTTGCCCAGGGCCTTCGACCAGGTGAAGTTATTTAAGAAATACAGTCCCGCCGTGAAGCGATGCTCAAAGCGCATGGAAAGTCCGTTGTAACTCGAAGAGCCCGCCGGATCCACCCAGGTGATAGCGCCAAAGCCTTGCAGCGGCCGGCGCGCTTGAATGCCCAAAGTCTGGCCAGGCTGATTGGGAAACGCCTGGTTGTAATCGGCGATAATGGGCATCCGGACGCCGTGGTTGCCGTTGTAAGACACGTCTATCAAGTTATTTCCGGGCAACTCCTGCTGCACACCGAAGAACCAGGTCTGAACGTAAGGCCAGCGAGTGTTGGCCGGTATGTAGGCAATGTTGGCATTGACCGGATTAAAGTTGGCGGAGCTGTCAAAGCCCGCTGGAAAACTGCCCTGGCCGATAAAACCGGCGGGCACGGCTCCGTTGGTTAACGACTGATTGACCGTGGCGATGTTTACCTGCGGCCCGTTGATGCCAAGCTCATCGGCGCTGCCGAGGCGGTTCAGGTGAACGTAGCTGATGCCGTAGCCGCCGCGCACTACCATTTTGCTGTTTGGACTATACGCCATGCCTAGGCGCGGCGCGAAGTCCTTGTAATCGGGATTAACTAGAGTCCGGTTATACAAGCTGCCATTTGAGGCTTTCAAGATGGAGTTAGTAACCGGGTCAAAGTTAGTCAGCACGTTATCGCGCTCCCAGCGTGGCGTGGCGAATTCCCAACGCAATCCTAAGTTGAGCGTGAGCTTGGAGTTTACGCGGTAATCATCTTGCACGTACGCGAAATATTGATGCTGCCGGTAGTTCGTGATTAAGTAGTTGGCAAGTTGTACCTGGCTCGGCAGGCCGAATAAAAAATCGGCGAGATTGTAGCTGGTGGAGTCCGCCGGAACGGTGCAAGTAGCGGCTTGTCCTAGCTGTGCGCAAGTCGGCTTGCCGAACTGCCCGGCGTAGGCATTGAGGCCGTAGACCGGATTGATGTCCATCACTTCGGTGTGAATCGTCTCAAACTCAAACCCGGTCTTGATCGCATGGCGGCCGCGCACGATGGAGTAATTGAACTTCGGGTCCCACGTGGTGGGATTCTGAAACTGCGGATTGGTGGCTTGGCGGCCGAACTGTGAAAATCCGGAGACGCTCTGCGAATTCAAACCGCCCGCGATATTGGATGCCGTCGGCAGGCCGGTGAGTCCATACAAATCCTGCACGCTGGCGCCTCCCAGATAGGGAGGGAATTTGCCGCCGAGAATATGCGTGAACCCGAGACGCGCTTCGAACAATGATTCCGGCGTGATGGTCCAGGTGTATCCGGCGGCCGCCGCTTGATCTAAAACACGCACGTAGCCATTGCCGTTGCCGCCAGAAGGGCCAGGAAGATCGGGCTGAAAATACTGATTGTCTTTGCGTTGGCTGAAGCGCAGAAATGCGGTCATGCGGTCGTTAATCTGGCCGTCGATTTTGGCGTCGTACTTGTCGCCGTAGTCTTTGTTCAGCAGGAGCGCCTGATAGTTGTTGGAGCGGCCGGGACCGTTAGGCGCCGGAAGCGCGTTCAATATCTGTTGAGCGAACGGCGTCATGGCGGTAATAGGGATGGGCCGATTTGCGGCGTACACGGATCCGGAGCGCGGGTCCACTACCGCTACGGGCAACGTGCCGGAGCGATCAGTTAACGTTGGAATCGAATCGAAGTTCAAGGCCTTCTGCAACTGGCGGAAACCTTCGTAATCGGCAAAGAAGAATAGTCTGTTCTTGATGATGGGGCCGCCGATGGTGACGCCGAATTGATTGCGCTGCAGCGTCGGCTTCAGAAAGGTGGAAGGGCGCTGTCCGAAAATGTAACCGATGGAATTCAATTCGGTGTTCCGCAAAAAGTCGTAAGCGGTTCCATGAAAGCCGTTGGTGCCGGAGCGCATGGCGGCGTTTACCACTGCTCCGCCGACGCGGCCGTACTCAGCGCTGTAGTTGCTCGTAATCACTTTGAACTCAGCGATAGCATCCGGTGAAGGCTGCGCCACTTCGTTCGAGAAGCCCTGGTTGCTGGTGGAATAGGCGTTGTTATCCAAACCATCCATCAGGAAATTATTGTAGGTGCTGCGCATGCCGTTCGCATTGAATGCACCCTCGCGCGGCGTGGATTGCAAGCCCGCGGCGAGCGGCGACCGGTGAACGTTCGACGCCAGCAGAGCCAGGTCGGAATAGTTGCGGCCGTTCAACGGCAACCCGACAATCTGCTGTGTATTGATGACCTGGCCGTGCTCGCTGGTATCGGTTTCCAGCGCCTCAGCCGCGCTCTTTACATCCACTGATTGTGTGAGAGAGCCCACTTGAAGCGTAACGTCCACGCGCTGGCGTGCTTGTACATTGACGACTACGCCTGAAGTGCTGAATTTGCTGAAGCCCGTTAGCTCCGCTGTCAGAGTATAGTTACCGGCTTTAACGTTGAAGAAGTCGTAATTACCGTTTTCGTCGGTCACGCTCTTCATTTCGATTCCGGTGTTCTCATTTGTCAGGGTGAGAGCGGCTTTCGGCAGTGCGCCGCCCGATGCGTCCCGAACCGTCCCCAATACTTCCGCCGTTTCGAATTGCGCAAACGCGACGGCGACCAATAAAAACAATGCGCCCGTAAGGGCGAGAAGCTTTCCCCTATATTTCCCCATGACAACTCCTTGTATTTAGCTTCTAGTATTTTCGCCTAGAAAACTATAGATAAAAAGTTAATAAATAATTGCATTTCCATTACATGCGGCAAGTGCTATGGAATCAGAAACATTTGTGGATGTAAATCGTCTTTCTTAAATTACTATCGAAGTACTAAACGAAAGTTTTCATGAAGAAAAAGGTCTCGAAAGCTAAACACCCGAAAGCCACTCAGGTCCCAAACCCGCCTCCACCGGACAATGGCAGCCCTATTCCCACCGGCGGCCCGCAATTCGCACAGCCTGGCGCCACGCCGGACCCGACGAAGTTTGTTTTAAAACACGGCTCCGATAGTGGCGCGTATAAAATTCTGGATGCGCAAAAGCAAAACCCGCGTCCGTTTCCCATTGTGAAAGGGCGGGATGAGCCGATCGTCAAACTGGAGGAAGCGTTCGGCAAAACGGGCGCACAAGCGGTGGCCGCCATTCAGCGCGCGGGGCAGATTGTCTTTCACGCGGCCGGCGATACCGGAAACACCAGAGGCCCGAGAGATCAGGATGTCGTTGCCGATAAGATGGTCAGCGACTTCAACGAGGTCGATCCTGAAACGGTTCCTTCATTCTTGTATCATCTGGGCGACGTGATTTATAGCTTTGGGGAATCGGAGTATTATTACGATCAGTTCTACGATACCTACCGGAGCTATCCCGCGCCCATCTTTGCTATCGCCGGTAACCATGACGGTATGGTGGCGCCGAAATCCACGGCTACCAGTCTGCAGGCGTTCCTGGAAAATTTCTGCCAGGCCGGGCAGCCGCCGCACCGCACTCCGGAAACAGGCGAGTTGCTTCGAACCGCGCAAATTCAGCCGGGTGTTTATTTCACGCTGGAGGCGCCGTTCGTCCGCGTGATCGGACTTTATAGCAACTGCCTGGAAGATCCAGGAGTGATCTCAACGCAAGGCGGCCAATATCCCTATTTGACGGACGTGCAAGTGACCTTCCTGCAGACCGCGTTGGCTCGTATCAAAAAGCAAAAGTTTGCCGGAGCTGTTTTGATCGCTGTACACCACCCTCCCTATGTCGCCGTCAACCCCAACAACAAGGAAGCCGGAAACCACGGCAGCAGTCCATTGGTGCTAAAAGATATTGACGCCGCATGCGCCGCTACGGGAGTTTGGCCGCACGCGGTGCTGAGCGGACACGCGCATAACTACCAACGCTTCACACGCAGTAAGGACGGAAGACAGACTCCATTTCTGGTTGCCGGGAACGGCGGACACGGTATTACGGCGTTGACAAAAAAATCGCAACCGACAATTCGTGTTCCCGTAGACCAGAGCTCACTCTCCGATGGTACCGATCAAATTACTTTTGACAGCTACGACGATCAGGACTTTGGTTACTTGCGGATCGTGGTTGATCCGAAACAACTGAGAATTGAATATCATCCAGCAACGGACGGTCAAGCTTCTAAATCACCTGATGATTCCGTTACTGTGGATTTAGTAAAGCGGCAAATTGTGAAGTATCAGGTGCTCAGGTAAGGTTATCAGATGAAACTAGCCACCGGCCGCCATTGCGCGGCGCAGGTAAACCCTGCCCGGCGGTTTTGCTTCGGGCGCCTCTATTTCATTTAGATAATAAACGTCGCTGTGTCCTCCCGAGCAGGTTAGTTCAATGCTTTGTTCGGTCTCTGCGGCTTCGCGTAACTCGTTCTCCTGAAAAGAAGTATCGGACTCTTGTTCCAATAGGATAGGAGAATAAATCAGCTCACCGCAAAGTCTGCATTCGAATCGGGCGTATCTGCTGTGCATGTTGTGTCCCCTACATTCTAACCAAATAGTAACGTTCCGAACAGAGACAATTGTGGCGCTTAACCTAGTCCGCTAGGGTGGAATTCCGGCTTCCTGTCCATGCAAAAGCCAGTAAAAACACAACCGGCAGAGTGATCCGGGTTTCAAGCGGACCACTCTGCCAGCGTAAAAAAAAATATTGTTGGGCGCGATTTTACTTCAGCGAAGTTCCCGCCGAGCTATTGGTAGCCCATGGCGAGGCTTGATAACTCCAGCCTCTGGTGGAGTAATCGCTATACGTAATCAGCACCAAAATCATCAGCCAGACTAGCCCGGCGACGCAGAAGAGGCGGGTCAAGGTCGTGCTGTAACGCACGCCCATGAAAATCCACGCCACCAGGGATGCCTTGGTTAAGGCAATCAACAGCGCGACCACAATGTTCCATTCACCGAGCTCGATTTCAGAAACCCACGATGTTAAGAAGGTGAAGAAGATGAGCGCGGCCCAAACAGCCACGAGCGTGCCTACCTTCGGAATTGGTGTATGATGGCCGGCGGTCACTGGGCCGCCGGGTGTATGTGCGTGTGTGCTCAATGTCGTTGTCCAATCAGATAGAGAAGTGGGAACAGGAAAATCCAAACCACGTCAACAAAGTGCCAGTAAAGGCCGATCATTTCCACCGGCGCGAAATAGTGTTCGTTGAACTGATCGCGTATTGATTGAACCAGCAGATAGGTCAACAATCCCAGTCCGACGATCATGTGGATGGCATGCATGCCGGTCATGCAGAAATACAGGAAGAATAATAACTGCGCCTGATGCTGATATTGAGGCGCCTCAGCATATGCTCCCCAATGGAGACCCGGCACCAACCCCTCTACCCACTTGCTGTGGTATTCAAATGCCTTTACGCCCAAAAATATGCTGCCGAAGATCATGGTCAAGATCAGAAAAATAATCAGATGCTTGCGCTTGCTGAGCTGCGCGGCGCGCACCGCCAGCACCATGGTCAAACTGCTGCAGATCAGTACCGCGGTATTGGTTCCGCCGAGCACCACGTCCATATAGCGGCTCGTGCTGGCGAACGCATCGTGATACATATTGCGGTAAACTGCGTACGCCCCGAACATTCCGCCGAAGAACAACACTTCGGTAATGAGGAACGTCCACATCCCGAGCATGGCGGAATCCATCTGCTGCGCGGATGTCGCGAAATGATGGCGGAGATGCGTTTGCTCCGCGGTTGGTTCATGAATTACTGCTATGTCAGCCAACGATTTCCTCCATGGGCTCGTGATAATGGTCGTGATCGTAATCGTATGCTTCTTCGGTGACGGTCGGCGTCTCGTCGAAATTGAAGGTAGTGGGCGGAGAAGCGGTCTGCCACTCGAGTCCAGCCGCATTCCACGGATTGGGGCCGGCTTTCGGCCCGAACTTGATCGACCAGATCAAGTAAATGATGGGAATCAGGAAGCCGATACCCAGGATCGAAGCTCCGGCGGTAGAGAGCACATTCAGCGCCTGGAACTCAGGCGGATAGGCATGATAGCGTCTCGGCATGCCTAGGTAGCCCAGAATGAACTGAGGGAAAAATGTCAGATTGAAGCCAATGAAAATAATCAAACATGCGAATTTCGACCACGCTTCGGGATATAGCCGGCCGGTCATCTTGGGCCACCAGAAATGTATGCCGCCGAGGAACGCCATCACCATGCCGCCCACCATCACGTAGTGGAAGTGCGCCACGATAAAGTAAGTACCGTGCGTGGCAACGTCGGTTGCCAGTGCCGCCAGGAACAGGCCGGTCAGACCGCCGATGGTAAACAGTCCGATAAATGCAAACGCATATAGCATTGGCGTGTCGAAGGAAACCGAACCTTTATACATGGTCGCGGTCCAATTGAAGACCTTGATGGCGGAAGGAACCGCCACCATAAAGCTGAGGAACGAAAACGCGACGCTGGTATACATCGCTTCGCCGGTGATAAACATGTGATGGCCCCACACGACGAAGCTCAGCACCGCAATGCCCATGCTGGAGAAAGCGATGAAGTTATATCCGAACGGCCGCTTGCGCGAGAAACACGCCACGATTTCGCTGATGACGCCCATGCCCGGCAAGATCATAATGTACACAGCCGGGTGCGAATAAAACCAGAAGAGGTGCTGGAACAGAATGGGGTCGCCGCCGATATTTGGATCGAAAATACCGACGTGCGCGATGCGCTCGAACATGAGCAGCAAGACGGTGATGGCGAGCACCGGAGTGCCTAAGACTTGAATCAATCCGGTGGCGTAATTGGCCCAGACAAACAGCGGCAAACGCGACCAAGTCATGCCCGGCGCGCGCATCTTGTGCACTGTAACGATGAAATTCAGCCCGGTCAGAATGGAGGAGAAGCCAGCAATGAAAACGCCCAGTGCGGCGGTAAGAACATATGAGTTCGAGTAAGTGCTGCTATAGGGTGCGTAAAACGTCCAGCCGGTATCCACGCCGCCGCGAACGATCGCGAACATCGCAAAGGCGGCGCCGATGATGTAGATATACCAGCTCAGCAGGTTAATACGCGGAAACGCCAGGTCCTTCGCGCCGATCATGATCGGTATCAGGAAGTTCGCGAGCGTTGCGGGAATGGACGGGACCAGGAAAAAGAAGACCATCACGATGCCGTGCATCGAGAAGAGGCGGTTGTAGGTCTCGGCGGAAAACATTCCTTCCGGCTCCAACAAGTTGATGCGGAACAATACGGCCATCGCTCCGCCAACGAAGAACATTAGCGTGATTGAGAAGACGTAGAGCATCGCGATCCGCTTATGGTCGGTGGTCAGCAGCCAGCTTTTCCAGCCGTGGGTCGCGTTTAGGTAGTTTATTTCTTCGGTTACGATGGGTTTCTCTTCGCTTACCATGGGTTTAATTCCTTATTGCCGCGCTTGCGGAGCCGACGGCGCGGCGGGTGGAGTCTTTGCCTTAGGCGCGTTTACCACCGCTGGTTGTTGCGAGCCCTGTTGTGTTGCCGGCGTAGGGGGCGATAGCGACTTGATATAGGCGATCAGTTGAATCACATTTTCTTCCGATAGCTGACCCTTGAAATGGGGCATCACGTCGGGATCGAACCCATTGACAATCTTGGCGTTGGGATCCAGAATGGACTCTCGCAAATATGCATCGTTCGCGATGACAGTTGTGCCATCCTTTAACTGTACCGGCTTGTTATAAAGTCCGCGGAGAATAGGGCAGCGGCCTTGCTGGTCGAGCAAATGGCAAGTGCTGCAGCCGTTCTGCTCAAAAAGTTTCTGGCCTTGCTGCGATAACGATCCTTCGCTACCGCCGCCGCTCGCCCAGTTTGCGTAGGCGCGCTCATCCATTACTTCCACCCAGCCGCCCATGGAAGCGTGCGAGTTACCGCAATATTCAGTGCAAAAAATATGATAACGACCTATTTTTGTCGGGGTAAACCAAAGGCTGTCATACGTTCCAGGCACCACGTCATGCCGCACGCGGAAGGCCGGAATCGAAAAACTGTGAATGACGTCTTCAGACGCCATGGTCAGTTTCACCGGGCGGTTGAGGGCCACGTGCATGGTATTAATCTCGCGGGTTCCGTCCTGATATTGGATTTTCCACATCCATTGTTTTCCGGTCACGAATATTTCTTGCGCGTCGACCGGCGGGTTCTGCGCCGCGTAGTACAGTTTAGCGCCCCACCAGAACATAACTAGCATCACCAGAAACGGCAGGATGGACCAAGTTAGCTCAAGAGCCGTGGAGCCTTCGATCTGCGTGGAGCGCACGCCCGGTCGGCGGCGGTATTTCCACGCCAACACTCCGACAGCGGCAAAAATCAAAACCGTCATGATTGCCGAGACAATCACTTCAAACCAATACAATGCATCAATCGGTCCGGCTTGCGCTGAAGCTGCCGGCGGGAATAACGGCATGTCAGCCAGCATCAGCGGAAAGCTGAAAACGGAATGCAGGGGCAGCGCTAGAACTAGGTTAAGCATGCTTCGGAGCCTTCAAGTTAACGCTCATCTTCTTTCTTTTATCGCTTCGCATGAGCAACATAATCAACCCGGCTAAAAGAACGACGGTCAGGCAACCGGCCAGCTTTAGCACATTAAAGATGGCCAGCGTGTACTTGCCAGTCGCGGCGTTGTAGTGAAAACAAAACAATAAAACGTAGTCGACGGGAGTTCCGATTTTATGTTTCGCGGCATCCACCAGCGACATCCGCAGATCGGCGGGCGCATAATCAATGCCGTAAAAATAGCGCGACAGCTTGCCTTCGGGCGTCGCGACCATAATGCCGCCGGCATGAATAAACTGCTTAGATGCGGCGTCCCAATGGTACTTCCAGCCCACGGCGGAAGTTAGCTTTGTAATCGCTTCCTGATCGCCGGTCAGAAAATGAAACCCAGCGTCGTATCCCTTTTGCTTAAATTGACTTCTATACTCCGCTTTGGCCTTAGCGGCGTCCTGCGGCGTATCGGAAGGGTCGAAGCTCACCACCAAAACGTTATAGTCGCGTCCCGGCTGTAGAGCAATGCGGCCTAAGCCGGTGATGGTCTCCTGTATGCTCATGGGACACAGGCTGGTGCATTTGAAATACACCAGCGAAAGCACGACCGGTTTATCGCCAAAATAAGTACGCAGCGGAACCGCTTGATTCGCTTCGTCATGAAAGAGTAAATCGAGCGGTACCGGCGCGTTCAGCTTTTGATCGATACCGACGCCTTTTGTGAGCACGGGACGCGAATATTGCGCGGCCATGGACGCGGCGCTTGCCAGCGCCAAGCATGCACTCACAATGAAGTTAATGCGCATTCTTATGAATCTCTCCCTGAATCCTGGTATGGTAGGGCGCTGGCATGTCGCTCAAGCTGCCCGCAAAATCACGCCCTTCGCCGCCCGGCGTGGTGATTCCTTGCGGCGCGTCAGGCGCAATGTTCAAATGTGAAACAACCGAATCCATGGCTTGGCTGATGGGGATGTGAACAAAGCCGTCCTTATCTTTACCGGACATGTTCAATACTTCCTCTTCATGTGCCCGCATTTCGGGAAGCTCGTTCCACGGATGCACCTGTAATTGCGGGGAAGGCGCCAATACACGCGCGGGTGCAAGGGGACTCGGTAATTCCCCTAACGGGTGCTCCTTTTTCAATGTCCGTTGAAGGAAGATGGTGAACGCAAAGACAATCACCAGGGTGATTCCAATGGCGGCCAAAGACCAAAGAACCATGCTGGCCTTGGCATCTACGTTTTCAAAGTTAGTGCCGTGATGCCCTAAGACGGGCTCTGAATATTTAGGAGCGTCGTTATGGCCGCTCATGCGATCACCTCTTTCGGCAACGCCGCTTGCACGCGCGAGTCTCGGAGCGGCAATAGCGGCCGCCGTCTTAATTGACCCAGGAATACAAAGACCCAGATGCCGCCCAATCCCAGGAAGGCCGCAATATCGGTCCAATATATGGCGAATCCGGTGTTGTTGTGCAGCGGCGTGCTTGCGCTGGTGCTACGGAACGTCGGTTCCACCAGCCAGAATATGGCGATGGCATGCGCCACCAGCAGCCAGACGCAGACTTTAATTAATCTGCGTGGATCGCGCTTGCGCCCTTGCGATAGCAACGACAGGAAGGGAATGCCAAACATGGACAAACCGACAACATACGCGAATATTTTCCAAACTCCGGCGGTGCGGTCGGTGTACCAAACCAATTCCTGCGGGAGATTGGCTGGCCAGACGATGATCAACTGCGATACCGAAAGGTACGTCCAAAAAATAACGAAGGCGAACAGTAAGTTACCTAAGTCATGCAAAATCTTCGAATTAATGCGGCCGCCAAAGCGATCCTCGGTTGATGTGAGGATCAGCGTCAAGATAGCTAACGCGAGGGTTTGCATCACGTTACCGATCAGGATCATGGCGCCATAGACCGTGGAATAGAATTGCGTATCCGCCGATAGCACCCAATCGAAATACGCAAAAGTGACGGTCAGCACGAAAAACAGTAAGCTGGGCGCGCTAAAAGCGCGCATGCGCTCAGGAATGCCCGCATCCCCAGTGGCGTCCTGTTTGTCAGCCATGCTATTGACGCGCATGCCCCAGAAGAGCCAGAGAGAAAAGTAAATGACCAATCTGATGAGAAAAAATGTGGTGTTTAAATAGGGCTGTTTATGGGCGAGGACGGCATTTGCGGCGACCAGGTCGGGATGAGTCCAGGCATATAAGTCTTTCATGCCAAAAATTAGTCCGACCGCAAATAGCGCGATCAAAGGCATAGTTCGCATGCAGGCTTCGAGGTAACGGCGCGTGGTGACACCCCATTTACCGCCAACTACGTTATTCAATAGCAGCAAACCTAAGCCGCCGATGGCGAATCCACCCCAGTAAATAAAGGCGAACAGATAGGACTGGAAAAATTGAGCGCGGTTCTGAAAAAAACCAGCGACGCAGAGCAGCAAGCCAAGGCCGCCCACCACGCCCGCGATGCGCTCCACGCTGGCGGCTTTGGGCCCCAACCTGATCTCTGGAATATGCGTCTCGTGTCCGTGATTACTCACTTACTTCCTCCGGGGGGTCCACCCGCTGCATTTTTATTGCCGTTCGCGCTGGCCTGGGCTACCGCGGCAGTAGCACCCTCGCCCAATTGCAATGCGCGGATATAAGCTGCAATCCGCCAGCGGTCATCCACGGCCACGCGCGAGGCATAACTGTACATGGCACCGTAGCCATTGGTCATCACGTCAAAAAAGTGTCCGATAGGGGCGTTTACCAGCCGCGGGTCCAGATAACTAGGCGGCTGACGCAAGCCGCGCGCCACCACCATGCCGTGGCCATTGCCCAGGCGCCCATGGCACGGAGAGCAATAGATGTTAAAGCGCTCTTGTCCGCGCGCCACGTCCGCGCGTGTAATTTGAATCGGAAAAGCCTCAATGTCTTTTCCATTTACCTTGCCCGTATAACGAGCTTGGTCAAGATGCAACTGCCCGCGCGCCACCGTATCTTCAATGGTCGGCCTTGAGGCCCTTCCATCGGCGAAGAAACTGGTTCCCGCCAACGGCTTATAGCGCGGCTGGTCATGCATATCGTTGCGGCAGGCGCTGGCTAAAAGCAGTCCGCCCAGAACGCACGACAACGCTATTTTATTCCGGAACAATGCTCACCTCGTTCCCGCCCAGGGTGCCCAGGAAATGTACGGTGTCTTCCGGACGGAACATCGGGTCCGTGGATTCGATACATAGAAAGAATTTGTCTACCGTCGCGCGTTGAAAGGCTTTCACGTTGAATACCGGATGGTAGGGCTTAGGCAGACCGTTCATAGCCAGCATGCTGAACATGGACGTCAGCCCGGCGAACAGGACCATGCATTCAAAAGTGATCGGAATATAAGACGGCCAACTGTTGAGAGGGCGTCCACCGACATTATGCGGATAAGCAATGCCTGTAATCCACTCTAAAAAGAAAAAGCCGAAGGTCGCTCCGCATATACCGGCTATCAGGACGGCCAGCGCAACATTGTTCTTCTTGAATCCGATGGCCTCCGCCAATCCTTCCACCGGCATGGGCGCATAAGCGTCCATTTTGCGATAGCCTGCTTCATACGCTCTTTCGCAGGCAACTATCAACGTGTCGGGATCGTCGAACTCCACCATCACGCCGTGAATACCGGGGGTCTCGTCTAAAGTCTCTGCGTGACTCATGCATGCTCCTTTTCGTGCGCCAAGTGGGCTTCGTGATGCACCACTTCGCGAACTTCAAAGATAGAGATGGAAGGCAGGGCCCGTACAAACAGGAAGATCAAGAGCATGAAGAACCCGAGCGTACCGGCATACGTGCCCCAATCCCATTTTGTCGGAATGTACATGCCCCAGGAAGAGGGCAGGAAGTCGCGGTGCAGACTCGTCACCACAATCACAAACCGCTCCAGCCACATGCCGATGTTCACAATGATGGAAACGATCCATACCAGCACCAGGTTTTGCCGGACCTTCTTCGACCAAAGCGCTTGCGGCAGTATGATATTGCACGAAATCAATAGAGCGTACGTGAAGCCGTATGGACCGGTCATGCGGTTCCAATACATGAAGCTCTCGTACTTGTCGCCGCTGTACCAGGCAAAAAACGCCTCCATGCCATAGCCGTAAGCCACAATTAATCCGACGCCTAACATCAGCTTCGCAGCCGATTCAATGTGCCGCAGAGTGATCAGGTCGCGCATGTTGTACCAGGAGCGCAGTGGAATGATCAACGTGAGCACCATGGCGAAGCCGGAATACACCGCGCCCGCAACGAAGTAGGGGGGGAAAATGGTGGTGTGCCAGCCGGGCAATTGGCTCACCGCGAAGTCAAAACTCACGATAGTGTGAACCGAGAGCACCAGCGGCGTCGCCAGACCAGCCAGCAGTAGATATGCTTTCTGGTAACGATGCCAGTGGATGGCTGAGCCGCGCCAACCCAGGGCGAGGAAGCCGTAGATTTGCCGCTGCCAGAGATTGGGCGCCGTATCGCGCATACTCGCCAGATCGGGGATGAGGCCGACGTACCAGAAAGTGAGCGAGATGGTTCCGTAAGTCGATACCGCGAAAACGTCCCATTCCAGCGGACTGCGCGGTTGGGGCCATAACCACATTGAATTCGGGTAGGGCAGCAACCAATAGAACAACCATGGACGGCCTAAGTGCAGGATGGGGAACATACCCGCGCAAGCCACCGCGAATAGGGTCATCGCTTCAGAGAAGCGGTTAATGGATGTTCGCCAGTCCTGTTTTAGAAGGAACAGAACGGCTGAGATCAGCGTCCCGGCGTGGCCGATACCGATCCACCAAACGAAATTGATGATGGCGAATCCCCAGGCAATGGGAATGTTAATACCCCAGATGCCGACGCCCTTCAGAAACAACACGCTGACGCAGAGCATCAGCAAGTTGACAAAGCAGAAGGCGATAAATGCGCCCACCATCCACTTTTTAGGCGATTTTTTTAACGGATTATAAACGACGCCGGCGATACGGTCAGTGACCGTGCCGTAGTCGTGACCCGGCGAGAGAATGCTATCCGGCCCCGGGTCGGGGATGAATTTCTCCGGTACGTATTGATGTTCAGGCTTCTCTATGGTTGCCACGCAGACCTCTTAGCGCCTCATTGGAATTTCGAACGTAACCCAGATACGTCGTCCGCGGGCGAGTATTTAAATCGTCCAGCAGATTGTAATTGCGTTTCAATGCTTTCAGCTTGGTCACCTTGCTATTCGGATCGTTCAGGTCGCCGAACGTAATGGCTTGCGTCGGGCAAACTTGTTGGCATGCGGTGATGATTTCGCCATCGTGAACACGCCGATTTTCTTTTTCTGTTTGAATTTTGGCTTCCTGAATGCGCTGCACGCAGTAGGAACACTTTTCCATAACACCGCGGCTGCGCACCGTCACGTCCGGATTACGCATGCCATGCAGGCTCTCCGAATCCCAATCCGAATAAAGGAAGAAGTTGAAGCGCCGCACTTTGTACGGACAGTTATTCGAACAATAGCGGGTACCCACGCAGCGGTTGTAAACCATCTCGTTCAGGCCCTCGTTGCTATGCACCGTGGCGGCCACCGGACAAACCAACTCGCAGTGAGCGTTTTCGCAATGCATGCAAGGCACCGGCTGGTTATACATTGCCGGCTGGTCCAGATCGCCCGAATAATAGCGGTCCACGCGAATCCAGTGCATGTGACGGCCCTTCGCTACCTGCTCTTTGCCGACTACCGCAATATTGTTCTCCGCTTGGCAGGCAATGATGCAGGCGCTGCAGCCGGTACACGTGTTCAGGTCGATCGCCATGCCCCACTTGTAACCGTTGTAAGGCCATTGCTCATCGTGATAGAGCGTTTCGTCTTTCGGAAGCGCCTTCTCTTCCACCGTGGGGAAATCCGGATGTTCGCGGAATTCGGCTAGGTCGGCAGCCCGCACCGGCGCGCGGTCGTGCATGGTTTGTGTTTCCTGCACGTTCGAGACTTTGAATACTTCGCCAGTCC
This sequence comes from Bryobacteraceae bacterium, assembly GCA_036488895.1. Classification (GTDB taxonomy): domain Bacteria; phylum Acidobacteriota; class Terriglobia; order Bryobacterales; family Bryobacteraceae; genus Bog-105. The sequence continues at coordinate 9,111 of DASXGT010000067.1, read as the reverse complement.
GCTCAATTGTTCCACCGGCGACATAAGGTGTTGCCGCATCCTGAACGGAATAAGCGTTGTAGCCGATTTTGTTGCCCACGCGCCCGGAGCCGCTGCGCCCGTATCCAAAGTGAACGGTGAAGGAATTTTCCGCATGGTTCGGCAGAATGAAGGCCGGCCCGGTTACGGTTTTGCCGTTCACCGTCACGCGCAGCACGTCGTTCGTGGCTATTTTCAGCTTTTCGGCGTCTTTCGGGCTGAGGTAGATGCTGTTATCCCAGGTGGTTTTGGTCTGGGGTTTCGGCAGTTCCTGCAGCCAGCCATTGTTCGCGTAGTAGCCGTCGCCGATTGTCGGATCGGGCCGGAACACCACTTCCAGTCCGCTGGTTTCCTGCGCGGCCAGCGCGGGCAGCGCTACAGTGCCGCTTGGTTTAATGGTTCCGATCGCCGTTCCAGCCACCCAACCGTTGTGGAGCGAGGTTTTCCAGAGGGCATCAAAATCGCCGGTCTTATTCTGACTCTGCCAATAATCCTTTACTATGTCGTGCGCGTTTTGATCCGGCTTGCCGAGCAGAATGGTCAGTACTTCAGTCGCCGACTTGCCGTTGTAGAGCGGCTCAATTAGCGGCTGTTGAATGGTGACTGTTCCATCGAAAGCGCGCGCGTCGGACCAAGTCTCTAAATAATGCGCTTCCGGAATGTGCCAGTGGCTCCAGCGCGAAGTTTCGTCGAAAAATTGTCCGAGCCGGACCACTTCCCGTGCCTTGCGAATGGCCGCTTCGAAATTCAGCGAGGCAGGAGCGGTGTAAACCGGATTTTGACTCAGAATCAGCAGCGTTTCGACGTGGCCGCCATTCAGGTCGGAAACCAACTCTTCGAGGGAATGCGTGCCTTCCGGCTCGACGCCTTCCAGCACTTTTACGGTAGTGCCGACGTTCCCTAGCGCTGCGTTGATGGCGTAAGCCGCCAGATGAACGCTTTCCGGTTGGAACTCACCGGGAATGACCAGGCCTTTGCCCTTAACGGCCATCAAATCCTGAGCGACGGCGCTCAGCCAAGTTGGAGCCGTGCCTGGAGCATTCGGAGCGGTGACTCCGCAGGCTTTTGCCAGTTGATAGGCCAGAGCGGGAATCGAACTGCTTTTGACCGGCAGATGATGATCCGCCAGCGAGCCCGTTACCGAAGGCGATGATTCAATCGCGTAAAAACGGCAGGGCGTTTGTCCGTTATCGACGCCTCGCCGCGCGCCCATTTGCCGCGCATAAACCAGGGACGCCGGTCCTCTATTGATGAAGTCGCTTTCTAGCGAAACAATGACATCCGCCTGCGAAATATCGTAAGAGATAAGAGCACTTCGGCCCGCAATCTTCTTGGCGGCGCTTGCGATGGCCGGATTGACGGTTGGCTCATGCACGTACCATTTCGCCATGGGCCAGAGCGCCAGCAAATCCATCATTTGCTTATTCAGCGTGGGCGACGTGCTCACGCCGGTCAGAATGGCCACTCCCTCGCCTTTGCGAATACTAATGGTTTGCGCTTCCGTGCTGAATTTACCCGCAAATGCCGGCCAAGTGTTGAGCCGGCCTTCGTGCATGACGGTTTCCGAACGGTCAGGGTCATACAGATTCAGCAGCGAAGCCTGCTCGAAAATCGATGTTGAACCCAGGCTGGCGGGATGATCCGGGTTTCCTTCTATTTTGGTCGGCCGGTTCAGGTGGCTTTCCACCAGCAAGCCGCGCGCGTAACCAGCATCGGTCATGGCCGTGGCGTAGAAAAGCGGGACGCCCGGTATCACGTTTTCCGGCTGCCGGACGTAGGGAACAATCAGCTCTTTCGGCTGTTTTGTACAAGCCGCCGCGCCCGCCATGGCCAGCGATGCGGCCATCACTTTTAATAGGCTGCGGCGGTCTACACCTTGCGGGATTTGGCCGGAAAGTCCTGGAAATTCCTGCTCGATGTACTCGACCAGACCTTCCGATTCAGCCGCTTCGTCCAGCGTTCGCCAAAACGTAGGACCCCTGCCAGCCGCCAGATTTTCACGCAGCACCTGCAAGTTCACGCCCGGTTTAACCGGCTTTTGCAACAGGGATTCGACCGGAATCAATCCGCCTGGAGCTTTTTGAGCGTGCTCATTCATACTTCCGTTGGGATGAGGAGCGTCGAGGTTAGGAGAAGAGTTCTTCATCGGTGGCACGTCACGCAATCGGTCAACGATTGCACATGGTATTCGTTCACAAGCTTGGGACCCAATTCCGCCTGATCCGCGGGGTATTTGTAGTCGATGTTGAAGACTTCCGATTTCGGCCGGATAAATTTGGCCGGATCGCGGTGGCAGTTCACGCACCAGTTCATGTAAAGCGTGTTCACGCGGAACATGAGCGGCATTTCATTCACCTGCCCGTGACAGGTGGAACAGCCCATACCTTTATTGATGTGAATGCTGTGGTTGAAATAAACGAAGTCGGGCAGGTCATGCACCCGGGTCCATTCGATGGACTTCCCGCTAGCCCAGCTGTCGCGAATCGGTTGCGTGATTGCCGTATTGTTCCAGATCTGCGAGTGGCACGTCATGCAAGTCTCGGTAGGCGGTAAGCCGGCAAAGTGCGATGTCTCGACGCCGGTGTGGCAATAACGGCAATCGATCCCGTCATCTTTTACGTGGTGCTTGTGGCTGAACGGAATCGGCTGTTCAGGGGCGGAATTCACCGTAGTGATCCAGTTCCCTCGGTCCATCATGTAAGCCACGGCCAAAGTAGAGCTGGCGAGCAATACGACAGCAAATAAGGCTACTTTGGCGTAGGCGTTCGAACTACGTGGAAAAAGCTGTGCCATAGGGAAGATCTACAACTCTGGGGCGGTACTAGAAACGAAATTCTCCAAATGGAAATTATAGAACGAGTCCCACCCGAAGATATACACCCTGACGATAATTATTCTTGCAGGAATGGAATTTTTTGCAGTTTTGCACTAATTGTTAACTATACAAAAGTCGTAACGGTAGGGGAAGTTACTGGGAGGAATTTGTGAAACAATTTCCAAGAAGGACGGGCTGGAGGGTGCCTGTCCTTCTTTGCCGCGCGGCGGTGGAGACGTGTAATTTACTTGAAGACGATGGTGCTTTCGCCGCTGTACTTATGATAGTCGCGAAAATCGATGTCGTTTTTCGAGCAGATGGTTGAGCCGCGCTGGCAGCTCAGATTCTCGGCGTGCGTCGGAAGCAGAAAGAGCGCGGTGCCCAATCGGACTTCCTGATAGTCCACAGCCGATTCCACGGCATCCAACGGGAAATCTTTCGGCACATTGTTGGCCGACATCTCAATGCGCCGTACCTGGGCCGACGCTTTATCGATCCAGACGCTGCCGCTGTAGGCCGGCCGCAGCGATTGTCCACCGACCGTAATCGTCCAGTCGGAATTAGGCAGCGTCACTTTGAAGTCGTAAATAGACGCTGGGGAACCGGAGACCGAAGTCGACTCGAAAAATTTGAAAGTGGCGCGTCCCGAGAATAGGCTCATCAAAATAGTGGCAAATTCTCCTGTGGACGTGCTGCCACCCAAATCCATCATGCTTTTGTCGGTACGTTTACCGCCGACCGTGATTTCTTTATAGTTTTCGTGGCCATCCTCGTAAACCACTTTGGCGGTCACCACATCCATGGCTGTCCAGCCTTCTGATTTTGAGCGCTCCATATAGCGCGTGGTCATCTGCTGGCAGAGAAAATTGGGCAAGCCTTGGGTGAAGGTCTGAGCCCATTCCTTGGTTTTCTCAATTAAGGCGTTCGCCGCGGAGGCGGGCGGCTTGGAGGCAGCGGTTTCTCCGCCTATGACGAAGTCCGTCGGGTCTTCCTTTTTAGGCGCTGGGGCCGCCGGGGGCTTATTCTTCGCTACTGTCGTGGTCGTGGTGGTGCTGGAATCGTCGTCCGAATCCTTCTTCTTGGGGATGCCGCGGCGTAAAACGGGCTTGTTCGGATCGTCGGGAGCTTGACCCAGATTCGGCGGCTCCGGACGCATAGACAGCGAATCCGGGCGTTCGGCCGCGATCTCAGCGGGCGACAGCGGTTTCACCGCTGCGGTGGCCGGCCCTCGTGGCCGCTCTTCCTCCGGCGGCGCATCTTTCAGTAGCTCCACTTTGGTCACGGTCAGGAAAGATTCATCGTCCTCAATCGCGTCAATTTTTACGGTTGTGCGCGGAATGATCTTGCTGCTGGAAATATCAGCGCCGGAACGCGAATAGGTGGTCTTCGGCGTCACCGTCATGGTGATGGTGCGGCCATCTTCGGTGCCAATGACCAGTTTTTTATCGTCGCTCGAAAGCGTATAGCCTTGAGCCGAGAATGTCGGCGCGGCGTTTTCAGCTTCTTTCTGCTTTTGATTTTTTTTCTTATCGCGGTGCGGTATGGAGATGCCTCCGCCGCTGCCCGGAATTGGACCCTGCCCAGGCGGATATTGACCTGGAGGATATTGGCCGCCCTGGCCGGGTGGATATTGACCGGGCGGATACTGACCGGGCGGATACTGACCTGGATATTGTGCTGCCGCCAAGGAAGCCAGCATGGCTGCTGAGACAATAAGTTTGATCATGAAAGGTGTCTAGCGCGGTAATTTAGCCGCGCGTGCTCCTTATTAGACGCGGCTCTCTCAGCCGCCGGTTTCGACAACTACCATTTCAAAAGCACAAGTTCCGAGCAAAAGCCCGGCCCCATAGCTGCCAGTATGCCCCAAGTTCCGGGCTCCGGACGCCGGTTTTTCATGGTTTCTTCCAAAACAAACAAAACAGAGGCGGAGGAGAGATTTCCGGTGCGCCGCAAACATTCGCGCGAAATATCCAAAGCGCCCTTGGGGAGGCGCAACGCGGCCTCGGTTGCATCCAAGACTTTCGGTCCGCCGGTGTGAATCACCCAATTCTTAATGTCACTCCGCTGTAATCCATGATCGGACAAAAATCCGTCGGCGTCACGCCCCAGGTTTTTTAAGATCACGTCCGGCACGTCGCGCGACAAAACGATGCGGAATCCCTTTTCGGAAATATCCCAGCCCATGGTGTCTTCGGTGTTTGGATAAAACGTGGAGCGGGTGGCCACTATTTCCGGTCCATTCCGATTGGCGCATTCGGCGCCAGAAACCACTACAGCCGCCGCCCCGTCGCCGAACAATCCGGAACTGACCAGATTGGCCGCCGAAAGGTCATCCTGTTGGATGGTCAACGAGCAGAGTTCCACTGACAGCAGAAGGCACGCCTGTTTCGGGTAGGCTTTGACGTAATCCGCCGCGCGCGCAATGCCCGCAGCGCCCGCCACGCAGCCCAAACCGAAAATGGGTATGCGCTTCATGTTTTGGCTCAGCCCCATTTTGTTGATCAGCCGGCCCTCGATGGACGGGCTCGCCACCCCGGTGACGGAAACAAAAAAGAAGGCGCCGATATCTCCCGGCTGGATGCCCGCGGCGCTCATCGCGGCCGACACCGTCTGCTGGCCAAGGTCGAGAGTTGCCGCGATCCAGTGGTTATTGGCTTCTCCGAACGTTGCAAGGGGGTAGGATTCGAGCGGCAGCGCCAGGTAGCGTCCATCTACCTGCGTGGCGGCATGGAGCTTTTCAAGCACGCTGAACCGCTCCAGCCGCTGCCCCCAATATTTACGAAAACGGTCTACCAGGATGTGTTGCGGATAGTAGTGGGGCGGAAGTGCGGTGGACGCACTAGAAATTCGCATAAAAATGGACTAGGTATTTCAACCACTACTGTCTCAGATGAGAAGTCGCCCGCCTTCGGCCCACCTATTTGGCGTGTCCACAGCCGCAAACATGCCGCGTCATGGCCTGGTGAATCAACCAGCCGGTTCCAATGAAGATATTTTGCATTGGTTAGCTTTGCGCATGGTTCCGGGATTAGGAACCGTGGGCACGCTGAAGGTGCTGACGAAACTCAAGTCGCCGCGGGCGATTTTCCGGGCTTCGGCGTCAGAGCTCGAAGCTGCAGGACTCAGCCCCGCGCAGGCGCGCAATGTCGCCTCAGGCTGTTCTTTTGACGACGCAGTCGACCAGCAGCAAAAGCTGATGGAGACAGGCGCTCAGCTCATTTCCATTCAGGATCCGGCTTATCCGGCCCGTCTACGCGAAATTTACGATCCGCCGCTGTTGCTGTTCGCCATTGGTAATTGCAAGTTGATGACGTGCCATGGCATTGCGGTAGTTGGCACGCGGCGTCCCACGCCGTACGGTATGGCGGCGGCTGAGCGTCTCAGCGGCGATCTGGCGCGGGCGGGACTCACGATCGTGAGCGGTATGGCTCGCGGGATTGACTCGGCCGCCCACCAAGCCGCGCTGAAGGAAAATGGGGATACCGTTGCGGTCTTGGGATGCGGCGTGGATGTCTTATACCCGGCCAATAACCGCAAACTCTATGACGATATTGCGAAAAAGGGGCTGCTGCTCTCGGAATTTCCCATGGGCGCCCCGGCATATCCGCAGAATTTTCCGATTCGCAATCGCATCGTCAGCGGTCTTTCCATCGGGGTTGTGATCGTTGAAGGCGCACAATATAGCGGCTCCGCCATCACGGCCAAGCTGGCCATTGACCAGGGTAGGGAAGTGTTCGCTGTTCCCGGTAATATTACGTCCAAAATGAGCTGGGGGCCGAACCTCCTTATTAAGGAAGGAAGCGCCAAGCTGGTGCAGGAATGGACGGACGTCACCAACGAACTGCCAGTCGCGGTACGCCGGGAGCTGGTGTTGAACGCCCAGCAAAAAATCTTGCAGGAGGGCATAGAGAGCACCCCGGAAGGCGCTGAAAAGACCTTCGAGGAGCCGCAACGAGCCCTGGCGCGAAGAGTATTGAACACGCTCCAAGTCGATACGCCTCAACAACTTGACTCTCTGCTTGAATCTTTTGAAGGAATCTCCTCATCTGAGTTGCTCAGCGCCCTGTTCGATTTGGAAATGGCCGGGCAGATTCGACAGCTCCCCGGAAAAAACTTCGTCAAGGTGTGGTAAAAGAGTAGCGACCACAGGTTAGAAAACGCAAATGGCAAAATCTCTCGTCATCGTTGAATCCCCAGCGAAGGCGAAAACTATAGGGAAGTATCTAGGCAAGGACTTTATCGTGAAGGCCTCGTTGGGCCACGTTAAAGATCTCCCTAAAAAAGATCTCGCGGTCGACGTGGAACATGATTTCACGCCTAAATACGAAATTATCGAAGGCAAGAAAAAGCTCATCGCCGAGCTGAAACAGGCGGCTAAAGGCGTCGATTCGATCTATCTCGCGGCCGATCCGGATCGCGAAGGCGAAGCGATTTGTTTTCACTTGCAGGAAGAGCTGGAACCGAAAAAACCCGGAAAGCCAGCGATCTTCCGCGTAATGTTCAATGAAATCACGGCGTCGGCCGTGAAAAAGGCATTCGATAAGCCGCTCTCGGTGAACGTGCACTTGGTGGAAGCGCAGCAAGCGCGCCGAGTGCTGGACCGGTTAGTTGGCTATAAAATCTCTCCGTTGCTGTGGGATAAAGTGCGCCGCGGGCTCTCCGCCGGCCGTGTGCAGACTGTCGCGCTTCGCCTGGTAGTGGAACGCGAACGCGAAATCCGCGCGTTTCAAAAAGACGAGTATTGGACCATTGACGTCGCACTCAACGCCAAGAAAGCGCCGGTACTCACCGCGCGCCTCAACAAGAAGGCCGATGAATCCATAGAAATTGGCAATGAAGCTACCGCCAAGGGCATCACCGATGACCTCGAAGGCGCAAAGTACATTGTCAAATCCGTCGCCACGCGCGAGAAGAAGCGTAATCCGGTTCCGCCGTTCATCACTTCCACGCTGCAGCAGGAATCCTCGCGCAAGCTGCGTTTCAGCGTGAAGCGTACCATGATGCTGGCGCAGGGTTTGTACGAAGGTAAGGAAATGGGCGAAGAGGGCGCGGTAGGTTTGATCACCTATATGCGTACCGACTCCGTGCGCGTTTCCGAAGACGCGCTAAATGAAGTGCGCGGCTACGTCGCTGAAAAATACGGCGCGAACTTCCTCCCGCCTTCGCCGAACGTTTACAAGACCAAAAAAGATGCGCAGGATGCGCACGAAGCTATCCGTCCCACATCCGTGCTGCGGACGCCCGAATCGCTAGAAAAGTATCTAGCTGAAGACGAATTGAAAGTCTACCGGTTGATTTGGATGCGCTTCATGGCTTCGCAAATGAATCCGGCGCTGTTCGATCAAACTACCATTGACATCAATGCTACCGGCCTGAGCAAGACCGCTTATACCTTCCGCGCTACCGGCAGCGTGCTCAAGTTCGAAGGGTTCCTCAAGGTTTACGAAGAAGGCAAAGATCAAAAAGACGAAGACGATGAGGACCTGAAGCATAAGCTGCCCGCCGTGACTGAAGGCGAAGAATTGCGCTTCAAGGAAATTCTTCCGGAACAGCATTTCACCGAGCCGCCGCCCCGCTACAACGAAGCGACGCTGGTGAAGAAGTTGGAATCGGATGGGGTGGGCCGTCCATCTACCTACGCTTCGATTCTTTCGACTATTCAGGACCGCGAATACGTCAAAAAAGAGGGCGGCAAATTTACGCCCACCGAGCTCGGCATGGTAGTAACTGACCTGCTGCTTGAAAGCTTCAACGATCTCTTCGCCGTGACTTACACGGCCCGTATGGAAGCCGAACTGGACGAGATCGAAGAAGGCAAAGTGGAATGGCGCATCGTCATGGCCGACTTCTATGCCCGGTTCGAAAAGGACCTGGAGCACGCCGGGCGCACGATGACCGACATCAAGCGCATGGAGAAGCCGACCGACCTTCTCTGCGATAAATGCGGCAAGCCCATGGTGATCAAGTGGGGCAAGCACGGTAGCTTCATTGCCTGCACAGGCTATCCGGAATGCACCAACACTCGTGAACTGACGGTGGATCTGCCCGATGTGGACAAGGCTGATCTGGGTGAGCAGGACGAGACGGAATACTGCGAAAATTGCGGCCGTCCAATGGTGCTCAAGAAGGGACGCTTCGGCACGTTCTTCGCCTGCTCCGGCTACCCCGAATGCAAGACCACCAAACAGATCGGCGGCGAACAGCGCAAAGACGTAAAGCTCGAAGAGAAGTGTCCGAATTGCGGCAATAACCTTTTGCAGAAATTTGGGCGCTACGGC
>DASXGT010000051.1:0-29385 GCA_036488895.1 Bryobacteraceae bacterium | reverse complement strand
GTCCCGATCTTTTCCGCTTGCTAGACTAAATACTGTTCGGGGCGTGGCTCAGCCTGGTAGAGCGCCTGGTTCGGGACCAGGAGGCCGGAGGTTCGAATCCTCTCGCCCCGACCAATTCCCGCTAAATAATTGCGCTTTTTTTGCTGCCCAGTTCTCTCGGCGCGATCAATACGAGGCCCCTTGGCTCATAACAGCTCCGGAAGATTGCTCCGCGTCTTCAATAATCACATCGGTTGCCTTTTCGCTGATCATATAAACAGCGCTGACGATGAAATATCCGGGGATTCGCGGAAACACTGACGCATCCACGACGCGCAGTCCGCCGGTCCCGCGCACCCGAAAACGGCTGTCAAGCACGGCGGATGGGTCGTTATCCGCGCCGATCTTGTTTGAGCAAGAGGCATGATGGCCCCAAGCTTCGTTACGGATGAACTCACGAGTTTCTTCGTCGGTTTGATAGCCGGGTCCTGGAACTACTTCGTTCGCGATCAATCCCAGCCTCCGCAAACGTGTATTCATGTCGCGAACAAATTTGACGCCTTTTAGTACCGCTTCCAGGTCCTCGCCGCCTTTGTCATTTCCCTCGGCAAAGTAGTGAAATTGGATATCCGGCACGTCCCAGGGATTTTTCGAACGCAGCGCCACGCGTCCGGCAACGTTGTTCGTGCGGGCCTTTAGAATGGCCCAGGTAAAGCGGTTGTGAAAGCGTTCAAATTCTTTCGAATACCCGGGCACGTAGCCTCTGAAATAACCAGGCAGCCCGAAAATGTAAAGGTCCGGGTCTTTTTTGTCCGGCATCGAGCGCTTAACAATCCCGATCAATGCGCCATTTGAGGCGTAGATCCCTTTTCCCGTTTGCCACTCTTTGAAATAAGCATCCGGATCAGCGCCCAGCGACGGTGGGGCAAACGTGGCGTTATTCAACAATTTGAAATTTCCAGCAAATTCGGAGACAACTCCAATTTCATACCGGTCCTGCAGATTCTCGCCCACGCCCGGCAGATCCACAACCACGGGAATACCAAAACTGGATAGCTCCGCGCGCGGGCCAATGCCGGATAGTTTGAGTAGCTGCGGACTATTAAATGCGCCGGCGGCAAGGATCACTTCCCGTTTCGCGTGGACTTCCCGGCGAGGCGCGGAAGATCGGTCTTTCACCGCTTGCGGATCGGCTCCGTACAAATGCCGCCCCTCCAAATATTCGACTCCTAACGCTTGCGTCCCCTCAAAAAGGACCCGCGTGACCAGCGCGCCTTGCAGGATCGTTAACTTATCTGGGAAGTTCTTCTGCGTGCGCAGCAGGTACTCCCTAGGGCCGTTACGCTTGCCTTTCTCAACGGCAAGCGGAGTGAAAGCCAAACCCTCCGGGCTGTCCGTCGAATTGCGCGAATCGTTTGGATCGAAGCGTGTGTCGAACCGGACCAATGGATCGCCGATATGCTCCAGAATGGCTTGTTTTACGCCTCCCAGGAGCGTGGCGATGATTGCCGGATCGCGCAGCGCCAGCGCCGGATCCGCTTCTGAGGTGGACAGCCAGCCGTCAAAGCCGTGACCATGCGACCAGTCGCGCCAGTCCTTATCGCCCTGCAGTAGGCTGCCGACCGAAGAAAGTACGCCCTCAATTTCACCTTTGACTGAATCAGGATTGGGAACATACTTACAGTTTTCGAGGCGTGCGAAATACTGCCGCATATTTTCCGCGCGCCAACTTACATCGCCTGTAACCTCTGCAATGCCATTCCAATCGCTCGCCTGGGCAAGCACGGTGATCATGGCGTTATGCGCGGTGCAGCCACCTAGTGTGCCGGCTCGTGGATACCAAACTCCATCTTTAGCAGCCACGTATTTCTGATCTTTTTTCTGTTGTTCCGTGTCGGAGTAATGCCGCACAAAGTAGTCCCAGGCGCATTCCTGGTATTCGGTGGAAAGGCCATGGAAAATCGGCACTTCGTACATCCAACGTCCCATGTCGTCCACCGAGCAAGGGTCGCCGCCCGCTTCGAGCAATAGGACACTGAACCCGGTCTTTGCAAGATTCGCCGCGAGTGGTCCTCCCCCCGCGCCTGAGCCTACAACAATGTAGTCAAAATCAGCAGTGCTCATCCTATCCTCAATAGAGTCCTTAGAATGTCTTCAGGAACTCGATTAGCGCCAGTTTGTCATTGTCCGAAAGCGGCGATTCCTCTTTCAGATAGCTGGTCCCGAAATAGTGGCCGCGATTCACGACATAATCGGGACACTTACTCAGCGCCATCAACGGGTCAACCAGATTCATCAGCACTTTGCGAGCCTGCTCATCGCTGGCATTGTGTGGCAGATTGGCTAGGTCGTGCTTGATTTTGATTACCAGGTTGAGCACTTTGGCATCATGGTCTATCTTGCCGGCGAGATCGGCGCCATCAGGTAGCAGATCCAGATTGGTGAGCAATCCCACGGGCGTACCAGTGGGGATGGGTCCGATTTCAATGCCGTCGCTGCCATATAGGTTCGGAAAGATTCGCTGCCCCCATCCGAGCACTGGCTTCAAGTTGTCAGGCACGTAGCCGATCGGCACGCGCAGATACGATTGCGTGGTTGTGCGATCGATCACTCCGGGAACCTTGTCGCCGAGAACGCTATCCTTTTTGCGTTTTTCGGGCCAAAGCATCTTTTGAATCGAATCCTGAAACGAATCCATGCGCTGCTCCACGGACGGCAGCGCATTGAATTTACCCACGCTGTTGTTCAGAAGGAAAGGCGCGCTCGACCATAAGCTGATCAGGGATGCGGGGCGCGTGAATCCGCGTCCGCCGCCCGGCATGCGGAATTCCTTGGGATCGCCGGTCATAGGGTTATAGACCGTGATGCTTCCCACCGAAGGCAAACTCTTATAAGTCTCGGAGGAAAAGTTATCCCAGATGTTATCCCTGATTGCATTTGTAGCTAGCGGACTGCAAGCATTCGTTTGCAGCAATGTGACGGGAACACGGAATTCGGCCGAAAGATAGTTTCCATCCAGGAAGTCTGCCGAAGTCACGATAGATCGCATCTTCGATTTGAAATCTTCCGTTTTCGTCCAAGCCCAATACTTGTTCCAACAGGTCAGGTAATCCTTGCCTGAACATCCGCCCGGATCCAATCCAGGCGCCGGAGCCGGCAGTTTGCTGGAGTGGCATCGCGCACAGGTTTCCGCAAACACAATCTTGCCGCGATTCAAAGTAGATGCGCTTTTCGAAAGATAATTAGATCCGCCGGGCGCCTTTTCCAGTTTGTGGGGATCAGTGCTCTTGAGAAAGAAGAGCGCCATGTCAGGCGTCTGGTCTTCGGTGGCGCGCCAATAGGTGGAATCGCGTTCTGCAACCGCAATCTCCATGGGCGACGTCTGCTTTCCTCCAAGCAGCGGATTGAAGTGCAGCAGCCATTCTTCACTGAACAAGCCAATGTTCAGATAAACACGGTTGAGCGCGCCAAGAGCGCCCACGGAATCGGAACCATCCTTCAAAACGCGAGGCGAATAAACCGTCGATGGTGGCTCGAAGAATTGTGAAAGCGATGAAGTTGCGGGGTAGTTCTGAAATTGCTTATTATTCAGACCGCCGCCCGCGATCGTCTCTTTCCCGAAGCGTAGCGCCTGATGCATTCGTGGAAGCAAGCTATAGATCGCATTCATGGTCCGCGGATTATTGATGTTGTCCGTTGATACCAGGGAGGTGTCCAGCGATCCAGGTCGCGAGGTATGAAACAACTGGAACACGAAGCTCGACGGATCGTTATCCCAATCAAATATCCGGTCGATCCAAAAATACTGCGCGCCGACGTTTGAGCTGAGGTTTTCCCACTTCGGATTTTCCGGGTCGCTCGGTGGCTTTTCCGGATTGGGGCCTACGTGGCAAAATCCGCAAGACATGCCGACGCGATAGGGCCGGATCAACTTTTTGTCCCGGTAATACGCCGGGTCGGTGTAGTAGCGATTCGCGTCCCACTTTTTAGCCGCGGCTTCGTCAAAGTCGGGGTTGGGAAACAGGCGCATGCCCACGATACCCGTCGCGTAACCGTAGAAAGATGCCGCCGGCAGGTTGTTCCCGCGAGCGCCGATTTTGACGCCTGGGTATTTCGTTTTGTTTTCGAACGGATCAGCCGGACAATCCGCACGGCGTTTATCCAGCCACAACCCGTAACGGTTCGGATCTGGTCCAACCGGCTTTTCGAAACAAGGCTCATTCAGCAGTCCAAGCCACGTCCAGCGATTGTCTCTGCTGAATTTGAGGCTAGGATGCGATGAAACGGTCTTTAAAAAATCTAAAGCCCCGAAGCTATCCAGACCGATGGTGCCCCAAAATTTATCGTTGCCGCCCGTCCAGATAATCCAGGTGTTTCTGCCCTTTATTTCATCCGCGGTAAGTGGCGCGCCGCCGTCCATGTCGTGAAAATAGTCTTCATCGGCTGCTGGAAATGACTTTGCATCGCGGCCCGCGCGCATCGCTTCGTCCTGTACGGTTCCTGGTCGTGGCTCGTGCTTACAACTGGCCAGCAAAATGATGAAACTTACCCCAACCAGCGCCATGCTCGTCGAATGCCTGTCGAAGTAACGCATGGAACTACCCCCTTGGTGGTCCGGCTTCTAGGTCGTTGCTATTCGGCTTGCCGGACAAACTACCGGTAGCATTTTGAAGAAAGTCTGACGCATGCCGTCAACTGTGTCAAGAGTAAATGCAGTGGTTTGCCAAAAATACTGATCCGGCAGTGGTTACGTCGGAAGCTGATTTTAAGGAGTCGTTCGACGCGCCTCCTAAGAAAGGATCGCCAGGCATCGCTGGATATCTCTTGCCAAGATCGTATCACTCGCCTATGTTCGGCGTTGACAGACATTCCATGATGTTGATACAGTCTCATTCAGTTTGCGCGAATGAAACGATCTCGCAATTAGCAACACTAAGTCAAATCAGGACCAGAAAACGGGGTGAGGAGTGGCTGATCATAATGACCCGAATGCGGTTAATTCGATTTTCTCCGACGTCGATGTAAGCGCCGCGGACCTTTATGACTTATTCGGATATCCGAGCGACGACAAGTCCCGCGGTGAAAAAGTAGTAATCGCATTGACGTTTGCCGCCGTTCCGAAAGCGGGTATTCTGGATGGCGATTTGCTCTATCGCATTCAGATTCACGCGTCGCCGCGCGCCGCCTGGAAAGACGGAGATCGCTATACGCTGGAAGCGCTGCTTACTTACGTGGATGCCATTAAAGAAAAATATCTGGGCAACCTGAAGACATCGGAAATCCGCGTGCACGTCGATGAACAACAACGCGCGGTGGTCAGGTTTTTTGATTTTCCAGGCGCTGGTAGCTTTTCAACCGTTCTCGAGACCAACAAAGTTCATGATGTTCCCACACCCGACGGCCACTCGCTAAAAGTATTTATCGGTGGACGCGATGATGCGTTCTTCAATGACTTGACGGGTTTTTTCCGGTCCATCAACTACGCCCCGCAGTTCTATCACGTCCCGCATACGATGACGGATTTGCGGGAATTGCCCATCCCGAAAACGCTGCTGGAGTTAGAGGGAAACCATCTTTTCAATTACGATCCGGCCGAGCCGTTGCTGGGCCGCGGCGTGAAAAAGAACCTCCCCCCAGGGCCCTATACCTGGAGTGGAGACAAATTCAAAAAAGATGAGAATGGTAACTTCCGGTTTGTCTATAGCGGTAAAGATGCGCAGGCCGGCAAGAATATCAATGCCATTATTCTGGAGGTTCCGATTGAGTTTCTCACCAAAGCGCCGGCCGAAGACCGCATCGTCAACATGTGGGGAGAAAGTTGGGTTCGGAAGGCTGCAAATAAGGTAGAAGGGATCCCGGATCATCCGGTGCTGCTGGAACATCCGTGGGCGCTGCTTGATTCGTCCAAGCTTGACGACGAGCTCAAGCAATATAAGTTGGTGGATACCGATGGCCAGCCTTTCGCGGACGCAGCGCTCAGCGAACGTGAGAACAACCGCCAATTAGGTGCAAACAACTTCTGGCTCGCGCCGCAGTTCATCAAGCGCCTGGCCCATCTAGGGTGGGGTTTTGGACCGTCAATTAGTGCTCTTGGCCTGAAGACCTCGTTCAATCATGACAACTCTCCGGTCTCCGTGCACAAGACCTACAATCTGGCGGTGGAAGCGTTTCCGCGCGTAGCCAAGACTCTCTTTCAGCCTTTAAACATGCCGGATGATTCCTGGAACCCCAAGGGCTTGCCCATCCCTCTTCGACGCCCGTTCGAGATTTTCATCCCGAACGTCTGCGCCATCGATATGGACACAACCGGAACGTGGCCGTTTGGAAGACGCTTGGAAGACCAGGTCGCCACTCGTTTCCTCTCCATGTTTCTGGACATGACCGCCGAATTCAATGGCAAGAAATACAATATCGACTTGTTGAATGACCAGGCCTTGTGGGATGCCGCGCCCATTGAGCCCAAGACGCCACCGAACCCTCTGAAGAACGACAAAGAATTTCTCAAAGAGTTTCCTTACATCGCGCCGCCATGGGAATGACGCTCGTCAAGTTAGCGGACTACGATGCGGAGTTGGAGCGCATCGAAAAAGACATTGCGGAACTCGCGCCGGCAGCGTTTGTTTCCCCGGTCCAAAGCGAAACCGTAACCAAATACTTATATCGCCTCTACCAGCGCGTGTCCATGAATGGCCAGCTCGACGAGCTCGGTCCGATTGAGTCCGCTATTGATCAGGCAATCGAACAGTTAGGGCCGGCCGAAGATCTGTGTCTCCTCAAAGCGAATCTCAATTTTAAGCTGCACAGGTTGATGGAAACACGGCGGGCGCTGTGCATGGCCCCGGCTCTCAGCGGCCGTGCCGAAGGCCGGAGCTTACACGCCGATATTGATTTTCAATCCGGCCGCTACAACGAAGCCCAGAAAGCCATTGAGTCACTGATCGAAGAAGACCGCACCTGGGACAATCTGGCCCGCCTCGCGCACATGCGGCTCAAGATGGGCGATTTCGCCGCGGCTGATCGGCTCTATCTTGAGGCCGAAGATGAGCTGACTGTCAAGGAAATGAGATCCTACGCCTGGGTTGAAGTGCAGCGCGGCCTATCCCGCGCGATGCGCGGCGAACATGAGCAGGCCATGGAACATTTTTCACGCGCGGACAAGGCGTACTCGGGATTCTGGCTGATCCAAGAACACATCGGCGATCTTCGCGTGGCGCAGGGCGACCCATCAGGCGCACTGGCTATCTACGAAGCGGTTCTAAAGCGCGTAAGGAAGCCTGAGCTTCTCCAGAAGATGGGAGAACTCTATGAGAAGCGCGGAGAGCCGGCCAAGGCTGGAAGTTTCTTCGATGAAGCGCTCGCCACCTACTTGAAGTCAGCGCGACGGGGTGAGGTTCATTACTATCATCACTTGGTCGAGTTCTACGCAACCGCCCGCCCCAATCCGGAGGAATGTCTGAAATGGGCGTCGATGGATCTGGCGTTGCGTGAAAACTTTGCCACCCAATCCGCCTTTGCCGGGGCCCTCTACCTCAACGGGAAATTTGCCGAAGCCGCCAGCAAGATCACTCACGCTCTGGAATCGGGCGTACAAGACGCCGGCATCTTCACCAAGGCTGCGAACATTTACGAGGCTGCGGGTTTACACCGTAAAAGTCACGACTGCGAGCATAAGGCCCAGGCTCTCAATCCGCACGGCGTCTTCCACGTCCATATTTAATGTGCAACATCGCAACATCTGTGCCGCGCTCTTGATCGGTGTGGCAGCCTTGCGCTATCGTTAGAGTTTGCTTTAGACGGCAGCTTGCGGAATGAATCTGCCAGCAAAATCTGTCTAAAACAATTTATACAGCCCTGATGCACCATTGCACGCCGGCAATTCATGTCCGGATGTGAAACGTGTGTTAACATCTAGGAGTATAAATTCGAGATTAAGTAAAAGACGAGGAGTATCGTTTCTAGCATGGCCCTGGCGGTTGAACAAAAGTCGGAAGTAATTGATAAGTACCGGACGCATAAATCGGATTCCGGGTCGCCAGAGGTTCAGGTTGCTCTTCTGAGTCAGCGTATTTTGCAACTGAATGAGCATTTTAAGGCGCATCACAAAGATCATCATTCGAGGCGCGGCATGCTGACGATGGTATCCCGTCGCCGGAAATTGCTCAAATATCTGAAAGATCGCAGTCCAGAACGTTACAAGACCCTGATTCAGAGTCTCGGCATCCGGCGTTAGAACGGTCTCAAGGCAGCGCGGGTGCGGGTCAGCCCAGTAGCCAAAACTCGTACAGTCCTTCGCGCACGGCCGCTTCAGTAAGCGGTTCCCACAGCTCTAAGTCCTCACTTAGTCCCGGACTTGATTCGCGCGCCCCGGATGTTTCCGGTCAAGCGTGCAAGAAAGTTATCTGCGCGGAGGCGCAGCGGGGTTAATTCATGTCACACATAGTTGAAATCGACCTACATGGGTCGAAGGTCTCGATTGAGACCGGTAAGATTGCCAAACAGGCCAATGGGTCTGTTGTCGTCCGTTCGGGAGATTCGGTAGTGCTGGTCAGCGCCTGCGCCAATGCGCAGCCTAAGCCGGGCGCCAATTTCTTCCCGCTCACGGTAGATTACCGTGAGTACACTTACGCCGCGGGCAAGTTCCCGGGCGGATTCATTAAAAGAGAAGGACGTCTTTCGGAGAAAGAAGTTCTCACCAGCCGGCTGATAGACCGGCCTATTCGTCCGTTGTTTCCCGAAGGCTTTGGTTGCGAGACGCAGATCATCGCAATGGTGCTTTCGGCCGATCCACAGCGCGATCCCAGCGTTTTGGCTATTATCGGCGCGGGCGCGGCTCTCGCTATTTCTGATATTCCCTTTCATCATGTTTTGGCCGGTGTTCGCGTCGGCCTGATTAATGGCGTCTATCAAGCGAATCCCACTTACGAAGAGACCAAGACCGCCAAGCTCGGCATCGTCGTTGCCGGCACCGACGAAGGCATCGTTATGGTGGAGGCAGGCGCTAACGAAGCGACTGAAGCCGAAGTTCTGGACGCGATCGAGTTCGGTCACGATTGCTGTAAAAAGATTGCCGCCGGCATTCGTGAACTCGTGAAGTTGGCTGGCAAAACCAAGCGTGAATACAATCCGCCAGTCGTTAATCAAGAGATGCTCGCGAAGATTTCCGCCGAAGTGCGCGGCGAATTGAGCGATGCTTTGAACACCCAGAAATACGGCAAGCTGGAAAGCTATAGCCGGATTGATGCGGCGAAAGCCAAAGCCATCGCGTTATTCACCGAAGAGGCGCAGCAACTTGAAGCCAAGAAGGTTTTCGATAGCCTGAAAGAAACCATTTTCCGCGATGAGATGTTGAAAGACCGCCGCCGTCCCGATGGGCGCGCTTTCGATGAGATTCGTAAGATCACTTGCGAAGTCGGCGTTCTGCCGCGCACGCACGGGTCGGCCATCTTCACCCGTGGCGAAACGCAGGCCCTGGTGACCACCACGCTGGGCAACAAAGATGACGAACAGCGCATTGAGATGTTCGACGTCGCGGAAACGTCGAAGCGCTTCATGCTTCACTATAATTTCCCGCCGTTTAGCGTTGGTGAAGTTGGGTTTATGCGTGGGCCGGGCCGCCGCGAAATTGGACACGGCGCACTGGCTGAGCGTGCTTTGACGGCGGTCATTCCTGACGAAAAGAGCTTTCCCTATACCTTACGCGTGGTCAGCGACATTCTGGAATCGAATGGTTCCAGCTCCATGGCCAGCGTTTGCGGCGGCACGTTATCGATGATGGACGCCGGCGTGCCGGTGGCTTCCGCGGTAGCCGGCATTGCTATGGGTTTGGTGCTCGAAGGCGACGCGTATGCGGTTTTGACCGACATCGCGGGCGCCGAAGATCACTACGGCGACATGGATTTCAAGGTGGCGGGCACCAAGGCCGGCATCACGGCTCTGCAGATGGACATCAAGGTGCCGAACGTCACCACGCAAATCATGAAAGAAGCGTTGGAGCAGGCTCGTAAAGGGCGCCTCTCCATCCTCGACATCATGATCGCCACTATCGACAAGCCGCGCCAGGAGCTATCGCAATACGCGCCGCGAATCTACACCGTGCAGATTCCCACCGATAAAATCCGCGAACTGATCGGACCCGGCGGCAAGGTAATCAAGGGCATCATCGAACAAACCGGCGTCAAGATCGATGTGACGGACGACGGCACTGTGAACATTTTTGCTTCTGACGGTGTTTCGGCCAAGAAGGCGATGCAAATGGTGAGCGACATTGCGGCCGTGGCGGAAGTGAATAAGACCTACTTAGGCAAAGTTGTTCGCATCGCCGATTTCGGAGCGTTTGTCGAAATCTTCCCCGGCACCGATGGACTGCTGCATATCAGCGAAATTTCCGAGAGCCGCATTAAGAATGTGCGCGATGAGTTGAACGAAGGCGATCAGATTCTGGTCAAGGTACTGGCGCTCGAAGGCAACAAAATCAAGCTCAGCCGCAAAGCGATCTTGAAGGAACAACGCGAGAAGCTAAAGGCTGGCGCGCCCGAAAAGAGCGAATAGCTGTCGCTTTAGTAAAGTAAGGAAGCCCGGCGGGAAAGTTCCGCCGGGCTTTTTCCGTAGTTAGATAAAATTGGGGCTCGGGGTTTGATTGTCAATTAGCACGGTAGCGCACCAAGAAGTACACAATAAGCTGGTGTCGTCGAGGCGTATTCAGAAACTGACCAGCTCGCTGGACAGCGTGGTCCCTCGTTCGGCGGCCATTTTGGACGTTGGCTGCGGAAACGGGATCATCTCTCATAACCTTCAGCAGCTAAGTCCCGGGCGTTCTTTTACCGGCATTGACGTTTTGGCGCGGAAGACCTGTTTGATCCCTTGCCAGATCTACGACGGAAATACGATTCCCTTTGCGCCGGAGACTTTCGATTACGTAATGTTTGTCGATGTCCTGCACCATATGACTGAGCCCGAGAAATTTTTGGCTCAGGCCGTGCGGATTGCGCGCCGCGGCATCATCATCAAAGATCACTACAGCGAGAACGGTTTAGACCATCAGACGTTGACCGTGATGGATTGGTTCGGCAACGCTCAGTACGGCGTGGCGCTTCCCAACAACTACAAAAGCCGCGCGCAGTGGCGTCAGTTATTCAATGCAGTTCAGCTTCGCGAAGACTTTGTTAAAACAGATATTCCGCTTTATCCTTTCCCCGCAAACTTAATCTTCGGCCGTAATTTGCACTTTATCGGCCGCTACAATAAGCAGTGAATTTCCATCTGCGCGATAGTAGACTGTTCTATTGATAAAAGCAACGGCCGCAGCATTTCTAGTGTGCGTTCTAGCCTTCAACGGCTACATTCTCACCCGTCCGAACCCATACCATCTGACGATGGAAATGTCCGCCTCGGTCCCTTCTTCGGCGGAAGTGTTTTTCGACACCGGGAAAAATTTCAACGAGGGTGAAGCCAGTTCGATTCTGGTGAAGTCAAGTTCGCTTACTTCCTTCCAAGCATTCGTTTTTTCCGTTCCGGCCAAGACCATCCGCAATATACGGTTCGACCCCATTGCAACGGCCGGCGAGGTGGTGATTCGCAACGTAGAACTACGCGCGCCGGACGGCCGCGAGGTTCTTGCAATTGCACCCGCTGCCGTTGCGCCTCTCAATCAAATCGCGAGCGTGGCGATACATGGCGCGGAGGTTGACGTTGCAACTATCCCGCAAGGGGTCGACCCGCAGCTTACTTTCAAGCTCAAAGGCCCAGTGCGGATGCCGCGCGTGCCGCTCCCGGGTGAAGGCCGTTTGTTGCTGATTGGAAACGCACTGCTGCTTGCTTTATTTGCGGCATTGTTTCTGCTGCGCCGGCAGGTTTCAACGGCCGCGGCAGTTGTTTGGCACGGCATCCGCGTAGTGGATGGGCGATTTGCCGCCCTGGCGGCGCACCTATCCGCGCCAGGCTTCATCAAGTTCGACGCTTGGGCCATGTGGTTTTACGCCGTCTGCCTCGCGCTGTTCCTCGCCGGAGGCTTGGCCGATTTGAATGGATCGTCCATCGGAGCCATGAGCACTTATTATGGACATGGAGCGCCGGAGAAAGAATTGGTCGGCGCGCCGCGTCCTATCCGTTCCGACGAATGGGCCTTTGTTACGCCGGACATTCTCAATCAGGCCCTTCGCAACGATGCCTTTGCCATGGACGACGCACAGATGGGAAACCATTCCGTCGCCCTCATGGCGAACGTTCCGGTGCGGCACTTCTCCACCATTTTCCGGCCGCAGTTCTGGCCGTTTTTTGTGCTGCCGCTCGATTATGCATTTGCTTTTATGTGGCAGTGTAAAGCGCTATTTTTGGCGGTGGGTGTCTTTTCCTGGCTGTTGCTGCTGACCGGCTCTACTTTAGCCTCTGCTACCGGAAGCCTGTGGTATTTCTTTTCGCAATTTACGCAATGGACTTGGTCCTGGCCTTCCGCTCTCCCTGAATTAACGGGCATGATCTGCCTGAGCATGGTGTTGTTCTGCTATCTCACTGTAGGCAAGAACAAAATTGCGCTAGCACTGGTCGCGCTGGCTGCGGCTGTGTGTTCCATTAATTTCGCCCTTTGCGCGTACATTCCGCACCTCATTCCGCTGGTATGGCTGGCTGTGTTGTTTTTTCTCGCCTGGTGTATCGCTTCGCGCCGGCAGATTTTTGTCCGGGAAGCCACTATGGCCAGAATAGCGGCATGGGCAGTGGCCATCGCGATCATAGGCGTCACCGGCTTATTCGTCTACCTCGACTTAAAGGTAGCAATCACGGGCATTTCGAACACCGTTTATCCAGGGCATCGAATCGTTTCCGGTTCTATGCCGCTCTGGCAGCTTCCTTCGAATTTCTTGCAGTGGTCGGTGAACGATGGGCGCGTCCCGCCCGCATTGCATAGCAACATTTGTGAAATATCGGGCTTCCTGTGGCTTGCGCCGTTCACTTTGTTGTGCTGGGAAAGAGTGCATCTCTCGCGCTTTCAGAAGCTGGCTTTGGCTGGCTTCGCGCTGTGCTCGTTGTTGCTGCTGGCCTGGGCGCTCCTGAAGTTGCCGCCCTCCTACGGCATTGCATTGGGAGTAGCCCGAACCTTTGGAACGCGCAGTCTACCGGCGCTGGGCCTGGCCAATATCGCTTTCGTGTGCACGTGCATGGCAGGTTGGCGCGCGCCCCGTGGCGAGGCCTGGAACTGGCAGCCCGCGCTAATCTCCGTATTTGTGATGGGTATCTTATTTAAGATTCTGCAGATTACCAACCGTCACTTGGATCACTTCTTCAAGAATGACGCGGTCTTTTTTGCGGCTCTTATTGTTACGGTATTGGTCTGGTTGATGATTAGCGGGCACAAGCGTCTTCTAGCGCTCGCACTGGTAATCCCGCAAGCAATCGCATTCGGAGCCGTGAACCCGGTGCATCGCGGGTTGGACGTGATTACTTCCTCAGAATTTTACGCCTTCATCCAACACCATCCGGATTTGCGCAAAGGGGAATGGCTGGTCTTTACCGACCCCAATTGGGGCGACCGTTTTGATCCTAACGCCGCTTCCAGCCTAATCGCCGCCACCGGTTGCCGCGTCTACACCACGTCTACTTATCTGCCCAATTTAGATGCTTTCCCTTTGTTTTCGGCAAATCATCTGAACATGGCTATCGCCAACCGGCTGGGTTATACAACTGCTGTGGCGCTTCCGCCAGGCTCGAAGCCGAGTATTGAATTAGTTGGATTGGCGCAGATCTTGTATCGTCTTTCCCCATCAGATCCGCTGCTCCGCGAACTGGGGATTACCTATGTTGCCTTTGATCGCAAGCCCACGCCCGAGGTTGCTTCAGCCCTAATCCCGATGGCGGATAAAGAGGTGGATGGGTTATGGCTCTACCGAATTTCAAATGCCGGTGCAAAGGATGAACACGGCCGCTAAAACTGCGCCAGTGACCGGACCTAGAACCGGAACCCACGCGTAGCTCCAATCCGAAGTGCCCTTGCCCGCTATCGGCAAAAAGCTATGCGCCAAGCGCGGGCCGAAATCGCGCGCCGGATTGATGGCGTACCCGGTGGTACCCCCCAAAGACAAGCCGACGCTCCAGACCAGCGCACCTACCAGAACCGGACCGAGACCGGGCGCCACACCGCCCGCGGCCAAGCGGCGCGAAGCCAGTGAAGACGCCACCAGCACTAATACAAACGTTCCGATCAATTCACTTAGAAAATTGCTGCCGGGACTTCGAATGGCCGGTCCGGTGGAAAAACAGGCCAGCTTCTTCGCGGCGTCCGTAGTCGGCTTCCAGTGCGGCAAATACATCAGCCACACCAATATCGCGCCCACTACGCCTCCCAATATTTGTGCCGGTATGTAGGTCCACAATCGTTCCACATGGCCGGTCATCACTACTGAGGCAACCGTGAATGCCGGGTTCAAATGCGCATCCGAATCGCCTATGGAGATGGCCACCGTGACGGCCGCAAAAACCGCGAGTCCCCATCCCGTCGTAATAGCCATCCATCCTGCATTTTCAGCCTTTGATCCGGTGAGCAAAACGCCGCCGACAACGCCGTTGCCCAGCAGGATCAGAATCATGGTCCCCACAAACTCGCCTAAAACGGCTGCATCCAGATGCATTAATTTAAGACACCCCTTTATTCATTCCACTGGTATTGTTTAGCGATTGCGCCGAACTCCGCCGCCTGCCGCAATTCCCAGGCAACGTCATTCCCCAGTTCAGCAGCCATGATACGCGCCACCACTGGCGCTGCTTCCATGCTGGCGCGCGCATCCAAAAATAACGCGCGCGTGCGCCGGGCCAATACATCCTCCACGCGGCGCGCCATCTCGTATCGAACCGCCCACGCTACTTCAACGCGTTGGAACGGCAGCCGGTCATGCAGCGGACGCGCGAACTCAGCATTTTCATCCATGAGTTTGTTGAGCAAGGGCAAGTCGCCGCCATAGACCTGCTTCCATTCGTTTGACGACGCGGATGCGGACGACGGCGACGCATGTAAGCGCAAGCCGGCTGTTTTGGATTCCGTTGCCGGCAAGCCAGCGAGGGGCGCGCCCCGGTCGATCACGTCTTGCCCCATCCGGCGGTAGGTAGTCCATTTACCGCCCGTGACGGTGACCAGCTTCGAGTTTGAGATCAGAATCGTGTGATCGCGAGAAATCGCCGCCGTATTGGAGCTGTTCGTCTTACTCACTAATGGCCGCTGCCCAGACCACAGGCTCAAAATGTCACTTGGCTCCGGGCGCTTGCATAAAAAGCGTTCAACGTGTTCCAGCAGAAAACGGCGCTCGTCCGG
Organism: Bryobacteraceae bacterium; assembly: GCA_036488895.1. Lineage (GTDB taxonomy): Bacteria > Acidobacteriota > Terriglobia > Bryobacterales > Bryobacteraceae > Bog-105. The sequence continues at coordinate 14,111 of DASXGT010000051.1, read as the reverse complement.
TAGCGCGCGCGGCTCATATTCCGGATTCGGAACCGGATCGTCGGTAGTGCCCACCACGATGCGGTCATGCCAGGGAATCGCGAACAGGACGCGGCCGTCCGAAGTACGGGGAACCATCAACGCGCTGTCTCCAGGAAGAAATGCACGAGGCAATACTAGATGAGTCCCTTGGCTCACAGCCAGAATTTTCGAAGTTTCAGGTTCGTCCATCCGCCGTAAATCATCACTGAAGATACCTGTCGCATTCACCACGAGTTTCGCCGGACATTCAAAGCGCGCGCCTGTTTCGTCGTCCCCCGCGATGACTCCGCAAACAGCGCCGTTGCGTTTCAGCAAGCTTGTCACCTTGGCGTAGTTGAGCGCCGTGCCGCCGAGATTAAAGAGCGTCCTCAACAACGAAATGGCATAACGCGCATCGTCGAACTGCCCGTCATAATAAAGAACTCCGCCTTGCAAGCCTTGCTGGCGCACGGTAGGCAAAGCCTCCAAGGTCTCTTTACGTGAAAGAATGCGCGAGCGCCCCAGGCTTTCTTTACCCGCTAGCCCGTCATAGATTTTTAAGCCCACTCCATAAAACGGAAATTCCCAAAACGCATAAACCGGTATCACGAAGGCGCGCCGGTGCGCCAGATGTGGAGCGTTATGCAGCATACGGCCACGCTCGCGCAATGCTTCCAGCACCAGCTTGATGTTGCCCTGTTGTAGGTAGCGGACGCCGCCGTGCACCAGCTTGGTGCTGCGGCTGGAAGTAGATTTGGCGAAATCTTGCGCTTCAAATAATAGCGTTCGATAGCCACGCGACGCTGCTTCCACAGCCGTTCCCAGACCCGTCGCTCCACCGCCGACCACCACTACATCCCATTCAACGGATTCACCGATTTTACGCAGGACATCAGAGCGCCAGAGGCTTGTACTCATGGCTTAAATGTCCCATTTGCTAGCCCGCTCCCGTGCGCGTACCCAAATTGCATGGCGTTCCATCCGCACGGCCTGACTCACCAAGGGAGCGAAGCGCCGGTCCGCTTCCCATTGCCCCGCGATGGTTTCTTGATCCGGCCAATATTCCACTGCTAGTCCGGCCAGGTAGGCTGCGCCTAACGCTGTAGTCTCCGGATTGGCGGGGCGGGTCACCGGCACTCCCAGGGAATCGGCTTGTATCTGCATCAGCAGGTTGTTCCGCGCCGCGCCGCCGTCGACGCGCAATTCCTTCAGCGGTACACCCGAATCGGTTTCCATGGCATCCAGAATGTCGGCAATCTGAAACGCAATGCCTTCCAACGCCGCGCGGGCTATATGCGCCCGGTTGGAACCGCGGGTAAGACCAACAATGGTTCCGCGCGCATATTGATCCCAATGCGGCGCGCCCAGGCCGGAGAACGCTGGAACGAAATAGACGCCCCCGGTATCTGGTACGCTGGCCGCCAGTGCTTCAATCTCTTCCGCCGTGCGGATGATCTGCAATTCATCGCGCAGCCACTGTACCACCGCGCCCGCGATGAACACGCTGCCTTCGAGCGCATAGAAGGTATGCCCTTTTATCTGCCAAGCAATGGTGGTGAGCAGCTTGTTTTTTGAGAACACGGGCTTTTCGCCGGTGTTCAACAGCATGAAACTGCCCGTGCCGTACGTGCATTTCACCATTCCCGGCTGCATGCACATTTGCCCGAAGAGCGCCGCGTGCTGATCTCCGGCTATGCCTGCAATCGGTATCCCTTCGAGTACGCCGCTGGTGTGCCCGATCACCTCGCTTGAACTGGCCACGTCCGGAAGCAGCGATTTCGGGATATCGAGCAAAGCCAGCAGTTCGTCATCCCATGCCAACGTATTCAGATTGAACAGCATGGTGCGCGCCGCGTTCGTTACGTCGGTCACGTGCCGCTTGCCGCCGGTTAGTTTCCAAATGAGCCAGCTATCCACTGTTCCGAACGCCAGGCTGCCGCGCTTGGCTCGCTGCCGCGCGCCTGGCACGTTGTCGAGCAGCCAGCGAATCTTGCTGGCTGAAAAATACGCGTCAATAACCAAGCCGGTTTTTTGTTGAATGCCGGATTCGTGGCCTGCTTCGCGTAGCTTGTCGCAAAAGCCGGCGGTGCGCCGGTCTTGCCAAACGATGGCGTTGTAAATGGGGTCGCCGGTTTCCCGATCCCAAATGAGAGTGGTCTCGCGCTGATTGGTGATGCCGATGGCGGCCACGTCTTTAGCATCGGCATCTACTTGAGCAAGCGCTTCGTTTGCTACGCCGAATTGCGACGACCAAATTTCCACCGGGTCATGCTCCACCCAGCCCGGTCTTGGAAAAACTTGTTTGAAGGGCCGCTGCGCCGAACCGCGTACCTTGCCATCAGGTCCGACAAGGATCGCGCGCGAACTGGTAGTTCCCTGGTCTAGCGCGAGAATGTATTTCACCGGGAGCCTCTGTGCATCACATGAGCGTATCAAGCTCCCGCAAAACGGCAGCCCTTAGTTCGTACTGGTGATCTTGCCCACCAGCGGACTGCTGGCGACGGCGTATTCGCGTTTCGGCATGCGTCCCGCTAGGAACGCGTGGCGTCCAGCTTCGACGGCCAGCTTCATGGCCAACGCCATGCGTTCGGAATCTTCGGCGTCGGAGATGGCGGTGTTCAACAGCAATCCGTCATAACCCATTTCCATCGCGATCGCCGCGTCGGAAGCCGTGCCCACACCGGCGTCCACAATCAGCGGAACATCCGTGATCGCTTCCCGCAAGATTCGCAAATTAACGGCGTTTTGAACCCCAAGTCCGGAGCCGATGGGCGCGGCTAGCGGCATCACCGCCGCGGCGCCCGCATCCACCAATTTGCGCGCGTTTACCAAGTCGTCGGTTGTGTAGGGGAGCACGACAAACCCTTCCTTCACCAGCGTGCGCGTGGCCTCCAGTAGGCCTTCATTATCAGGGAAAAGCGTACGTGCATCGCCGATGACTTCGAGCTTAATCCAGTTTGATAATCCGGCCTCACGCGCCAGACGAGCCGTACGAATGGCCTCGTCGGCCGTGTAGCAAGCGGCGGTGTTCGGCAGGATGTGAATCTTAGAGCGATCAATAAAATCGAGCTCCGATTCCTTGGTTTTGTCCGTCAAGTTGACGCGCCGGACCGCCAGCGTTACCATCTGCGTACCTGAACTAGCATGGCAGCGGGCCATGAGTTGCTTGCTTCTATATTTCCCCGTGCCCACGAACAGGCGTGAGTGAAACGTGCGTCCGGCAATGGTCAAAACGTCTTCCATAAAAACCATTATCGGACGCCGCGTTTAAGCGGCTTGAAATATCTATAAAGTGAGCTGGCCTTGATATTTCATGCCGGCCAAGTCGAACTTCTTCTTAATTTCTACTTTGCCCATCTTCAGTCTGAATTCGACTTGTTCATCCGTGGGCGCGATTTGGAGGCTGGTGCGCGGGAAGCGGAAAAAGTAGACGTCTGCATTGCCGATCTTACGGTAATCCGATTCGGTGGATACCACCGGCGGCTTGCCATGAACGCCAAGGAAAGCGCCGGCCGCCAACGATTTTGGATCGGAGCCGCCCTCGGGCGCGGGAAAGCCAGAGACAGCAATGATGTAATTCGGGCGCGGCTTTAAAGCATTCGCAATTTGCTCACTGGTGGGCGTGCCTGCGCCCGTGTGCAGCTTCAGCAGCGCCAACCGCACGGGCGCGGCGCTGGTCCAAAGAATGGTGACTACCGGCTGCATCTCAGGAGCGCCGGCGGAAGGACTTACTCCCGACGGCGATTTCGTATTGCTGTTGCGCGGCCCATTGGCTTCATTGCGGTTTTCGGCGGTTCCCGCATTGCTGTTGGCCGTCGTGTTTGCCGGATTGCCTAGCGAAGCGGAAGGCGCGGCGCCGCCTGTTTCCGGCTGCTCAAGCACGATCTGGTCGGGGCGTCCGGCGATAGGCATCGCCATTTGCTTTGCCCACGGCGAGTTGCTAACCACGGCATGCGCGTCTTTTTCTGTCCAGGAAGCAAAGTCTTTTTGCCAGGCCGCGGTAGCGCCCGCCAAAATCATTCCACTGCATGCTGCCATAAAAGCGACCCGCATTTTGCTATGCATCAGGTTCCTCCTCTTGACTAACTGACTGAAGCTATCACAAAAGGTAACAAGCCTCTTATAGATTTCTTGTAGATTCACTCTAACCGCTGTTCGTCTTTTTTCAATTTGATAGCATCGCCTTTCCAGCATGCGTTCATTTGTTGCTCTTGTTTGCTTTTCTGCATTGACCGCGTTAGCCATTGCTCAATCGCCCGAATATAGAACCTGGTCCACGTACGGCGGCGATCCGGGCGGCACTCATTATTCCGCGCTAAAACAGGTCAATAAAAAAAATGTGGCGCAGCTGCAGGTGGCTTGGACGTACGATTCACACGACGCTTTTCCCGGCTCTGAGATCGAGTGCAGTCCCATTGTGGTGAATGGAGTGCTTTATGCGACCACGCCGAAACTGCGAGTGGTGGCGCTGGATGCGGCAACCGGTGCGGAGAAGTGGAGCTTTGATCCGAACCAGGGGCGCAAGGCCGTCACTAAGATGAGAAATCGCGGCTTGACCTATTGGGATGACGGCGCTGGCGGGTCTAAGCGAGTCTTTGTCACGGCGCGCCAATATATGTATGCGCTGGACGCTGCTACCGGCCAGCCCGTTCCCGGTTTCGGAGACGAAGGAAAGATCGATTTGCGGCGCGATTTGGGCCGCAATCCCGAGCTGCAATCGGTCTCGGACACCAGCCCGCCCGTGGTCTACAAAGATTTGCTGATTGTAGGCAGCATCGTGCCAGAGACGCTTCCCGCCGCTCCTGGCGACATCCGCGCTTATGATGTCCGCACCGGCAAGCTGCGCTGGTCTTTTCACACCATTCCGCATCCGGGTGAGTTTGGCTATGAGACGTGGAAGCAGCCGGATGCCTGGCAATACATTGGCGGAGTGAATAACTGGTCGGGCATGACGCTCGATGCCAAGCGCGGCATCGTATTCGTGCCGCTGGGTTCCGCGGCATTCGATTTCTATGGCGCGAACCGGCTGGGCGATACCTTGTTTGCAAACTCGCTATTGGCGCTAAATGCCGAAACAGGCCAGCGCGTGTGGCATTACCAGACCGTCCATCATGACTTGTGGGACCGCGATCTACCCACGCCGCCCGCGCTGGTGACTGTGAAGCGCAACGGGCGCAAAGTGGACGCCGCCGCTCAAATTACCAAGTCCGGATTCGTTTATTTATTTGATCGTGAAACCGGCAAGCCCCTGTTCCCCATCGCGACACGCGATTATCCGCAAAGTGATGTGGAAGGCGAGAAGACGGCCGCTTCCCAACCGCTGCCGAGTTTGCCCGCGCCTTTCGCGCGGCAGATTCTCACTGCCGACCTACTGACGAACCGGACTCCAGAGGCGCATGCCGACGCAATGAAACGTTTTGAAACGCTGCGCAGCGCCGGGCAGTTTGTTCCGCCCAGCCGTGAAGGCACCATTATCTTTCCCGGCTTCGATGGCGGCGGGGAATGGGGCGGTCCCGCATTCGATCCCGAGACTGGGTTGCTCTATGTGAATGCGAATGAGATGGCTTGGGTGCTCCGCCTAGTTCCGAAAGAGCCGGCTAGCCAGGCGAAGAGCGGCAAGGCGATTTACTTGAACAATTGCGCCAGTTGCCATCGGCAGGATTTGGCAGGCTCGCCGCCTGAGTTTCCGTCGTTGCAGCACATCGCTGATAGGCTCGATGAAAACGAAGTAACTAAGATGATTCGGCAAGGCAGCGGGCGCATGCCGTCATTTGCGCGGCTCGGCAACGATGAAGTGCACGCGCTCGTCCGTTACCTGGTTTATGGTGAAGACCTGGCTGTCGCGGGACCGGCCGCTGGGTCGCCCGAAGCGGTCGCCGCCGCGAAAATAGATCTGAAGTTCCGGAGTGACGGCTACAATAAATTTCTGGACGCCGAGGGATACCCTGCCATTCAGCCACCCTGGGGGACCTTGAACGCTATCAATCTCAACACCGGCAAGTACGCCTGGAAGATACCGTTTGGCGAATATCCGGAGTTGGCCGCCAAGGGATTGCGCGACACTGGAAGTGAAAATTACGGCGGCGGCGTGGTCACTGCGGGCGGGTTATTCTTTATTGCGGCGACCAGCTACGACAAGAAACTGCACGCCTTCGACAAGGCCACCGGAAAGCTTCTTTGGGAAACTACGCTGCCCGCCGCCGGCAACGCCACGCCCGCTGTTTACGAAGTGAATGGCAGGCAATTTTTAGTGGTCGCCAGCGGGGGAGGCAAGTCAAAAGCTCCTTCCGGCGGCAGTTATATCGCGTTTGCCTTGCCGTCTAAATGAGCGAAAATCCGGCCAAACCCGGCGCGCTCATATGGATTTGCATACGATCTAAGGAGATGGCCATGACAGCGATTCGCATCGCGCTTTTTGCCCTACCCCTAGTTGCCTTCGGACAACAAGTATCATTTGACCGTGACATTCGACCGATCATGTCGGACACTTGCTTTCGGTGTCACGGGCCCGACGTCAGCTCCCGGATGGCCAACATGCGGTTGGACCTGCGCGAAGAAGCCCTGAAGCCGAGGAGAAATGGGACGCCGATTGTTCCCGGCGATACCGAGCATAGCGAAATAATCCAGCGCATCTTTGCGAAAGACGGCCACATCATGCCGCCGCCTTTCGCACACAAGGAATTAACCGCGAAGCAGAAAGACACCATCCGGCAATGGGTAGCCCAGGGCGCAAAATACGAAACACATTGGTCCTACGTGCCCGTGAAGCGGCCGCCTGTGCCGGGCGGCGCGACGTCGAACCCAATTGACGCCTTCATTCAAGCTCGCCTCACGCAGGATGGCCTGAAGCCCTCGCCCGAAGCCGATCGCCGCACCCTGGTTCGCCGCGTGACGCTAGACCTCACGGGTCTCGCGCCTACATCCGCGGAAGCAGCGGCCTTCGTTTCGGATAACTCGCCGGACGCCTATGAGAAATTAGTCGATCGCCTGCTCGCTTCGCCGGCCTATGCGGAACAACAGGCCGTGCGCTGGCTCGATGCGGTGCGCTATGCGGATACCGCCGGCTATCACAGCGATAGCCCCCGGCCTGCGTGGCCCTATCGCGATTATGTGTTGCGGGCTTTCCGCGACAACAAGCCGTTTGATGTATTTACCCGCGAGCAGTTGGCGGGCGATCTGATGCCAAATGCGACGGTCGAACAGAAAGTCGCCTCTGCCTATAACCGCATGGGTCGAACGTCCGCCGAAGGCGGCGTTCAGCCCAAAGAATATCTGGCTAAGTATGGAGCCGAGCGCGTGCGCACCTTAAGCACAACTTGGCTGGGCAGCACCATGGCATGCTCCGAATGCCATAACCACAAATTCGATCCCATCCTGACCAAAGATTTCTACTCCATGAAAGCATTCTTCGCCGACGTGCAGGAGAAGGGCCTAGTTCCGGATTTCGGACCCGACGCCTTCGCGCCGAAGATGCCGGTTTATAAACCGGGTGAGAAAGAAAAAATTGACGCTCTCAACCAAAAGATACAGAGCGAAAAAAATGAACTGGACCGTAAGGCTGATGCCTTAGCCGCGGAACGGCGGGCGTGGGAAAAAGAAACGCTGGCACGGGCCGAAGCCGGAGGCCTTGCCTGGAAATTTCCGATTCCGACGGCCGTTTCGGCCAAGAGCGCAAAACTCACGGTGCGCGACAGCGACGTGGATGAGGCCGAGCGGCATGCACATCCAAACGTCGCGATGACCGGTGGCGCAGGTTTGGTAATGGTAAATGGGCCGAACCCGGACAACGAGACTTACTCGGTCACATTGAAACCGGGCGCGGGCACATGGACGAGCGTAGGCCTCGAAGTGGATACGGATGGCGCGCTGGCAGGCGCCGATATTTCGCGCGGCGCTGACCGGTTTGTCATCTCCGAAATTGACGCGGTAGTTTCGCCGAACGGCAGGGGCGCCGCCAGGAAAGCGCCGTTTATCTTCGCGTACAGCACGGTCTCGCCGACGGCAGGCTTTCCCGCAATGGCCATGCTCGACGGCAATCCGAAAACCGGATTCAGCATCGTCGGCCGGGCCAAGCCGCCCTTCCTGATTCTGCGTTTCGCGCAGCCGGTTCATACGACGGCCGCATCGACGATCACCGTACGCGTGCACCAGGATTCGGACTACCGCCAAGCCACAATTGGGCGTTTCCGCGTGGCGCTTTCGAGTGGAGCGTATTCATGGGACAACAATGCGAAACCCAAAGCGGAGGAGTCTAAACCAGAGGAGAACGCTTCGAGCATATCTGGCCTTCCCAGGAATTTGGCGAAAGCCTTGGAGCAGCCTGAGCAGAAACGCTCGCCTGAGCAAACGCAGGCCATCCGCGATTATTTTGAATATTCTTCGCCGCAATTGTTTCCAGCACGGCTGGCGCTGGCGAAACTCGAGACGGAACAAAGCTTCCTGGATGGCGCCGTCGCCGAAGTGATGATCACCCAAAGCGTAGAGCCGCGCGAAACACGTGTGCTTCCGCGAGGCAATTGGATGGACGATTCAGGCGAGGTCTTGCAGCCCGCTATCCCGGAGTTCTTGGGTCATCTAAATACCAACGGCGCCCGCCCTACGCGTTTAGATTTGGCGAACTGGCTGGTTTCACCTGACAATCCGCTGACTGCCCGGGTTTACGTGAACCGCATGTGGAGCCAATTTTTCGGCACCGGTATTTCAAAAACCGTCGAAGACTTGGGGTCGCAGGGTGAATGGCCCACGCATCCGGAACTGCTCGAATGGCTGGCCGCGGAGTTCATGAATCCGCAGTATGATGCAGCCGGTACGCATCCCTGGGACATCCGTCACATGGTGCGCCTCATCGTGCTCAGTAATACCTACCGCCAGTCGTCGCTATCTTCTCCGGAACTGGATCAGCGCGATCCGGAAAACCGCTTGTTGGCGCGGCAGAGCCGCTTCCGCGTAGATGCCGAATCGGTTCACGATTTGATGCTCCAGATTTCGGGCCTGCTGGTGAACAAATTCGGCGGTCCCAGTGTGAATCCCTATCAACCGGAAGGCTATCTGGCAGCGCTGAACTTCCCGAAAAGAGGCTGGTCGGCCAGCCGCAATGACGATCTTTACCGGCGTGGCGTTTACACGTTCTGGCAGCGGACTTTCCTTCATCCCACCATGATGAACTTTGACGCCCCCACGCGTGAGGAATGCACCGTGAACCGCATTAACTCAAACACGCCGCTGCAGGCACTTGACCTGCTGAACGATCCAACCTTTGTCGAAGCGGCACGTGTATTCGGCGAGCGGATTTTGCGAAGCGGCGGCGCCAATCTAACCAGCCAGGTGCAATGGGCATTCCAGCAAGCCACCGGCCGCCAGCCCGAAAACGACGAAGTGCAAATACTGACGGACCTGCACGCCAAGAGCCTGGCCCATTTCAAGTCCGACCCATCCGGCACGGCCGCGTATTTAAAAATCGGGGATTCCACGGTTCCAACCAACATCCGTCCTGCGGACTTAGCCGCCATGACGAATGTGGCTCGCGTGATTATGAACCTCCACGAAGTGATCACTAGAGATTGAGTTTAATTATGAACAGTTTTCAAATTGACGCGATAAAACGCCGGGCTTTCCTGGGGCAGGGCGTTACCGGCCTCGGGCTCGTGGCGCTGAACTCTCTATTGGGTCCAAGCCTTTTGAACGCGCAAAGCCAAAGCCAAAAATCTTTGGGCGCCATCAACCCGCTGCATTTTGCACCCAAAGCCAAGCGGGTGATTTATCTTTATCAGGCGGGCGGCCCCTCGCATCTGGAAACTTTCGACTATAAGCCGGCTCTGGCTAAGCTTGACGGGCAAGGCATGCCCGAATCCTTCACCAAGGGTCAGCAGTTGGCTCAGCTGCAAGGCAAGCAATTGAAATGTTTTGCCCCGCAATTCGGCTTCAAAAAATTCGGCAATTGCGGCGCGGAAATCTGTGAGCTATTCACGCAAATCGGCAGCGTTGCCGACGAGTTGTGTATTGTGCGGTCCGTCTGGTCTGAACAGATCAATCACGATACCGCGCACATGTTCATGAACACCGGCTCTATCATTGCGGGCCGGCCCAGCATGGGTTCGTGGTTGTTCTACGGCCTGGGGTCTGAAAGTCAAGACCTGCCAGGCTTCATCGTAATGCTCTCGCAAGGCCGCGGCGGCCAAATGCAGCCGGTCTCGGCGCGGCAGTGGTCCGCCGGCTTTCTGCCCAGCAAATTTCAGGGCATAAAACTGAATTCGTTCGGCGACCCGGTGATGTACATCGACAATCCACAAGGCATGGATAAGCCGCTGCAGCATGCCTCCATTGAAACCATTGCCGCGCTTGATCAGAAACGCTACAAGACTGTGCAGGACCCGGAGATTCTAACCCGCATTGCCCAATATGAGATGGCGTTCCGCATGCAAAGCAGCGTTCCGGATTTAGTGGACATGAGCAAGGAACCCGCGCACGTTCTGGAGGCCTATGGAGCCAAGCCGGGCGATGGATCCTACGCTTCAAACTGCCTGCTGGCGCGCAAGATGGCCGAGCGAGGCGTCCGGTTTATACAGCTTTACCATCGTGATTGGGACCACCACGAACAAGTCAAGAACGGAATCCAGTACAAGGCGGAAGAAGTGGATAAGCCCACCGGCGCGCTGATTAAAGACCTAAAAGAGCGCGGCATGTTGGATGATACTCTCATCATCTTCGGCGGCGAATTCGGCCGTACTCCGATGTCGCAATCGGGCACTGGGCGGGATCACCATATCAAGACATTTTCGTATATGTTTGCCGGCGGCGGCTTCAAACCCGGCCTCACCTATGGCACTAGCGATGAATTGGGTTATGCCGCAGTGGACAAGCCGGTGAGCATCCATGACCTGCATGCAACCGTACTCCGCACGCTCGGAATCGATGATAAACGAATGACCGTGAAATATTCGGGCCTGGATGCGCGCTTGTCAGGCGTTGGAAACCAAGGCCAGGTGGTGACCGATCTTCTGGCGTAGCTAAAACTCGATGAGCGCCTTCTTCGCTTCAATTTTATCCGCGAGGCCGTTCACTTTTTCCAGTTCGCTCAAATCTTTAAAGTTGCCATGCTGCGTCCGGTACTGCACAATGGCGGTAGCTTCCGCAGGCGTCAGTTTTAACACGCCGCCAATTTCTTCTCCACCGGCCTTGTTAATATTGACCTTCTTGTCCGGACCAAAATTCTTCGCCAGATAATCAACGATGGCCTTCATGTCGTTCGGGTTGATCGCCGCTCCATTTTCGATCATCTCGCGGATGGTGCCGTTCCATCCTTCTTGATCCAGGCGCTGCGCCATGATTCTGTCCAGAGAATGGCAATCGGCACAGCTATTCTCCACCAGATCTTTGCCCTTGCCCTCGGGCAGTTCCGAACCGCCAGCGGCAACAACGGAGGTCATGAACAGCGACAGCAGCGCGCCGCGCGCAAGTTGCGATTTTATCCCTGTCATCAATTCAAAATCTTTCCGCTGCTTTGCCGTACGGCCGCGGGGTGATTCCACGCTTCCTTCTTAATCTGCATCCCAAACCCAGGCGCCTCGGGAGCCTCAATCCTTCCTTCTTTCGGAGCGATCGGAGCTTCCAGCATTAGCGGCCAGTCCTGTTCGTAAAAGCGTTGGCAGCTTTCTTGAATCCACACGTTCGGCGAAGCGGTGCTGAGATGTGTCGAAGCATAGAAAAGCAACGGTCCGCCGGCCGTGTGCGGCGCAATCGGGAGTTCGTAAGCATCAGCCAGGGCGGCAATTTTGTGAGCTTCCGTCAGGCCGCCGCACCAAGTCACGTCAAACATCACGTACTTCACCGTCCGCGACGCCAGCAGTTGCTCGAACTGCATTTTGCCCGCCATACGCTCGCCCGCGATCAAGGGCAATGACGTAGCGGTAGCTAACTCATGATACTGACCGAAATTTCCCGGCATCAACATGTCCTCAAGCCACATGGGCCGGTACGGCTCCAGGGCGCGCGCGATGCGGATGGCGGAGGTCAAATTCCACTGCGCGTGAAACTCAATGGCAATCTCAATCTTTGATCCGAACAGGTCTCGCAACTTTTTCACCGGCATAAGCGCGGCATCTAATGCTTGCGGCGTGATGTACTGGTTGGCGCTCGCTCGCGCTGCTTCATCAAAAGACCATATCTTGATGGCTTGGATACCCCGCGTCTCAATCAGTTCGCTCATGATTTTCTCGGGCTCGCGATTGAAGTCGTATTTATAAGGGAAGCACGTATTGTACAGGCGAACCCGCGGATTGGCCTTGCCGCCAATCAACCGGTAGACCGGCGCATCCAATGACTTGCCTAAGAGATCCCACAGCGCCAAGTCGATGGCGCTCAGCGCCCGTATCTCGGCGCCGCCGGCAACCTGAAAATCGAATGCACGGTAAAGGTCCGCCCAGATGCGCTCAATGTCTCTAGGATCTCGTCCAATTAGCGTGTTGGCTATGCCGTGAATAGCGGCGGATTCGTTGGCATTGCGAGGATAAGTTTCACCAATGCCGAACAAACCCGCGTCAGTCGAAATCTTCACCCACGTCCAGTGCGGCCAAAACGGCGCGTCGTCGCGCGATTTCCAAAATACAGTCTCGATACCGGTGATCTTCATCGGGCCGCTTTTGCTGGCCGCTTGAGCGTACACTCCCGCTAATGGTGAGGCCAGGAGGCTGCCAACAAAGGATCTCCGCGTAAGCCGCATCACTGCAACGATACAACACCCATAGTTCAGCAACTCTCTAGACACGCTTCAATGCTGATAATCTTTGTAATCGAAGCCCACCTATGCGCAACATCATCAACTGGATATTTCTGATTTGTATCGCGGCGCCGTTTGCCGCGGCCCAGCAGACGAAAAAAGAAATTACGCGTCCGCCAAATCCGGCGGAAGACACAAGACCGAACAGCAGTGCGGTCCCGGACGCGTATGCAATTTCCACCCAGTTCCAGCGCGTGGTCCTCCTTCGATTTAAATACAATACCGATTTGCTTGCCGGTCTCGAGCGAATGGTGAAGGAACAGGGAATCAAGAATGCCGTGGTGCTGGCCGGTATGGGTTCGGTTCGAAATTATCAGGTTCACGCTGTCGCGAATCGCGGCTTCCCTTCCACCGATCTGTTCGTGCGTGATCCAACTGCTCCCGCCGACATCATTGGGATGAATGGGTACATATTGAACGGCCGTGTCCATGCTCACGTCACGCTTTCAATAGGCGATCGTGCTTTTGGCGGGCATTTGGAGCCGGATACGAACGTTTTTACATTCGTGATCGTGACCGTAGGCGTTCTCAATAGCGATGCCGATTTCAGCAGGCTCGACGATCAGACCTTTCGCTGAGCGTACTCTATGAACCGCAGAAACTTTGTCCATCTGATGGGTATGTCTACTCTCACTATGCCCGCTCGCCTGAATGCTTTCACCGCCGATCACGTCATCGTTGCGGGAGCAGGCATCATTGGCGCGTCCATTGCTTACCATCTGGCCAAGCGCGGCGCGCGCGTCACTCTTCTGGAAAAGGAACATCCTGCGGCCGGCACAACGAAGAACTCCTTCGCATGGTTGAATGCCTACGGCAAGAATCCTCGTTCTTATTACAACCTGAATGTGGCCGGCATCGCGGGTTGGCGGAGGCTTGAAATCGAAATCGGTCCTTCTCTTTCTCTGCAATGGGGCGGCGGGGTCCAATGGTGCAAGCGCGACGGCAAACTCAGCGACGCGATGAAGAAGCATGTGCGCGAGCGCCAGACCTGGGGATATCCCATCCGCTTAGTCGATCAAAATGAGCTGACGCGTCTGCTGCCTTATGCCGAAACCGGCGATGTCGGCGCGGCAAATTTCGCCGATCAGGAAGGGACAGTTGATCCGGTCGTAGCCGCCAAGGTCCTCGTCGCGAAGGCGCAGTCATTCGGCGCCAAGCTCATTTATCCATGCGAGGTCGCAGACATCAAAACATCGAATGGACGTGTCAATGCGGTGCAGACAACTCAGGGTGTAATGGAATGCGATTATTTTGTATTGGCCACCGGTAACAGCACAATGGACCTTGCCGCCAAAGCCGGAATGAATGTGCCGTTGAAAGAATCAAAAGGCATCCT
>DASXGT010000022.1:0-6248 GCA_036488895.1 Bryobacteraceae bacterium | reverse complement strand
GTGACGCGACCGGTTCCGTCCACGGTGACTTGCGGTGTATGCGTCGCATCGCCGAATGTTCCCGGCGTAGGATTCGCAGCAGGCAATCTGCTGGGCGAAAGCGTTCCACTGTTGATCTCGGATGCGTCGATGCTCTTATTGCTCAAAGTTTGCGTGTCCGTGGTGCCGACGATTGCGCCAACCGGCGTGGCCACTGGCGCGGGATTCAATATCGTCCAGGTGTTCGCTGACGTGCAGCCGTATAAATTCTGGCCGGCAACCGCATTGGTCTTAAAGAAAAATTCGCCCAACTGGCAGGCAGCGGGGAGCGCCGTGCCGGTTTTGACCGGCTTGGTCGAAGGCGCGCCCGTGAAATCGACGTTCCGCCCCTGCGTGGCCAGATTGATTTGCGTGGTTTGCCCGTAAGCGGCCAGAGTTGCCGCGGCCGAAACGATTGCGAAGCGCAAAGCTTCTTTCAAGCGGTTGAGACTGATTACATTCATTGATTTGGTCCTGTAGCCGCGATGGACTACTGGCCAAAACGGTAAATCCGCCGGCATGCGCAAAAAGTGCGCTAAGGCCGCTAACTTGTTAACGGCACGTGGCAAACATGAAAATGCAACTGCTGTGACCGAAAAAATGAGCGGCGATATCTCCTTTTGAAGGGCCGAACCGCCGATGGAATTCTCGGGGGGTACGTCACGCCATAATCCGCGTGGTAAATGCTAGAATTCGGTTGATCCCGCGCCCAAGCAACCCGGGTCTAAAGATATCTGACATATTTGCGTCCTTTGCGCAGTGAACGATCATGGCTGGAATGCAATCATTCTTAACCAAAGTGGGGTACCAGGAAACTCCTTTTCACGCGTTCTTGTACCGTTTGGGAAAAGGACTTTTCCAAGCGCAGCCGGCCGGAATGGCTCCGTGAAGAGACTGCCTATTCTGCTCATGGCCCGGGCGCTTTCTGAAGGCGGCTGCGAGCGGGATTTAACCAGATTGGCGATCAAACTGGACCGCACTCGTTTCGAGCCGCACGTCGGCTGCTTCCGGGACGGCATCAGAAGGGCGGAGATTGAAGCGGCAGGCGTGCCGATTTTGCATCTTCCGGTGACTTCCTTTCGCAATCGCAGTTGCCTGGACGGCGCGCGGAAAATGGGCGCATACCTACGCGAGCATCAGATCCGGTTGGTGCATGCGTTCGATGTGCCGATGGACCTTTTCGCCACTCCGGTGGCGCGCCGGTACGGCGTTCCCGCGGTGGTCACCAGTCAGCTTTCCTTTCGCACTCTATGCTCGCGCGGGACCCGTCTGGCCTTGCGTTTTACCGATTATTTGTCGAGCCGAGTCGTGGTGAATTCGCGCGCGGTCGGCGACTCCCTGGAGCGCGATTACGGCATTCCCGACGACAAAGTTTTTCTCTGTTACAACGGCGTGGACACCACGCAGTTTTATCCCGAGATTGAAAAGCCAGAAAGCAACCGGGTCGCCGGGTTCCGCGACGCTTCCGTCGTCATTGGCACGGTGTGCGCGATGCGGCCGGAGAAGCGGGTAGATTGGTTGATCCGCGCGTTTGCGGATTTGCGGCCGCTAGATCCACGCGCGCGTCTGCTCTTAGCCGGGAGCGGTCCTGAAACTGAGCAGTTGTTGGAATTGTGCCGCCGTTTAGGTGTCAATGACGCCTGCCATTTTGCCCCGAGCCAAACCGACGTGGCGCCGTGGATGCGTGGGCTGGATATTTACGTCAACAGCTCCTCTAGCGAAAGTTTCCCTAACGGACTGCTGGAGGCCATGGCTTGCGGCTGTTGCGTGATCGGGTCCCAGGTAGGCGGAATTCCTGAATTGATTACGCACGGGCAGGACGGCTTACTATTCGATTCCGCCAAGCAGGAAGATTTGACCGCCATGCTGCGTTTGGCGGCAACCGATAACGGCTTGCGCGGGAGTCTTCGTTGGCAGGCAGCCAAGACGGCGCGCGAAAGATTTGCGATGCCGCTGACGGCTGCTCGGATGGAGGCGTTTTATGAAAGCCTTGTACCACCTTCCACTGCCGCTTCGTTTTCCTAAATCCGGACGAGTACGGTGGGGCAGCCAACGACTCCAAACGGCGCTTCGCTTTTAAGGCTGAGAGCCCCAAAAGCTTTGCGGCGCCCACGGAGCGGTAAACTTTGGTTGCGAACAAAATACGCTGCCCGTACGTACTCTACAAAGGACACCCCTATGTCGCTCACAACCACTCCTCCTATCGCGCAGATTAACGCCCTGTTAGCCAGCAAACGTTACGCAGTCAAGGAAATAGCCGAAAATGCGCTCAGAATTCAGGAAGTCGAAAGCGGCATTTCGCTGCGCGCGGTGCTCGAAGGCGACATATTGTTTTTGTCGCTGGTTTGCATGACCGTGCCATCCGGCAGCCTCACTGCCGCCGTGCTGCGGAAAATGCTGGCGGCCGACAACGGCATCTCGACCTCGCATTTCCAGCTCTACGATACCGGCGACGGAAACGCCGCAATCACGTTGAACAACTTCTGCAAACTGCAGGATTTGGGGCCGGAAGACGAGGACGACATCCTCTCGTGCGTCAGCTTCCTGCTGGCGGATGTGGTGCATGCTCAGGAATTGATTGGCGCCGATCTCGCCAAGTTGTAGGAACACGATACAAAAGACACGGCATATAAGGACAAACCATGGCATTTTTTTCTGAACTCTTCAATCGAGCCGGCCGGGTGGCGCGCGGCCAAGCCAACGCGGGCATGAGCAGCATCGAAAACGCGAACTTTGAGACCACCGTGCGGCAAACCGTCGCCGACATGAAGACCGAGTTGAATAAGGTCGTCCAGTCGTCCGCGATGGCCATGAGCAATTACAATCAGCTCGACGCCGAGTACCAGAAGTACGTCCGGCAATCGCAGGATTGGAAGGACCGCGCCGGACTCGCGCTGGATGCCGGTAATGAAGACTTGGCCAAAAAAGCCCTGGCGAAAAAGGCAGAATCGGATAAGCAGGTAGCGTCGCTGCAGAGTGCGATTAATTCCGCGCGCCAGGCCAGCGATAACCTCAAGGCGCAAGTTACCGAATTGAAGCACAAGATTGAAGAAGGCGAGCGGACCGCTACCACGCTGGTTGCGCGCAAGAACGCCGCCACGGCGCAGCGCAAAGTTTCAGAAGCGCTGGCGGGCGTGGGCAAAGCGGACAACGCGTTCGCCCAGCTTTCCAGCTTTGAACAATCGGTTTCGAAAGAAGAAGCTACCGCGAAAGCATTCAATGAACTGGCCAACACGGGCAAAGACACGAACCTGGAAGCGGAATTCGCGCAGTTGCAGGGCCACAGCGTTGTCGCCGAATTAGAAGCCCTCAAGAAAGAGCGCTTGCCCAAAGTGGAATTTGTCAAAGAACTTCCGCCGGCTGCTGGACGATAAAACTCATGTTCTTCGATCGTAAGCCCGCGAATACACCTCCGCCGCCAGACTTGGCGAATCTGAGAATAACCGATGCGCGCGTGGGAGACCTGCTCTCCATCACGGGCGCCGGACCGGATTTCGGCGATTTGGATTTTAAGATTGACCGCAGCGATCAGATGGAAGCGGGCAGCCGCGCCTGGGTGCAGTTGAGTGGTACCTGGCGCGGCCACCGCGTGTACCTGGAAGTTCACAATGAAGACGAGGTGGAAGTATTCGGAAGCTATGACGGCCGCCAACTGACTCTCGACGCGGTGGGGCTCTCCGAAGAAGATTTGGCCGATCTCGACGCCCGGCAGAATCAAAGCGATTTTGTCGATTATGACGGCAAGTTCTGGCTCTACCGTTTCAGCCGGGAAATCGGTATTTTCACCGCGGGTAGGGCCACCGGCAGCGGCTTTTACTGCTGGCAGTTTCAGGAGCAGGACGCCAAACGTTTTTTAAGCATCCGAAAATATGAAAACGAGCCCTTTGCGGTCAGCTTCTGGACCAAGACCGAGCCCGCGGATATCACCGTTTATCGAGGCACGTGATGAATTTTTGTAAGCGCTTTTGTTTGCCGCTTGCCGCGTTTCTACTACTCACCGCCTGCAACCCCGGCTTGGCGCCTTCGCTGCACAGGGAAGTCAGCCTTGAAAATGACCGAGTCGCTGACGGCCAGCGCCAGTTGACGCGAGCCAGCCAGAAATTGAGCGATGATTTGGCGCAGGCGCCAGATCTGTTCCGCGATTCCCCGGAGCCTGCGTCCTGGAAAGCGCGCCTGAGCGCTGCCCAAGATAAGCTGCGCTCCGCTCAAAATGATGGCGCGGAACTCACGAAAATAGTCGAACGCAATCGGCCTGATCCACGCTTGACGCAGCTTCTGGCGCAGGAGCGCGGACTGCGCGAGGCTGCGTTGCAGGAATCGCAAACGGTCGAAGCGGCCTCCGCGAAATGGCTTGGCTTCCAGCACGATCCTTCGGGTTTCCTGGCAAATATGACTCGTCAAAGGGAATCGATCCGTTCGTTCGATTTCACGCCGGTGGCAAAGGTAGTGGAAAAGGCTGAGAAGGATTGGCCCGCGAAAAAGACGGTGTTGGAGAACCGGCTCTCCGCGCTGCGCGAAATCCCGAAGACAGCGGAGGCTGAGTGGCAGGCTACGGAAAGCTCCCGTCAGCAAGCGGCCGCGGGCAAAGTCTCTGGCGTTCAAGTAGCAACATTGATCGGCGAAGCGGATGGGCTTACGGGCGAAGCGAACAGACTGACTACCGTTAACCGCGATCTGCAGGCCGCGAGCGGACAGTTGTACGATTCTTGGGACAAGATCTTAACTGACCTGGACGCTTCGACGTTCGGCCGCGACGACACGCTGTACCGCGAGCGGATCAAAACAGTTCGCACGCACTTTGCCGGGCTTCCTTTGAAGAATGGCGAGACGCATAGCGATGAGCGTTGGACGGATGTTTCCGCAGCCTCTTACCACGCGGTGGAAAAAGACCTGGGCATGGCGATCGCGCATAAAGACGCCGGCCTGTTTGATTCGGAAGCGCTCAATACGCCGCAGCCGCCCGGGTTTAGTTACATCGCCTCGCCCTCGGTAGGGTCGAACCAATACGGCTACTGGAGCCATGCCGGCGGCACGAGCGTTTGGACCTTTCTTCCGGAATATTTGATTCTGCGTCAGTTGCTTTGGAATCGTGATTACCGTCCGGTGATGGTAAATGAGTACAACTCCTACTGGACCGCGCAACGCAGCGGCCGTACTTATTACGGCCAGGAAACGCCCAGTAGCGCGCCTAAGTATGGAACTCACGGCACATTCACGCAGACCCATTACGCGGATAGCCGCTATGTGCAATCGGGAGGGTATAGAGGTTCGGCGTACGCTTCGCGCGGTGCGAATCAGGATTCGACCTTTAGCAAATCCCGCTCGACCCCGTCGTTTGGTTCCGGCGACAACAGCAGCGGCCGGCGTTTCGGGCGGCAACCGGGCGCTACACCTTCGGGCCAACGATTTGGGCATCAGGGCGGCGGTGGCTCGCGGCCTTCCGGTCGTGCTTTCGGCGGGGGACGGCGGCGGTAGGGTGTGAATGGAAAGCTATCGAACGGCCTTGCGCGATTGGCCACGGCCGGCAATCGTATTGTTGACACGTCTACCGGTGCGCCCGTTCTCCTTCGCGGAATGAATCGATCGGGCCTCGAATACGCGGGTCCGGATGAGCAGGGTTTCTTGTCTGGCGCGGCAATCTCCCGGTCTGAGGTTCGCCACATTGTGCAGGATTGGGGCTGCAACATCATCCGCCTCCCGTTCAATCAGGATTTTGTGTTACGCGGGCGAGACGGCCGCTCAGATGAGGAATATCAAGGCGCACTGGATCAAGTCATCTACTGGGCCTCGCTGTTCGGCGCTTACACACTCCTTGACCTTCAATGGCTTGATGCTGACCGGATTTACGGTGGAGATCGAAACTTTGTCGCGCCTTTGCCGAACATGCAGTCGGTGGAACTGTGGACTTTGTTAGCGCGCAGATATAAAGATGAACCGGCGGTGCTCTACGATATTTTTACAGAGCCGCACGACCGTCTTAGCGACGATCCATATCCTCTCAATCGGGACGACGGAACGACATACCCAGCGTCCCAGAGTTTGGTCACGATGGCTGAGTGGCAACCCTGGGCGCAAAAGCTCGCCAGCGCCATTCGGTCAGAGAGTGCAGATTCACTTGTTTTCATTTCGGGCATCAATTGGGGCTACGATCTGCGTGGAATGCCAATGGATCTCGCGAACGCGGTTTATTCTTCGCATGTCTATTCCAATAAGGGAATGAATTGGCCAGA
>DASXGT010000021.1:0-3436 GCA_036488895.1 Bryobacteraceae bacterium | reverse complement strand
GTTGCGGGACATGCTTCGGACCGTTTCGAGCGGCGAAAGGTATTGAGCGCGTGCTATGCGGGGTACGCGCTGTGCTCGGGGTTGTTGTTGCTGATCAGCCGCAGCGGGTCGCATTCGGTAAGGCCGATTTATGCGGTGCTCATTCTGTTGGGTGTGATGCGGTCGTTTAACGGGACGGCTAGCCGTTCGATTCTGCCGCAACTGGTTCCGGCAGAACATTTCGCCAATGCAGTGGCTTGGAATGCAACGACGTTTCAGGCGGCAACAATTCTTGGGCCGTCGCTTGGCGGAATTTTGTACGCGCTGTTTCGTGGGCCATCGGCGGTATACGCCACAGCGATGTTGACTGCTCTAGGCGCGCTGCTATCGATGTTCCGCATCAAGACACGGCCGCAGGCGCGGCGCCGCGAACCAACCACATTGAAAACGGTTTTTGCGGGACTGCACTTTATCTGGCAAGAGAAACTGATTCTCGGTGCGATCTCCCTCGATCTGTTTGCGGTGCTTTAGGGGGGAGCGGTGGCGCTGCTTCCAGTTTATGCGCGTGAAATTCTGCACACTGGGCCGTGGGGATTGGGATTGTTGCGCACTGCCCCGGGGATTGGCGCGGCGACCATGGCCGTGGCCCTGGCGCATCGTCCGCTGCGCGGGAGGTCTGGACCGGCGCTGTTCTGGGCGGTGGGCGGGTTTGGAATATGCACGATTCTATTTGGAGTTTCCAAGAGTCTCGTATTGTCCCTGGTGGCGCTTATCTTCCTGGGTGCGGCCGATATGGTTAGCGTAATTATTCGCGCGACTCTGGTGCAGCTACGAACTCCCGACGAAATGCGGGGACGCGTGACGGCCGTGGATATGGTGTTCATTGGAACCTCGAACGAACTTGGGCAGTTCGAGTCGGGGCTGACGGCGCAATGGTTTGGAACCGTGCCCGCCGTTTTGCTGGGGGGAGTGGGGACGTTGGTTGTGATCGCCCTGTGGGCTTTGATCTTTCCTGATCTGCGTCGCGCGGGCAGCCTCGACGCGATGAAGACTGCGCTTATAGAAACGCCTGCGCTCGAAAAACGGTTGCCCTAATGCGGTCTTCCGTAATCGAAGGCTAAAGCACAGATCTTTAAGGGCAAGACGCGCCCAGCGCCATTCTCCCGGAAATTTTTTATGTGCGCTAGGGTACAATCCGAGATCTGCTCGGGTCAGAAATCCATTTTTTCATCCTCAAATTTTTTTTAACTACTGCAAATTTTCGCCAACCATAGGGAGATCTCCCTCATCCGATTTGTAGCGCAGTCGCTTTGTCTACTCTGTCCTGGCCAGCATGGAGCTGTACGTAAGTCGTAGTGCATCCCCAGTATGCAAGCGAGTAGACAATGGACGAATTGCGGCCCACAGAAAATCTTACATATCGTTCTATAGCGGCAGAAACAATCGGTGACGTTCCGCCCAGTTGCGTGCTGACGGAGCTTGCCACCCGTGACCTGGCAGCGCAGGTTCGATCGCTTCCGTCGTTTTTCGTGGTTGGTCCACCCCGGACCGGGAGCAGTTGGCTGTATGAAATTCTCAGCTCGCATGTGACTCTTCCCGCGCCATCCAAAGAGACCAGATTCTTCGATGTCCATTTTGAACGGGGCGTGAAGTGGTATCTGGCGCACTATCAGGATCCTAGCCGAAAGCAAAAGCAGAAGATGGGAGAAGTTGCGCCTACTTACTTCGCTTCGGCCGCAGCACGGGAACGGCTGAGCCAGATGGTGCCGGACGCGCGGATCGTTTGCGTTTTCAGAAACCCGGCTGAGCGAATCATATCGCTGTACCGGCTGAAGCGCGCCTATGGCTTGATTCCTTGGAGCTTTGAGGAAGCCATGCAGCGCGATCCCGAACTGATGGAAACCAGCCGCTACGCCAGCAACCTTAAGTTGTGGCAACGTTCGTTTGGCGCGCAAAACGTTTTGCCATGTCTCTACGATGATCTTCGAGAGAGTCCGCAAGCTTTTGTAGACATGTTGGCCGATTTTATCCGCATTCCGCGGTTTATTCTTCAAACTTCACAGCTTGGATCGGTGCACGATTCCGAAAAAATGACACATCCCCGCAGCTATGGCCGCACGCGCAAGGCGCTTTTGGTGGCGGACTGGTTTAAATCAAGACGCCTAGACAGGGTGGTGAGCGCCTTCAAGCATTCGTCATTGTGCAAGTTTGTGCTGGGCGGGGGACAGCCTTTTTCGCCGATGCCAGTAGACGTCGTGACGCAACTCTACGAAAAATTTCGTCCTGAGGTTGAGGAGCTTGAAACTTTGCTGCAACGTGATCTTTCCTCGTGGAAATCCTTCAAGGGCAGCATAGGCGACGGAATAATGCCGTCGCCTGCCAAGCAAGCCGCGTAGCTTTGAACGACTCACTTGCCGCGAATGAAAGCTTTGGCTGCCCCCATATTGTCGTAGCGATCATAGACGCGCACCACGACTACATGCTCCGAAGATGCCGCGGCGTCTTTGGCAAGGTCCAGCGCAACTTTGAAGTCGTAGTTCTCGGTGTTTGAGTCCGAGAGCTGTCCCGTCGGCTCGACATATTTCCAATCGCCGGCGTCGACCGAATATTCCGCGCGCTTAATAACAGAAAAGTTATCGTCGGCACGGAATGTCACGTGAATTTGTCCGCCATCCACTGATGCTGCGAGATTCTCGATGCGTGGGGGCGTGGTGTCGACTTCGAAGCGGCGGCTTTCTTTGGATGCAGTGAGAGCTTCGCCGGGGGAATGCGAGGGCGCGTCGGAAGCCACCACTTTGACCGTATAGCCCCCATCTGGCAGCAGGCTCGCGTCGAACGAGTACGCCTTGTCGGTGAGATTGTCTTTCAGTAGAAGCCATCGCGTTTCGCCGTCACCGCGATAGTAGAGGGCGTAGACGAGTTGGTCATCGTTATCATCATGGGCGGTCCACTTCACTCCGACGGAATCGCGATCGCGCGAGCTCGGAATGGACAGCTCGAAATGCGTTGTCAAAGAGCTCGAATCGGATCCCAGGCTGCTGCTTGAAGATTTTGGCACCGGTTGATACTTCAGGCCGACTTGCACGGTCACATCGTCAATTTCGGGCGCGGCATTTTTGGGGAGATAATTCAGCGCTACGCTATCGACCCCGGGAGATGTGGAGCCCGAGTGCAGCACGGCTTTCCATTGGGCATAACGCGCCGGGGGAATTCCGGTTTCACCGTTCTTGGACTTGTCGATTTTTTTCCAGGCGCTCCAGTTGCGGTCGGGATTGTCGACATTGCCGCTGCGGGCGAATAGATCCACATTGCCGGCGCCGCGGAAATCGGCGCGGCCCCAGCGGGAGAAAATTTTCGCGTCAAATACATCACTCTGATAAGTGCCTTGCGTTTCGGGTTCCGGTCCGAGGACAAATACCTTTCCAAGATTGCTAGTCGCGGCGTACAGGCCGCCGCC
>DASXGT010000285.1:0-4830 GCA_036488895.1 Bryobacteraceae bacterium | reverse complement strand
CAGTGGTTCCTTCTGTTCATCATGCCGCTTCACCGGAAATACGAGCACCTAACTCACCTGTCAACGCCGCACCCTTATCGTGAGGCCGTCCGCGCTGATGAACTATGGCTCATTACCTTGATGATGTCGGCCGTTGGGCTGCTAACGGCCATCAAGTGGCAATCGTTGTTTCCGGATCTTCGCGACTACCGCGCGCTGGGCGCGTTACCGCTCCGCTCGTGGCAAATCTTCGCGGCGAAATTGGCGGCTCTTTTGGTGGTCGCGGCGGGCGTCATGGGCACACTCAATTTTCTGCCGAGCTTTGGGTTCCCCGCTCTTTCGGCGGGCCGTTGGGCGTTTCAATCTTCCCTTGCAGTAAGAGTATGGGCGCACGCCGGCGCTTCCTTGGCCGCTTGTGCCTTCTTTTTCTTTGGATTGATTGCGCTGCAAGGTGTTCTTTTGAATCTACTGCCGCCGCGCGTGTTCGGGCGTGTCACCGGCTACTTACAAGGATGCTTGGTGGCGGTGATGCTGGGATTGCTGGTGATGAGTTTTTCCGTTGAAGCGCGGATTACGAATATGCTGCTTCAGCCGGAATGGGCGCGCTGGCTGCCGCCGGTGTGGTTCTTGGGGTTGTACCAGAGCTTATCCGGAGATCCTGACTCAGCTATGCGCGTGCTGGCGAATCGCGCGGAGGCGGCGTTGGCTTTTGCGGTAGTACTTACGCTGCTGACTTATTTGATCAGCTACCGCCGTCACCAAGCGTTGTTAGTAGAGGGAATCAACGGCCGCGCGAAAGATTCTCGCTTCGGAAGCAAGCTGCATTGGCTACTACCGAATCCGCGCCAGCAGGCGGTTGTTTCTTTCATGACGCAAACTCTGGCGCGCAGCAGCTACCACCGCATGATTGTGATCGGCTATGCGGGCTTGGCGCTTGCGCTAATCCTAACCGGATTCATCGGACTGGGGAATTTGTTAGGACGCTTCCTCTATTTGCACATGATCGTGCTGCTCTTCTTGCTGATTGGCGCACGCCATCTGTTCTCTCTCCCTACCGAATTAAAGGCCAACTGGATTTTTCAGATTACGGAAAGCGAAGGACGGGGAGCATGGATGCATGCAGTGGACCGCTTCGTTCTGTTTTGGGGTGCGGCACTGTTGTTAGTAATCCCGTCTCCGCTGGAAGTGCGTCTGCTTGGCTGGCGCGGGGTAGCCGAGGCCGCTTTATTCCTATTGCTGGGCCTGCTTACCTATGAGTGGGCCTTTTCTTCGTGGGAAAAAATGCCATTTACCTGTTCACACTTGCCGGGCAAAACGCCTATTTGGATGATCCTGGCTGTTTTTGGCCTCATCGGCGGAATGGTAGTGCTGCATAGCTTGCTACTGGGGACGCTTGACAACAACTTCGCATTCGCCGCCGTATGTGTGGGATTGTTAGCGGCCTGGATGCGCGTCCACCACACCCGGCAGCAAGGCTGGGCGGCGCTCCCGCTGAAGTATGATGAATTGCCCGAACCCGCGGTTCAGGAATTGCGCCTGCTCAGATAGATTCAATGATCGTCTGCAAAGAAGTAAGCAAAAACTTCGGAGAGTTTCGGGCCGTTTCTGAAGCCTCTTTCAGCGTACCCGCAGGCAACATCTGCGCACTGTTAGGGCCGAACGGCGCAGGCAAATCGACCGTTGTGAAAGTGCTCACCGGATTGTTGAAAGCTAGCAGCGGCGAGGCGGCGGTTTGCGGCATTCAAGCGACTGACCCAGCGCTGAAGAGCATCGCCGGCGTGCTGCCTGAAAGCCTGGCGCTCTTCGATGCGCTCACCATCGCGGAACATCTGGAACTGACTGGCGCAGTTTACAAATTGAAACCGGCGGACACGCGCGCCAGGACAGATCAACTCTTGCGCGTTCTCCGTCTAGAGCACGGCCGGAACACGTTTATCCATCAATGCTCTTACGGCATGAAGAAAAAAACCTCTTTGGCGATGGCGCTGCTGCCCAACCCGCGCGCATTGTTTTTAGACGAGCCATTCGAAGGGATTGACCCTGTCACTGCCGAGACAATCCGGAAGCAACTGCGCGCGATTGCCCGGCGCGGTGTCACCATTCTATTGACGTCGCATATTCTTTCTTTAGTCGACCGAGTCGCGGACAAAGTGGTCATGATTCATCACGGCCGTATCGTTTTCGACGCGGATATCAACGACCTGCCCAATACACTGGAAAACCTGTATTTTGAAATGGTCGAACGTGCCGAAGACGAAGAACTGATGTAGTGGCGATAGCGACTAAGGATGTTCTCCAGGCGGCGGCGCGTTAGGATCGACCCGGCGGCCGCCGCGTGCCGGAGGCAGCCAACCGTCGTTGGATGGGCCATTTTGGAAGAATTTAGCGTCCTTGCTGAGCGGATGCCCCTTGGCATACAGCGCGGCATTCGCTTGACCAAAAATCTTGCCGGCCCTCAGTACACTGTCGCGAACATTCGTCATCAATATCTGATAGCGATCATCAGTCTGCGGGAAGCCCGAAAAGGAACTGAGATCGTTATTCCCAATGATCACCACGTCCACCCCTGGCACGGAAGCAATGTCGTACGCATTGGCCACACCAGTGGGAGTCTCAATCATAATCACCACCAACATGTTGTCGTTGATGGTTTGACGGTAATTAATTCCGTTAATTCCCCAAATGCTCGCAGCCTGCCCCTGACCGGCGCTACGCCGCGCAATGGGTGGATAGCGCGACCACTTCACCGCTTCCCGCGCTCTGTCGACGTCGTCTACAGTCGGGATGATGACGCCCAGCGCCCCTATGTCAGTTGCATGCTGAATGTGCCACTCCTGCGCGTCCGGCAGCCGGATCATGGGAATTGCGGCAGTATGAGGGCACGCTGCAATCATCGCCTCCACATCTTTGAATTCAAGCGTGCTGTGCTGCATCTCAAACCACGTATAGTCGTAGTGTTTGGCCGCTTCGCAGTAGCCGGCAATATCGAACTTTGATTGCGTGAAGCTGAAGACCTGCTTGCCTTCGAGAAGCTTTTGTTTCGCGGTGTTATATAGCTTCGGCTGTTGACCAGCCGCCAGGGCGGCGAACATCGCGGCGGCTAAAATGCAACGAATGGCTGTCGACGAAGACTTCATGGTGGACAAGTATATCCAAAATGGGCCGCTTATCTGCCACGTCCTTTCACCATGTCTTCGAAAAAGCGCTCGTAGATGTGCGCCTTGAGGAGTTCATCGCGTAAACAACTCAATCCGCGCGGCGTTTGAAGAATACTCATCAGCAGACGCAACCGGCGTCCGATGACAATCGAGAACATATAGATAGGGTCCACATAACGCAATACGGGAAACCGGCGTAAGATTTGACGCCTGTGCCACGCGGCGCGCAGTCCCGGAGTCAGCTTGATGTGAATCGGTGGAGAGAAGCCAAGCGAATCCTGAACGCGCAAAAGGTGAAGGGCAAAAGTGCGATAGCGCCCGGCCGCCCTGAACCTAGTTTCGATGCGATTCCAATCGATTTCGTCTTCAAAGCGGCGCTGCAGCAACACCAAATCATACATGGCTTTAACCGGAGGCCAGATGCGCTCATTGTAGGGATGCTGAAGCTGCGAATGCATGATGAGATGGGCCATCATATGTTCCGGAGAAGGCACTCGGACCTGGACCCCATCGAGATCAGCCGCAATGGAGGACTCAATCATCTTGCCGGCCGGCAACAGAGCACCGGCCTGGCTCATGGTGAGCGCGTGATGAAGCTCAAAGTGGACGGCGCCGGGGCGCATGAGCGGAGGGTGATGATGCCGGAAACGCGCAAAAGGATCACTGTCATCCGCCTCAAAGCCGTTCTGCATAAGAGCCTGTGCAGCCGGATTGATTTGTACTTCCGGGATCAGCAAATCGACATCGGCCAGATATCGGGCGGCAGGAGCAGCGTAAACACCTGTAGCGAGATAGGCAAGACCTTTCAAGAGAACGGGCTGGATACCGATTTCGTTGAGAAGCCGAACGGCCAGCTTAACTTCGCCCAGGATCGCGTCGTTCCGCTCGGCGTTTAAAGACTCAACACCGGAAAGAAAATTCAAGACAGGATGCGGCAAGGATTCATTGAGACCGATTTCGCACATGCGGCCGTACAAAGCCGGCAACATCGACTCATCTGACGCCTCGGCAAATAGCCGTTCCCAATCCCAACCGGCATTCTGCATCAGCGTCCGCGCCTCGCCACCGTCTCCACGGAAACAAGCGCAAAGGAAACGATGGGAAAGATCTTTCATTGGGCCTACTATGAGATTACCGGTCCGCGATCGCTAGTAACGCTATAATTTGGTTGAACACGCTGAACGGGAGAGACCGGTTCAACACCGGCGCCGAAGGAGCAACCGCCCCGGAAACTCTCAGGCAAAAGGACCGTTCTCGCCGCAAAATCTGGAAAGAGGCCTTGCGCCCGCCGAAGGGATAACACTCTCAGGCACCACAGACAGATGGGGCACTCTGAATCAGTTAAGGGAGTGTGCCTGTTTATGTCCGCAACCGCCACCGCTATCCGTACAGAACCCGCAGTCGATTTCACGCGCCGTCATATCGGTCCATCACCTACTGATCAGGCAGAGATGCTGAAAGCGGCGGGCGCCCGCTCGCTGGACGAATTGATGCGCCAGACTTTGCCAGATTCCATCCGGCAGGCGAGACCGCTCGACATCGGGCCGGCTCTTTCGGAGACTGCTGTCCTGGAACGGATGCGTGAAATCGCGTCGCGCAATACCGTCTTCACCTCATTGATCGGGATGGGTTATCACGGCACTATCGTTCCGGGAGTGATTCAACGCAACATTCTGGAGAATCCGGCCTGGTA
>DASXGT010000282.1:0-12324 GCA_036488895.1 Bryobacteraceae bacterium | reverse complement strand
ACTCTCATCCATCGCGACGAACACCGAATACTTCCGGTGTGCATCGCAACCTAGGAACATTTTCTTCTCTTCCGCTTCCACTTGAGGAAGCGATAGGCTCTCCTTCATAGCTGCCGTACCTCCTTTGAGACGAACCAGCGTCTGGCTGTTTTTTATCACTCAGTCCCGAATTTACGCCAGCTCCCTCATATAGTCACAAATCATATCTCTCTCATTCCATTGCGTTTACGTATAAATCGCTTTTTTGCCCCTGCTATCCTGAAATAGAATTCAACCAAGCAAACGCCGCGCGAGCCTGCCATGGCCTCCGCGGCGTTTGTCATTGCACAGGAGACAAAATGCCAAACCAAACCCCCGCTCAATATGCCGCGTCCATCGCCAACGCGTTCAAATCCACCGGTCCTAAAACGGAAGCCGGCAAAGCCGCCTCTTCACAAAACGCTGTTGTCCACGGTCTCTCGTCGCGCTTCATGGTCCACGCCTGGGAAGACGCCGACGAATACGCCGAGCTCTGCGCAGGCTTCCAGGCCGAATTTCCTCCCACCAGCACCGTCGAAACCGAGCTGCTTGAATCCATGATCCGCTCCTGTTGGCTGGCGCGCCGCGCCGTCCTACTGCAGGAATTCTGTTTTAAAGCCGCCCTCCCTGAGTGCATCGATCCGAAACTCCCGCTTTACCTGCGCTACCAAACCACGCACGAACGCGCCTTCCACAAAGCCTATGCCACGCTGCTGAAAATCAAAGCCGAGCGCGAAAAAAGTCAAGTGGCGGCCACTCGCCAGGAGGCCGTCGACCGCCTTGGCTTCGTTTCGCAAAAACGCCAGGAAGCTTCCGAAACCCGCAAACAGCAGCAGCACGAAGCCGCTCTGCGCGTGAAAGACGTGACAATTCGCCTCCAAGAAGCGCGCGTCACGCACTTCGAAACGCTCGCCGCCGCTCGAAATCGCTCGCAATCCGCGCCCCATTCAATTCCAATCGCCGCCTAAAGGAGATGCTAATGACCAACTTACCCCTGGCAGGGCGAAGCCTCGCCCTCACGGGCTCTTTTGAGACCGGGAAACTACCGCCGGATTGTTTTTCGGCTCTCGCTGGCGATTTTGACGGCCAAGGCATCAGCTTCGGCGCGCTCCAATGGAACATCGGGCAGGGCTCGCTGCAGCCCCTCCTCAAGCAAATGTTCGAAAAGCACGCAAGCCTCGTCCAAGGCATTTTCAATCAACACATGGACCAGTTGAAATCGCTCGCCGATGCCCCCTTGCCCGCTCAACTTGCGTTCTGCCGTTCCATCCAGGTCAAAGGCCGCATTCAGGAACCGTGGCAAACCATGTGGACCGCTCTAGGCCGAACCCCCGAATGTTGGGCCGTTCAAACAAGTCTGGCGGCGAAAGCCTATCAATCCGCTATGCGATTGTGCAACCAATTCGGACTCGCCTCTGAGCGTGGCGTCGCTCTCATGTTTGACATCGTCACCCAGAACGGCTCCATCAGCGCGCCCGTCAAGGCGCAAATTCTCGCGGACCACGCAAACAACGAAGTAGCCAGAATGATCAGCATCGCTAACCACCTGGCCAACGCCGCGAATCCAAAATATAGAGATGACGTCCACGCGCGCAAACTAGTCATCGCCACCGGCCAAGGCATCGTGCACGGCATCTCCTACGACCTGGCTCGCACCTTCAACCTCACCCTAAACCCCAACTGGCAAACCACCGTTGCGGCCTGATACTGTGTGGGGCGGCGGCGCCGCGCACTTTACCACCCCAAATGAGACCATAATCATTATGTCGAAAACAGCAAACCCCTACGCGGCTTACCTAGGCGATCGCGACGCGTTGACCGTGCTCGCCGAAACCCCCGCGCGTTTGGCTGAGCGCGCGCACGAAATCGGCCCCTCCGGCCTGCGGCAAAGCTACGCCCCAGGCAAATGGACCGGCGAAATTCTCCTCAGCCACATAGCCGACTGCGAAATTGCCTTTGGAACCCGTTGGCGGCAAGTGGTGGCCGATCCAAGCATCCTCATTCAACCCTTCGATCAGGAATTATGGGCCAAGCAATACGCCACCCTCGATAAAAGCGCCGCCTTGGATGTCTTCACCGCCTTGCGCCGCTGGAATCTAGCCTGGCTGAAAACCTTGCCACCGGAAGCTTTCGCCATCGAAGCCATTCATCCCGAACGCGGCAAAGTCACCCTGCAACTGCTGCTCGATATCGCGGCCGGACACGATCTCAACCACATGGAGCATTTCAACCTCCTGGCCGCAAAAACGGGCAGCCGTCTCTGAATAGCATAGGTCGTGTTACCCGGCTCGCCATCCCCGTAGCGCTGGCGGAATTAGGCTGGATGGCCATGACCACCGTCGATACCATCATGGTCGGCCATCTAGGACCCGCCGCCATCGGCGCCATCGGTGTAGGCAGCAGCGTCTACTATTCCATCGCCATTTTCGGCATGGGCTTGCTTCTTGGCCTGGATACGCTCGTCTCCCAGGCGCATGGTGCGGCTGATCAATCCGAAACCCATCATTGGCTCGCGCAAGGCGTCTACCTGGCGTTGTTCGTTGGCGTACCGATGACAATACTCTTCGCCTTCATGTCGCCGGTGTTCCGCCTCCTCGGCATCAACAGCCAAGTCAGCGATCTGGCCGCGCCATTCGTCACGACGCTCAGCCTGGGCACACTGCCTCTGTTGTTCTACGGTGCCTTCCGGCGCTATCTGCAAGGCATCGGCCATGTGCGGCCGGTCATGTTCGCTCTCATCAGCGCGAATCTGGTGAACTGGCTGGCAAACTGGGTTTTAATCGATGGTCACTGGGGCTTGCCGGCGCTCGGCGTCGTCGGTTCCGCGCTGTCCACTTGTCTCGCGCGCGTCTACATGGCGTCCATTCTGCTCTTTTTCATCTGGTGGTTTGAAAAAGGAAATGAACCCGGTTTTAGAAGCTTATTTCGCCCGCCGGAGGCCAAGCGCTTGCGGCGTCTCATCGGTCTGGGCTTTCCCGCCGCCACCCAAATAGGCTTGGAAATCGGAGCATTCGGAGCAGCGGCAGTGCTGGCCGGGCAGCTCGCCCCGGAAGCTCTGGCCGCCCATCAAATCGCCTTGAACTGCGCGGCTCTTAGCTTCATGGTGCCCTTGGGCATCTCATCCGCCGCAGCCGTAGCCGTCGGCCAAGCGATTGGCGGCGGCAAACCAACCGAAGCTCGGCACAGCGGCTACATCGCCGTCGGCCTGGCTTGCGCCTTCATGTCCTGCACCGCCGTTCTCTTCTTGGCAATTCCCAGGCAGATCCTGAAAATCTACACCGATGACGCGGCCGTGCTGAACTTGGGGGTCAGCCTCTTGGCTGTCGCCGCCGCCTTCCAACTATTTGACGGCATCCAAACCACCACAACCGGAGCCTTGCGCGGGGCGGGGAACACACGCACTGCCATGTTCGCCAACCTCTGCGGCTATTGGCTCTTCGGCTTGCCCATCGGCTACGTGCTCTGCTTCCACTACGGATACGGAGTAATCGGCTTGTGGTGGGGTTTAACACTGGCGCTCGTCGTAATAGCCGGAGTGCTGCTGCTGACCTGGAGAAAAATTCGCATTTAAAAACGAAAGGGCGGCTGGACCGAAATTTGGCCCAACCGCCCTTTTTCACCATCTACTGACAAGCCGTCTTACCGGTGTCCGCCACCGCCGCCGGCATGTCCGCCACCGCTAAAGTGTCCTCCGCCGCCGCTAAAGTGGCCTCCGCCAGCAAAACCGCCGGCCCGGGCTCCACCCGCATATCCGTGAACCATCGGACCACGGCCCGCTGGCAGAACCACTCGTCCGCGGCCGTAGTAGCCGTAGAAGTATGGCGCATAGCCTAAGTAGCCAGGGCCGTAAAAACCCCAACCGAACGGGCTAAAAGCATATCCGCCAAAAGGCGCCCATGCCCAAGTGTCATAGCCTGCCGCCCAGAACCAACCTGGGTTATACGGCCCCGCGTAAGCACTGGCGGCCATATAGCTCGCCGTCGAGTTGTATTGTGAACGCACATTGCTCCACGCATATAGATCGTCTACCCTTTTGGTATCGAACTTCTGCGCTTGCATGTTCGCCGCAATCACCGTCTGTTTGCCCTTGCCGAGCTCAATGGTTTGATCGCCGTTAGAAACGATCAGTTTGCCATCTAGCACTGCGGCCGTGGGCGTTCCATCCGCCCCGATTCGATATAAACCGGGCTTTTGGAATTTGATAAAGGCGCCGTGATCCAACACCTGAATGTTGTTGTCTTTGAGAAGTTGAGCGACTTCTACAATCGCCTTGCCGCGCGTCAACTCCACCTGAGTGTTAATCAGCGAAGTAGACATCATGCGAATTTCGCTGTTGTTGCCGATCCGTAAAAACACGCCCGGAGTAAGTAAAATCTCCGCGCGTCCGGCGGTAGTAGACAGCGTTTCATCTGGATTCAGAAACACCTGTCCCTGAAGTTTGTTTGGCAATGCCTGCCCGTTGATGGCGGCATTACCTTCGATATAGTTTAAGGCTCCAGGACGGCCCTGTATGTTGTTGTTTGGTGCCTGCGATGTTTGTGCCACCGCGAACACCGTAGCCAGGACAATTCCGGCCAGGAGCTTAGTTGATGTTTGCCACACGCGTTTCATAGTTTAGTAACTCCTCGGTTACTCAATTGTTTTGATGCGCGGCGGCCAATTAGGATACTATGCGTGAAATGCTAGTTGAATACCACCAACAACTTACGCGCTGGTGGTGCTTTTCACTAATGTATTTCTGGTTCCTCCGTGCTCCCGCTCTGGCTAAGAAAGTCAAAATCGCAGCCTTTATCCGCCTGCGTCACTCGCTCCAGGTAGAGGGCGCCATAGCCGCGCTCATAATGGCGAGGCGGTTTCACCCAGCGCGCCCGCCGCGCCGCCAGTTCCTCATCGGAAACCATTAGGTCCAATGTTCGATTGGCCGTATCCAAAGAAATGATGTCGCCATCCTCCACCAGCGCCAGCGGTCCGCCGACATAACTCTCCGGCGAAATATGCAAAACGCAAGTCCCAAAATGCGTGCCGCTCATGCGCGTGTCGGAGATGCGCACCATGTCGCGCACGCCTTTGTCCAGCAGCTTTTTAGGAATCGGCAGCATGCCCCATTCCGGCATTCCCGGGCCGCCGTGTGGACCCGCGCTCTGCAGCACCAGTACGGAATCCTCAGTCACAGGCAATGCCGGATTATCTAAGCGCGCCTCCAAATCCTGATAATTCTTGAACACGATCGCCGGTCCTTTGTGCTGCAACAGTTTAGGCGTAGCGGCCGAAGTCTTGATCACTGCTCCATCCGGCGCCAGGTTGCCGCGTAGGATCACAGTCCCGCCGGTGGCCGCGATAGGATTCTCTCGTGAACGGATCACGTCATGGTTGAACGTTTGCACGCCGGCCAGATTTTCGCCCATCGTTTTACCGTTGACCGTCAGGCAATCGAGGTGCAGCAGATCACGAATTTGGGCCATCAGCGCGCGCAAGCCGCCTGCGTAATAAAAGTCCTCCATCAGGAACGCGCCCGAAGGACGAATATTCGCCAGCACCGGAACCCGTTCCGAGAAAAGGTGGAAATCGTCCAACTGAAAAGGAATGCCGCAGCGCCCGGCCAAAGCGACCAGATGAATAATCGCGTTTGTCGATCCCGCAATCGCCATATCTACGGTGATCGCATTTTCAAAAGATTCGCGCGTCAAAATATCCTTCGGCTTCAAATCTTCCCAAACCATGTCCACAATGCGCGTGCCGCAGGAAAGGCACATGCGTGGGTGGTTCGAATCGGCGGCGGGAATCGATGCCGCGCCCGGCATGGTCATGCCCAGCGCTTCTGCTAGCGATGTCATGGTGGAGGCCGTGCCCATCGTCATGC
Organism: Bryobacteraceae bacterium; assembly: GCA_036488895.1. GTDB lineage: Bacteria > Acidobacteriota > Terriglobia > Bryobacterales > Bryobacteraceae > Bog-105. The sequence continues at coordinate 6,446 of DASXGT010000282.1, read as the reverse complement.
AAAAGCCCGGCGAGCGCGCAATGCTGTCTTCAACCTGGTGCCACACTTCATCGGTAATCGTGCCGGCGCAGCGCTCTGTCCAAAACTTTTTCGTATCGGTGCCGCTGCCCAGCGCCTGGCCGTTCCAATTGCCGCGCAGCATCGGTCCCGCCGGAAGATAGATGGCCGGAATATTCATACTGATCGCGCCCATCAGCAGCGCGGGCGTGGTCTTGTCGCATCCGCCCATCAGCACCGCGCCGTCAATCGGCATGCTGCGCAGAATTTCTTCGGTCTCCATGGCCAGCATGTTGCGGTAAAGCATCGGGCTGGGCTTCATGAAAGTTTCGGTAATGGAAAGGGCTGGCACCTCCACGGGAAAACCGCCGGCCTGCCAGATGCCCCTTTTCACAAACTCCGCGCGCTCGCGCAAATGAAAGTGGCACGGATTGATCTCGCTCCACGTATTCACAATCGCAATCACTGGCTTTCCGGTGAAATCTTCCCGCCGGTAGCCAATCTGCTTCATGCGCGACCGGCTCGTCCAGCCCGGCATATTCTCGGGGCCAAACCATTTGAAACTACGCAGTTGCTCTGGTTCTATTTTTCTAGAAGAAGTAGACACTCAAACATAGTATGCCCATGTGGGCGGCCGCCCTGGTCCGGCTCCTCTTCTACGGCAAAGGGCTCTGCGGAATCGCCGCCCCATCGCTCCGCGGATCCGCCCCCGCAAAATTAACCCCGCGCTTCGCATCATGCATCACCACTTCGCCCTGGCCCACGCTAAACGAAATCGGATCAATCACCTTAATCTGATGTCCGCGCCGCTCCAACTCTTCCCGCACCGCCGCCGGAATGCGCGATTCCATCTGAACGTCGCATCCCTCAAACGTGCCCTTGGTAAACCGCGCCGATTCCATGGCCGCTTGAATATTCATGCCGTAATCCACAATATTCGCCACGAACTGCGCATGCGCTTGCGCCTGGTTCCACCCGCCCATAATCCCGAATCCAATCGTCAAATCGCCCTTCTGCATGAACGCCGGAATAATGGTGTGCAGCGGCCGTTTATGCCCAGCCAGTGAGTTCGGTTTCCCCCGCACCAGATCAAAGCCCGCGCCGCGATTCTGAAAAGAGAAACCGGTGCCCGGCGCAACATAGCCAGTCCCATATCCCGAATAGTTGCTCTGAATCAGCGAAACAATGTTGCCGTCTTTGTCGATAGTAGAAAGATAAATCGTCGAATTGCCGTGCGCATTTAACAACGACGTGATTTGCGAGGGAACCACCTGGCAAGCCGCATGATTCATTTGAATCAGCTTGGCGCGTTGCGCGGCCAGATCCTTCGAAATCATCTGCTCCGTCGGAATAGGCGTGAACCGCGGATCGCCCACATACGTGATCATGTCCGAATAAGCCAACTTCTTGGCTTCAATCATCACGTGCAAAGCATCGGCGGAATTATGCCCATAGCTCCCCATCGGGAATTTCTCCATGATGTTGAGCATGGAAAGCGCCGCTACACCCTGGCCGTTCGGCGGCAATTCGGATACTTTCCAGCCGCGGTAGTCAGTCGAAACCGGCTCTACCCATTCTGGCTTGAAATCCGCGAAATCTTCCTTGGTATGCGTGCCGCCCTGCTCATTCAGGAACTTCACCATCACATCGGTCAGCTTGCCGTTGTAGTAAGCATCGCGGCCATGCGCCGCCACCTGCCGCAAAGATTCCGCCAGCGCCGGATTCTTAAACGTATCTCCCAACCCCGGAGCCACGCCGCCCGGCAAATACGTCTCCTTATAACCAGGCCGGTCCAGCAGCGCCTTGCTCACCCAATAGCGCGCATTCTTTTCCGCTAGCGGGAATCCGTTCTCCGCATAAAAAATTGCCGAACCCAGCGACTTCTGCAGCGGCAAATTACCGAACCGATGCTGCAGCGCGTCCCATCCCGCCACAGCGCCGGGCACGGTAATCGTGTGGATACCCGTCGGGCCGATCTTTGTGATGTTGTGCGCCTTCAGGTAATCCAGCGTGAGCGCCTTTGGAGTCCAGCCACTCGAATTGAGGCCATAAAGCTTGCCCGTTTTCGCTTCATAGTAGATCGCAAACAGGTCGCCGCCCATGCCGTTCACATAGGGCTGCACCACGCCCATTACGGAGTTTGCCGCAATCGCCGCATCCACCGCGTTACCGCCCGCCTGCAGGATTTGCGCGCCTGCCTCTGCCGCCAGAAACTGCGGAGCCGCGACAATCCCGTACTTGGTTACTATCATGGAGCGGCCTTGCTCGGGGATGGAAGAAAATTGTTGTCCCGCCGCGCTCAATGCGATCACAAGACTGAGCAGAATACCTTTGGTTTTCATGGCCTTTATTTTTCCTATAGATAGAGGGGAGCTTGGCGTCCGACGTGGGAAACTGTCCAGTATAACGCGCACCAGATGGGGACAATGAGGAAGCGCAAAGGGCACGGATTCTGCGCTGCAATACAGTTAAAGATACCCGCACCATTCGGTGGCGCGGCCCACCGTGCCCGTTTTGCGCGGTTTTCTAGAAGCGTCCAATGAGCTCAATATCCAATCCGCCGGCAATGCCCAAGAAAATCAGCGGATTTGAACCCCTCTTCCAGCCGCTCTTCAGAGACCGCTGGATTGCAAACATAGTGTCAAACATCGGCACCTGGATGCAAGACACCGCTGGCACCTGGCTGATGACGGTGCTCACGTCTTCGCCTCTGCTGATTTCCCTGATGCAGACCGCCGCCAGCTTGCCCGTGGTGTTTTTAGGAGTGCTGGCCGGCGCCACCGCCGATATTTACGACCGCCGGCGTTTGCTGATCATTTGGCAAAGCTGGATGCTCGGGGCCGTGGCTGTTCTCAGCGTCATCACTTTCTTTGGCGTGGTCTCCCCCTGGGTTCTGCTGTTTTTTACTTTCGGATTAAATATCGGGGCCGCCATGAATGCTCCAGCCTTTCAGGCGATCGTGCCGGAACTGGTGCCACGCGAACAATTGCCCGATGCCATTGCCTTGAATAGCGCGGGCTTTAATCTCGCGCGTGTCGTAGGGCCGGCTCTCGGCGGATTGGCCGTGGCCGCCTTTGGCTCGCGCGTTCACACGGGAGCCTCGGCAGTCTTTTTCCTGAACGCGTTATCTTTCCTGGGCGTGGTTTGGGTGCTCTACCGTTGGCATCGCACGCCGCTTTTTAAAAGCGCGTTGCCGTCGGAGCGCATGTTTGGTTCCATCCGCTCCGGGCTGCGTTACATCCGGCACGCTCCGCTTCTGCAAGCCACACTCCTGCGGACTTTTTTCTTCACCGTATCCGTCAGCGCCGTTTGGTCTTTGCTGGCTGTAGTGGCAAGCCTTTATCTGCATCAAGGCGCCATCGGTTATGGCATTCTCACGGCCAGCATGGGACTGGGGGCAGTGATGGCGGCCGTTTTGTTGACGCGCGTCCGCAGAGCGTATTCCGCTGACGTCATCATCACCGCTTCCAGCGTCGCGTTCGTGGCCGCAATGCTGATCATGGCGTTCGTTCATATTCCAGTGGTGATCGTGCTCTTCTTGATCGCCGCCGGCTTTTCCTGGACCAGCACCATGTCCACTTTCAATCTTTCGGTGCAACTTTCGGTGCCGTCCTGGGTGCAGGCGCGCGCGCTGGGTGCCTACCAAACCGTGTTTCAGTGTGGTCTCGCTTTGGGTGGCGTGCTGTGGGGCTTGATCGCCGAACACTTCTCCACTCCGGCCGCTTTGGTCTGCGCTGCTGTTGGCCTGCTGGCGAGCTTGCCGCTTGGGTTGCGCTTCCACGTGCTGCGCGGCGAGTTGCCGGATCTCAGCCCTTTCCGTGTCAATCGCCCAGCTCCCGAAACAGTGGTGAACCCGCAGCCTGACGACGGCCCCGTGCGCGTTTCCATCGAATACCGCATACGCCGTGAAGACTATGATGGCTTCACGCGCGCCATTCACGCCCTGCGGGACGTGCGCTTGCGCGATGGCGCCATGCGTTGGGGCGTGTTTCAAGATGTGAACGATCCGGGCCGCATGGACGAAACCTTCGTCATGGAATCATGGATCGACTATCTGCGCCAGCGCGAGCGCTTTACCGCTTCCGATTCCCAAATCAGAGACAAAGTTTGGAGTTTTCACCAAGGCGTCGAGCCGCCCAAAATCTCGCACATGATTTATGCCAGAGAGGTAGAAGGCATGCAGGATAATATGTCTGAGCCGCGCAGGTAAGTAAGCGGTGCATTTTTCGCGAAATATAATGGAAAAAAACTACGACGTTGTCATTGTTGGATCGGGAGCTGGCGGTGGGGTTGCGGCGCAAGTGCTGGCCGATGCCGGAGCCAAGGTTTGCATGCTCGAAGCAGGCGCTTGGTATGACTGCACCAAGCAATCGAAGATGTTTCAGTGGCCCTATGACGTCCCGCATCGCGGTGCTCCCACGCGTGAAATGCCGCTGGGATATTTCGACGCCACGCTTTCCGGTGGTTGGGAAGTGCCCGGCGAACCTTACACCAACGCGCCCGGCTCAAGCTGGATGTGGTGGCGTGCCCGCATGCTCGGCGGCCGCACGAATCACTACGGCCGGATCTCCTTGCGCATGGGCCCCTATGACTTCAAGCCCTATAGCCGCGATGGTAAGGGTTTCGATTGGCCCATCAGCTACGAAGATCTCGCGCCCTATTACGACAAAGCCGAAGAGCGAATCGGCGTATTTGGCACCAGCGAAGGCTTGGAAAATACGCCCGACGGAAAGTTCCAGCCTCCGCCCGCGCCGCGCGGCTACGAACGCTTGATCAAGCAAACGTCTGACCGGCTCAAGATTCCCTGCGTGCCTTCGCGTCTGGCGATTCTAACGCGCCCGCTGAATGGCCGTTCCGCTTGCCACTATTGCGCCGAATGCGGCCGCGCGTGCGGCGTGAATGCCAACTTCAATTCGCCGGGTGTGCATATTTTCCCCGCCATGAAGACCGGCAATCTGGAAGTGCGCTCGAACGCCATGGTGCGCGAAGTGCTGCTAGGCTCTGACGGCTTGGCGTCCGGCGTCTCCTATGTAGATAAAAACACACGCGCCGAGACCGAAGTGCGCGCCAAAATCGTGGTGCTGGCCGCCAGCTGCTGTGAGACAGCCCGCATCCTGCTGAATTCGAAAAGCGGCAGTTTCCCCAACGGCCTCGCCAACTCATCAGGCTTAGTGGGCCGTTACGTAATGGATACGGTCGGCTCCGCGGTGGGTGGATATTTGCCCATCATGCAAGATCTTCCCGCGCACAACGAAGACGGCGTGGGCGGCATGCATCTTTACATGCCCTGGTGGCTCTACAAAGAACAGAAGGCCAACAAACTCGATTTCGCGCGCGGCTATCACATTGAACTCGGTGGTGGCCGCCGTCAACCCGGCGCAGGAGCCATGAGCAGCTATGTGAATCGCTTCCTCGGCGGCGGTTATGGTCCGGAGTTGAAGAGCGGCTTGCGCAAGCTTTACGGCGGCGACGTTCACATGGCCGGCCGCGGTGAAATGATCCCCAACGCTGACAGCTATTGCGAAATCGATCCGAACGTGGTGGATCAGTGGGGTATTCCGGTTCTGCGTTTCCACTTCAAATGGAGCGAAGACGAGTTGAACCAGGCCAAGCACATGCAGCAGACCTTCGCCGAGTTCATCGAAGCGATGGGCGGCGTCGTTACCAGTAAATCCGGTCCTAAGGATAACTGGGGCATCGAGCATGGCGGCCAAGTGAAACACGAAGTAGGCGCCACACGCATGGGCAACGACCCCAAAACGTCAGTGCTCAATTCGCATTGCCAGGCCTGGGACGTAAAGAATCTCTTCGTAACCGATGGCGCGCCGTTCGTCAGCAACGCCGACAAGAATCCGACGCTGACCATCACGGCCCTCGGCTGGAGAACGTCGGATTATATTGTGGAGCAGGTCAAGAAATTGAACGTGAAGGTTTAATGACATGGTCAAAAATGTTTTAGGTGGTAATTTGCAGACTTGCTGTACGAATCCGTTGACGGGTTTTTACCGGGATGGCAAATGTAATACAGGTCCTGACGATTACGGACAGCACACAGTCTGCGTGATCATGACGGACGAGTTTCTCCGGCATCAGAAAGCCATTGGTAACGATCTGATTACACCCCGCCCGGAGTTTGGCTTTCCGGGTCTGAAGGCCGGCGACCAATGGTGCGTGTGCGTCGAGCCTTGGAAGAAATCCTACGAAGCCGGGGTCATTGCCCCGGTTCGGCTGGAGGCGACCCACGAAGCCGCGCTGGAAACAGTAACTCTGGAAATGCTTTCCAAAAGAGCAAGAGTGAACTAGTAACCTTGCTCTAGGCCGTTCCGTCTTTCGTTCGGAGGAATTGCCTGGATGTCCCTTCGCTGCTGGTTGGTTGTAGCTTCCATTGCGTTACAAACGTTAGCCTCCGCACAGACGCCTGTTCCCGCGCCGGTTAAATTCGTAAACCC
>DASXGT010000263.1:0-11130 GCA_036488895.1 Bryobacteraceae bacterium | reverse complement strand
TTTTGATCACGCGCTTCTTTCGCGACCCCATGGCGAATTTGCTGCAAAAGGAATTTCAGTCGCTGGCGCGCATGCCGCGTTTCCGCGTGGTGTTCGGCATGGCCTGCGTCTTCGGCGTGATCGTGTTTGTCCCGATGACGTTCGGACACGGCGGGGCGCCTTTCATCCGGAACAATTTCTTGCCCATGGTTAATCTGTACGGCATGTTGATGCTTAGTGATGTGCTGCTCTTGAACATCTTCGGGCTTGACCGCAAATCTGCTCAGTTGTTTTTTGTGGCGCCGGTTCCCTTTCGCGCCGTGCTGCAGGCCAAGAACGTCGCGGCCCTTTGCGTGATTGCTTTGCAAACCGCCGTAGTGCTCCTGTTTGTGCTGCTGTTCCGCGTTCCTGTTAATTTCTTTGGCGTCGCCAGCGGCATTGCGGTGTCGGCCGTAGTGGCTGTTTTCCTGTTGTCCGTGGGAAACCTGTTGTCGGTTTCCGCGCCGCGCGCCATTGACCCTTCTTCCACGATGCGCAAGCAAGCCGGCGCAAAAATGCAGTTATGGACGTTGCTTTGCAGCTTGGGAATGGCCTTGCTGGTGGCCTTTCCATTCCTGGCCCGCTGGGCCTTTCAACGAGATTGGCCTTTCTTCGCGGTGCTGCTCCTGGAATTCGTCATCGGCCTTATCGTCTACCGGATCGCGCTCGATTCAGCCGTGGAACTCGGCCTGCGAAACCGGGAGCAGCTGGTGGACGCGCTGTCCAAAGGGCCCTCACCGGTAGCGGCCTAGTCTTCCTGGTTCGGCCCTTCTAGCTTTTCTACTTCGCGCTCAATCGCCGCCCGCACGGCCTCGCGCGCGTCATCGTCACGATAAGGCTGCCGCGGCCAGAAGAACCCTCTAAGTCCATCCCGCCGCCGCCGCGGCACCACGTGAATATGCAGGTGCGGAACAGTCTGGCTGACCCGGTTATTGATGGCGATAAACGTGCCATCCGCATCCACGGCCGCTTCCACGGCCTTGGCCAATACTTGCGTCGCGGCCATCATCGGCCCGGTCAGGTTCGCCGGCAAATCAAGCAACGTCTCATAATGCCGCCGGGGAGATAGCAGCACATGGCCGGGAAACAGCGGATGAATATCCAGAAATGCGATCAACTCGTTGTTCTGATAGACCACATATCCGGGTACTTTCCCCGCTATAATTTTGCAGAACAGGCAATCGGGATCCATCTCGCCTTCGCGGCTCAAGCGGAGATGACCATTCCCGGCAGCTCCGCCGGCTCGATGATGCTCACTTTATCTACTTCAATCAGCAAATCGCCGCTTTCTTCCACCTCAAAAGCTCTGGCAAATTTCGCGCCCCAAGTGATCTCGTCATAGCGGTAGGAATAGCGCGTTTGCACCGCTTGGCCGAATGTGTCGTCGAAGCCTTTCAATAAAATCATCACTTCCGCCTGCATCGCCTCCAAATCGGCGGCTGTCTTCCCGAAAAGTGGACTGCTGGGCGTAATCGGATGCACCACCGTCCATGTCAAAGGGAAAAAAAGAATCGAATTTCTTTCCAGGTCCAATTGCAAAAATTTGCGCTCCATTTTGCCGCCGCAATGTTCTACCTGCATCAATAACAAGCGAGCTTCTAAATCGACAATGTTGTTGGTTCTGCGATTCACCAGGCGAAACTGCAAGCTTGTGCCGCCCTTGTAAGGCGCAACAATCATGCTTTTGCTAAAGCCGAATCGGGCGGAGGGGCGGGAGAAGCGTCCAAACAGCAGGCCGGTGGCGATAGCGAATCCCAAAACGCCAGAAAGGGATTCCATCACCGCGATTGCGTTCGCCGCGGCGCCGACCGGCCACATATTTCCGTAGCCAACGGTGGTTAACGTGTGCGCGCTGAAAAAGAACGCATTCATGCAACGCTGAAACTCCGTCGGCGCGTCTGCATTCTTCAAATGTTCCAAGCCGGCTGCCGTGTACAGCAGCGCGAAGATCGTGTTCACAACCAGAAATCCCGCCGTCACCATCAGGATGAACCGCGGCCATGACATGCTGATCAGAACCAGGTAAGGGTGCCAATCGCGCCAGGTCCGGCCGCCTCTCCGCACGTTAAATTGGCCGTCTTTATTGATGACGCGCTTTAAAACGCCCGTGTAAGTTTGTGTAAGGCCGGGGTCGAAGTTAGGCCGCTGCGCTTCGGCGGCCGCGGAGGCGTGCGATTCTTCCATCGCGGGCAATTCACTTAAATGCTTGCTCTCCATCTGATTCGAAGCCATGGCGTACTACACACCTTTGTACCCCATGGCCGCCGCCAATGTGGCTTAGCGTATTCAGTTGAGCTGGAATTTGACTTCCAGATCGCCCCCCGTCGGAACCGGTTTGCCATCCTTTTGGCCGGGCTCAAACCGCGACAATAGCAATGCCTTCGCGGCCTGCTCATCCAACCCAAAGCCCAATCCCCGTACCAGTTCAATGTTGTGAGCCTTCCCATCAACGCCCACCACTGCTTTCAACTGCACCACGCCGGTGTACTGCGCCAGCAGTGCGATACGGGTGTATGTGGGTCTTGGTATGGAAATAGAGCGCGGGCCAACAGCATTCGCTTCACCCGCCCTCACGATGGGGCCGACTATCAGCTCCTTTGGACTGAGCGCCGCCACTCGTTGCGCGCGGATCTTCGCCGCTCGATCCCACAACGCCGCCCCTCTGCCTTGCTGCCCTTCCAATTGCGCCTCTAATTCGAGCGCCAAGGCAAGCACGTCCGGGTCAGTCGCCGGATTCGATTCGCTGATCTCCAGGGCGCGCTTCGTATACGGGGCCGCGCGCTTAATCCATTCCCCAAAATCCGCTAACTTGTTCTCATCTTGTTCGGCAGCGTTTTCCCGCAATTGCACCATAAGGGAAACGGCCAGATAATCCAGCGCCGCTACATAGTCCGGGTCTTTCGAAGAAGCCGCCTGCCATGCCGCCGTCGCGTGCTTGAGTAAGAAAATTGCTTTGTTTATGTCCCTATTGGCGGGGTCTTTTTCCATGATTTGTATGGCCTGCTGGAAAAGTGCCTTGGGCTCTTCCGCGGCCGCGCCAAGCATGCTGATCACCAGGAAGGAACAAATGAGGCGGGTGGATTTATACGAATTTCTCAAAAAACTAATGTACCGTGATTAGATCCGGGCCGGCGTTCCGCAGAGCGCCGGCCCTTCTCTTAATTCAGCAAAAGCTGAGTTCTATTCGCCGTCTTTATCTACGTAGGAAGCGCTGCGTTTCTTCAATGCTTCCTTGTAGTGCTTGTGGGTTTCCGCCAAATTGGCATCGCCGGGATAAACCTGGCCAGCCTTTAGTCCTTCCCAAAGAATACGGTTGTAGGCTTCCGGGTCCAGGCGGTCTTCTTTCGAAAAGTCAAGGCCCTTCGTCACGCGCGCCCAGTACTTGGCGTCGTGCGCCGGCTTCGGAATTTTGAGGCCGGCCGCCTTATTGGGTAGCGGAAGCGTGCTGTTGTAGAGCATCGCCGAGGGAGCAGCGTTGTACGTCCACTCCGCTTGCGTGGTGTCGAAAACGTCCGCCATCGGCTGGGCCACGGCGTCGCTTAGGTGCACCGGGTCCAGACCCAGAACGCGTTCCATAGTGCGGCCAAAGCTAATGGTGTTGTACTGCGTGGACACCACGGCGCCATGCTTCACATATGGTCCAACGATGAAAGCGTTGCTGCGGTGCGCGTCCACATGGTCGCCGCCGTTTTGAGCATCGTCTTCAATCACGAAGATGAGAGTGTCGTTGGCATAAACGCTGTGCGCAATCTTGTCGACGACCAGGCCAACGGCGTAGTCATTATCGGAAAGCTCCAATTCCGGTGTATTGATGCCAGCCAACGCCGTGGTGTAGTTGCCGGTGTGATCGTGCGGGAGGCGGATCAAATTGAGGTTGGGAAGTCCGCTGTTTTTATACTTCGAATCGAATTCGCTTGCCCACTCCTGGTAAAGGTAGTAATCCGCATTGTTCTGGTCGAAGCCGCGGAAATAAAGATCAGTGTTTGCGGCCAACGCAAAGTTGGCGGGATGCACTTGCGCGGTGGACTGGTTTTGCGGGAAGGGTACGGCGCTGCCGATGTTGTCATCGAAGAAGCCGTAGTTCCGCACGGTCAGGCCTTTGCGGATCGCTTGATCCCAGATATAGCCGGTGTTGACTTCGTGATTGGGTCCATCCGGAGCCGCCACGTCCGTGTTGCCGGGCAGAACATCCGGGTCGCTTGCGTTGGTGCCGGTACGGGATAGCAAATTGACGCCGCGATTATCGCCTTCCGATTCGTAAGCCAAGCCGCCGCGGAATGAGTAGTTCACTGGAGTTTGGCGAATCACGATGTCCGGAGCAAGCAGGCCGGTCGACCAGGCCCAACCATCGTAGCTGACCTCAGAGGAGTCGTAGAAATTGTCCAGCGTAACGAAGTTTTGCGCCAGGCTGTGGAAGTTCGGCGTGATGGCCTGCGGGAATTCCGTTAAAGAAGGGTCGCCGTTGCCGTTGGGCAGATCGCCAAGGATCTGGTCATAAGTACGGTTTTCCTTGATGATGTAGATGACATGCTTGATGTGCGCTGCCATGAAGTCCATGGTGGCGGTGGTCGAGGCGCTCTCCTCAACTTGGTAGTTGTTGTTAATGGCCACCTGGGTCGTCAGGCCCGGCAATTGAGCAACAGGAGGGGCCGGAATAAATTGCAGGCCAGCTTTGGTCAACTGTAGGCTGTACGAATTCGACGCAGCGCAATTGGTGAGGTCCGGCCGGCTAATCGTGCCCCCTTTGCAATAGCTGGCGTTCGGGCCCGCGGGCGATTTCCCGTTCACGACATAGAGATACTTGCCGTTGGCGCTGGTTGCAACCGAGTTCGGATACATGCCGGTGGGAATCAAACCTTCCACGGGATTCCCGCTGGTCAACTGCGCCACATTTACTACGGCTACGTTGTTGGTAGCGCCATTGGTCAAATAGAGCGTTGTTTGGTCGGGGCTGATGGTGACGCTATTGGTGTTGTTCCCCGAGAGCGCGGCGCGCGATGCAGGGATCACTCCGGTGGGAGCCGCAACACTCACTTCCGCCGTCACGCTATCGCTTCCCGCGTCGATGGCCGCCACCGAGTCGGTCTGCTCTTCAGCGACATAGAGCGTGGTTTGCGCGGCATTCAGCGTGGACTTCAGCGGCTGGCCCTTCAGCTTGATGCGCGTGGTGAGAGAGGGCGCTCCTGCAATGTTGACCACATCAATTTCGCGGTCGCGCATACAGGAAACAAATGCCTTATTGTTGCCTTGAATCGTAACCCAGAACGGATAGCCGCCGCCCGCCTTGCCGCTGTCCACCGGATTGATCTTCCCAGGACGCAGATCGAGGTCCACGGGATTGCCCCAAACGCCAGAAGCCTTGGTCAGTAAGGTAATCGAATCGTTTTCATAATTCGTGACCACCATCTTGGTACCGTCTGTGCTGATAGCGATGCCTGCCGCTTCCGGGCTGGTGCCGCCGGCCTGGCTCTTATGGCCGAGCGCCAGCGGGCTTCCGGCTGCTTCCGCCCAAACGCCGCCGGTCACGGTATAGGTGTGAACGTTGTCATTTTTGCCGCCGGCCACATAAAACGCCTGGCCATTGGGGTCGAACACGATTCCGTTATAGGTGTTCAGGACTTGAATTGCTTGCTTCTGCACCGGCACCGGCGTGGTGATGTCATAAACAAACACCCAATCGGTGGAAGCCGCGGTGTCCTTTTTCCCACTTGAATTGAAAATGCCGTAATCGCCTGTGGTCAGCACCAGCAAGGTCTTATGATCCGGGCTGGTGACGGCCGTAACGGCCTGTCCAACCACATGATCAGGATACGCAGTCAAGCCGGGATTGAGATAAGTGAAGCGCGAGCCGCGCGGGGCCGTTGGAGTGATTTGTTGTCCCACGTTCGGGATGTTCATCACCGGCTTGATAGGAACTTCCGCCCGGACGGACGCGCCCAGGGCAAGCATCATCGCAGATGCGCTTAGAGATTTCCAGTTCATCATTATTTTCCTTATGAATGCTTACGCGGCTTTGGATTTGCGGCGAGCGACGCCAGTAAACGTGGCAGCCAGACCGCTCAAAATCAATAAAATGGAGGACGGCTCCGGTGTAGCAGTCACCGATACCGAAGCTGACGCGGGAGTCTGTACATCAAAGTTCGAAGGATCGGAGTAAGTAAAACCGGTGAGCGCAAAAGTGCCGTTAGCAAATGTGGGCGCGCTGGTGGTTCCACCGAACAACTGATCGCCTTGGAAATCAAATTCGGACGCGTTTAAACCACTTCCGATGGTGACGTCGAACAAGCCGCCGTTGGCGCCGGTGTTAAAACGGATCTCGCTCGGTGTAACAGGAACATTGTTTCCGTTTAGTTCATACGAAAACGCCAATTCCGGCAAATCAAAACTGAGGGTAGTTACGCTGCCACCCGTGGGAACCGGGTTGTCATCGACAGCAAAGCTAAGTGAAAACGTTCCATTCGGCGCTACTAATGAATTCGCTACGTCGGAACCTGAGAATTGCCCTGATACGGATACATAAGAGGTACTAGCGCTTGCGATTCCGCAAGCAGCAGTTGCCGCTATCAGTAAAGCTTTTTTGAACATGCTTGCATGATAGAACCGTAAAATTACATTCAGATCAATTGCAAGTATAGTGATTTAAAAGACTTACGGGTCTTTAGCGGCTGGCTTGATTCTGAAAATTCGCTGAAAAAACGGACGCGATTGCACCGTCAGTTTTGCGGGAATTTGAGCGCTGGCGCGCACTATTCATGCCGCTTGCGCCATTCAAAAAGCACGACGCCCGCCGCCACCGAAACGTTCAACGAAGAAACCGCGCCGGCCATCGGAATGCGCACCAGAACGTCGCAATGCTTTTGTACCCCTTGATGAATGCCTTTGCCTTCGCCGCCTAAAACAATCACCGTGGGTGTCGCATATTGGATCTCGTCATAAAGCGCAGTCCCGCTCTCGTCCAGGCCATAAATCCAGAAGCCTAGCTCTTTTAGGTGCTCCAGCGTTTTGGTCACGTTGGCAATGCGGGCGACCGGTAAATACTCCAGCGCACCGGCGGCCGCCCGGTCTACGGTTTCTGTCAACGGAGCCGAGCGGCGTTCCGGCGTCAACACCGCGTTGGCTCCGGCGGCATGCGCCGTGCGGATAATAGCGCCCAGGTTATGCGGATCTTCCACTCCGTCCAGAACTACTAACAGCGTGGCGCCGGGTATCACTTCCGCCAGTTCCACATAGCCATGCACCGCGCCGAACGCGACCACGCCCTGATTCGGCACGCCTTTGCCGCCAAGCCGGTCCAGCATTTCGCGCGGCTCAAAACGCACCGGCACGGACTGCGCCCGGCAGAGTTCGACGATCTCCTGAATACGCGGTCCTGACGTTCCTTTGGCGATCAGCACTTTGTCGAGCGGCCGGCGTGCCCGTAAAGCTTCGCGAACGGGATGAATCCCAACAGTAAAACGCATCAATAGTTATAAAGCGAAGGCTACTAAATAATCGCCCAACGGCTCCAGTCCTGGAATTTGGTGGCCGCCGGCCGCGATGACAACATACTGCTTCCCATCCGGCCCTTTATACGTCATGGGGGTAGCGCGCGCGCTGGTAGGCAGCGTACCTTTCCACAATTGTTTCCCGGTTTCGACGTCAAACGCGTAAATTGCCGCGTCAAGCGTGCCCGCCACGAACACCACGCCGCCGGCCGTGGCAATTGGGCCGCCTAGGGAAATAGATCCGAACTTCGCCGGCAATTTGGGAGACCATTGGCCCAACGGAACTTCCCATGCTTTATCGCCGGTACGCGTATCGATGGCCAGCAGCGTACCCCACGGCGGCGCGGTGCAGGGCAGCCGTTTCGGGCTTAGCAAAAAGCGGCGCATCATGCCGTAAGGCGTGCCGAGCTGCTTGCCAAACTCCCAATCTCCATCCAACTCGCGCCCTCTCGAAGCGCGCATCGTTTCGAAATCGGCGCGCGGAATCAAGCGCACTTCCGCCGCAATGTGATTCTGCGGCAGAATCAGCAGGCTGCGCTCCGGATCATACGCCATGCCGCCCCAATTCATGCCGCCGACATTACCCGGCAACTGCAGCGTACCTTGAAGCGATGGCGGCGTGAAAATGTTCCCGGCGCGCTGCTTGCTCATCTCTTCGCTGCACCATTTGCGATCCGCATCGTCAACACCCCAGGCATCGTTCGCGCTGATGTGCTGGGTGCTGATGGGCGCGGGCTTTACGGGAAAAGGCTGTGTAGCGGCGGCCGTTTCGCCGGGTACGTCGCTCTTCGGTACGGCCCGTTCCTCCACCCCAAACAACGGCTTGCCGGTTTCACGGTTCAACAGAAAAACGTTGCCGGTCTTTGAGCCAATGGCAATCGCTGGAACGTCGACGCCGTTCTGCTTCACGTCAAACAACAGCGGAGGCGACGCCACATCGTAATCCCAAAGATCATGATGCACGGTTTGAAAATGCCAGACACGCTCGCCCGTATCGGCCTTTAACGCCACCACGGAATTCGCAAATAGATTTTCGCCCAACCGCTCGCCGCCATAATAATCGGGGCTAGGGCTGCTGGTGGGAATGAAAACCAGGTTGCGCGCCGGATCGGCCGCAATCGTCGACCACGCGTTGGCCGCGCCGGTTTGCTTGGCGCTGCCGTTCTTCCATGTATCGGCGCCCACCGCGTGCGGATCTTGCGGGATCGGGTCCCAGGTCCACTTGAGCTTGCCGGTGGATGCGTCAAAGGCGCGCACCTCTCCGCTAGGCTGATCGGTAGCGCCATTGTCGGCAATGCCCGAGCCCACCACGATGGTGTCGCCGATCACCGCGGGCGCCGACGTTTCTTCATAATCCGCTAGCCATTTCGGTTGTGGGGGAATGCGCAGCCCCAGGCGTAAATTGATAGAACCGTTATCGCCGAAATCGGCGCAAAGCTTGCCGGTCGCCGCGTCTAGCGCAATCAGGCGCGCATCAATCGTTGCTATGTAGATGCGCCGTGCGCCCTGTTGCGGCTTCCAGGTGGAAACGCCGCGCGCCGAATAGTCGCCATAGCCGAGATCTTTATCTATATGCGAATCGTAGGCCCAGCGCTGCTTTCCCGTCTGAGGATCGAGCGCAATCACGCGCCCCAGTGGAGTGCCTACATACAGCGTTCCATCCACAAACAGCGGTGTCTCTTCAAAACGCGTTGCAACGCCGCCATCCTTCGGCTGATAGGCGTCGCCCGTGCGAAACGTCCAGGCAATTTTCAATCCGGCTACGTTGGAACGGTTGATGTCCGCGAGCGGCGAATAGCGCTGGCCCCCAGGATCGCGGCCATAGTTGGGCCATTCGTCTTTATCCGAGGAATGTCCGCGCAGGACGGCGAACACCAAACCCAATCCGAGGAGAAACCAACCCAGGAACGCGATTTGCCGTTTCCCCATGGCGGCTACTGTAATGGAAGTCCGTGCGCTTCCAATGTGCCTTTAACATCCGGAACGGATAGGCGCGACGCGTCGTATTCGACGAACAGTTCGTTCCCCGCAGCTGGCACGCGAACCGCCAGCATGCCGAAAACAGCATGCACGCGCGAGATCTGTTTCAGGTCGTCATCGCTGAGCGGCCGGGATAACTTAAATGAGAGCTGAACCTTCGTCATCGCGTCTCAGAATAACATTTTACGGCTTGTTGTTATGGGTGACGCCGCCGTCGTCGTGCTTCATTTTCCATAAGATCTGCCGCAGAATCCCGAGCCATGCCTCCGCATCGGAAGCCGGTAGACCCATTCGCCTGACCAAACGCCTGACTTTCAATTCAGCCGATTGTGAAGTGCGTTCTTGCACCCACCCGGATCGGGTTAACAAGTCCAACAGCAGCCCGGTCATGCGTTCGGAATCCTCCGCCGTGGCGGTAGGCGCGGGATCAAACCTTCGCCCCACAGCCTCCGCGTCACGGCATAGTTCGTATAAGCAGATGGCCACCGCCTGACCCAGATTCATGGAACCATGTTCCGGCCGCGTCGGAATTCTGAGCAACCAATGGCAATGGCTCATGTCTTCGTTTGAAAGACCGAATTTTTCTGATCCAAACAGCAGCGCTGCCGGTGCTGCCGCCATATGTTCCTTCAGCAGTTGGCCGCCGGCTTCCAAGCGATATAACGGCAGATGCAGGTCGCGATTTCCGAGCGCCGTTGACCCCACCACCAAAGTGCAATCGCTTAAAGCTTCGCCAAGGCTGTCGAAAACCTGGGCCTGCTCCAAAATGTAATGCGCGCGGACGGCGGAGCGCGCTTCCTTGAAAGCCACATCGTAAGGCTTCACCAAGCGCAGCTGCGTCACTCCGAAATTGCTCATGGCGCGCGCCGCCGCCCCGATATTTAATGGATTGCGAGGCTCTACCAGGACAACCCGCAGCAGATTATTGTTCCAGATACGTGTAGCCTTGCAAACCCTCTTCGTAGAATTTCAGCAAACGTCCTGATTCCTCATAACCGATGCGCTGCTCGCGCACCGCTACTTCCACGTCTTTGCGGAACTCATCGAGCAGTGCTTGCGAGTTGAACTGCACATAATTCAATACTTCACGCACCGTGTCGCCTTGCACCACGGTTTCCAGCACCACTTCGCCGTGCTCGTCCAGGCTCACGTGAACCGCGTTCGTGTCTCCCAGCAGGTTATGCAGGTCGCCCAATATCTCCTGGTAGGCGCCCAGCAAAAACGCGCCCAGCACATACGTGTGTTCGTTTAGCGTATGCAACGGCAAGGTTTTTTTTACGTCGCGCCGGTCAATGAATGCATCCACCTTGCCGTCCGAATCGCAAGAGATATCGCCAAGCACCGCCGAGCGGGTAGGCCGTTCATCTAGCCGGTGAATCGGCATAATGGGGAACAATTGTTTCACCGCCCAACTATCCGGCATGCTTTGAAATAGCGAAAAGTTGCAGAAGTAAGTGTCCGAGAGCATCCCGTCCAACCCCTCCAACTCTTCCGGGAAGAAATCGAGATCCTTCGCCATTCGCAAAATCTTGCGGCAGATCGCCCAATAAAGATTTTCCGCCAGGCTGCGCTGCTCCAGTGGCAGATAGCCGAGGCTGAAAAGATTCAAAGCCGAATCCAGCGCCTGCTGCGCATCGTGATAGGTCTC
>DASXGT010000269.1:0-52982 GCA_036488895.1 Bryobacteraceae bacterium | reverse complement strand
GGCTATCGGGAACTTTCCGAACCGTTTGCAGTGAGTCAGAAGACAGGAGGGAACCCTGCAACTCGCAGCCAGAGAGGTTACGGTTTTTACGCAAGGACCGGAATTCAGCCGCGTTTTTGAGAAATACCACGGCCTGGTGTTCCGGACGGCGTACCGGATTACCGGTAATGCCGCGGATGCGGAAGATGTCTTGCAAACGATCTTCTTGCGCATGCTGCGGCGCGATTCCCTGGGCACGGACGTGGAAAAACCCGAAAGCTATCTTCGGCGGGCGGCGGTAAATGCTTCCGTTGATTTGCTTCGCGCCCGCCAAACCGAACAGCACGTTCCGCTCAGTGAGGTAGCGGACGGCCGCGTAGGCGAGTCTTCCGAATTAAGAAATTGCCTGCGATGGGCATTGGCGCGCTTGACCCCGCAGCCGGCTGAAATCTTCGCTCTGCGTTATTTCGAAGATTGTTCCAACAAGGAAATTGCCCGTGCGTTAAATATGTCGCAAGTTTTGGTCGCAGTCACCCTGCACCGGACGCGCCGGCAACTACAAAAAGAAATTCGATCTTGCTTGGGAGACCACTATGAATCAGCGTAAATTGGATCAGGCGATTGCCGCTGTGCGCGGTGAGGAAGCTAGCGACAAAATTGTGTACGAAGCGGCCGGGCGCGTGTTCCGGCAGGTATTTGACGCCTCGTTTTTGCATGGCGACATCGACCGGATTCGCGGCTGCGCCGATTTTCAGGCGTTGCTCCCTTCCTATTTGAGCGGCACGCTTCCTGCCGCCCGCGCTTTGCTGGTGAGAGATCACACGCTGGAGTGCGTGGAGTGCCGCCGCGAACTGCGGAGAGCACAGGGAGAGAGGCAGCCCGCTATTGCTTTTGCCAAACCTGGCAAGCGTATGCCGCTGCTGGCGTGGTCAATGGCCGCGACGCTAGTGCTGGGTGTCGCCATCGGTCTGACCGGCGCGCATTATGGACTACTTCCCGGCCAGCATGCGGTTCGCGCCACTGTTGCAAGCGTCGAAGGAAGCTTGTATCGCATTTCCAGCATCGGATCCGCACTAGTGGAAGTTGGCTCGGCCATTAACAGTAACGACGAGATTCGTACGGCCAGAGGCTCGCGCGCCATCCTACGGCTGGTGAGCGGCGGCGAGGTAGAACTGGCCGAGTCGTCTGATGTTTCCATCTCGCGCTCATGGAAAGGCACAACGGTCAATTTGGAGCAGGGGCGCGCGATTGTGCAGGCGTCCGGCCAAACCGGCGCCTTCTATGTTTCGGCCGGTGGAATGGTGGTTCCGGTGCAGAACGCCGTGCTTTCCTTAAATCACGGGTTAAAAGGATCGCGTGTCGCGTTCGCCAGGGGCTCGGCTCAGGTGGAGCAGGGACAAGCCAGGTTTCAATTAGCCGCGGGGCAGCAGATGGCGACAAATGGCCTAAGCGCTGGGCCGATTGCTTCTGAATTCAATTGGAGCAAGAATGCCGGCTCCTACCTGGCGTTGTTAGGCGAATTCTCCGCGCTTCAACAGCAGGTCCAAAACATTGCCATGCCAGGCCTGCGCTACACATCGAATCTGGCGAAGTATGTGCCTGCCGGGAGCGTGGTCTATGCCGCCATTCCTAATGTAGGTTCGGCTATCGGCGAGGCGAAGCGCCTGTTTGACGAGCGCTTGACGGAAAGCGAAGTTCTACGCGATTGGTGGCAACAACAATCGCCCTCGCGCAGCGCGGACTTAGACCGCATGGTGACACAAATCAGTTCCATCAGCCAATATCTTGGTGACGAAATTGTTTTCTCGGCTGCGTCTTATGGGCCCACACACCGGGACGCGCCTCTGGTTCTGGCAGGCATTCGCCAATCCGGATTAGCCGAATACTTACAGCAGAATCTGCCGGCGACCGGTTTGCAGGTGATTACCGACGCATCGGCAATACCGGCCACAAGTTCAGGCAAGGTGTTGGTGTTGTTGAGCAACAGCGTGCTGGCAGCCTCGACGGACCCGGTTCAACTACAAGCAGCCGCAAAGCTCATTCAAAGCTCCGGGCAGAACGCGGCGGCCCAGCCATTTACCGCAACGCCGTTCTACGGGCGCATTGCTAAGTCTTATAGTGCGGGGGCCGGTTATCTTTTGGCTGTTGACTTGGAACAAATGCGGCCGAAATCCGTAAGCTCTACCAAGGAAATGCCTCCCGGTTTGAACAATGTCCAATATTTGGTGCTGGAACGGCGCGGCGGAACAGGCGCGACGGAGACACGCGCTTCGCTTTCCTTTGCGGGCGCCCGTCAGGGCCTTGCTTCGTGGCTGGGTGCGCCCGGTCCCATGGGTTCACTCGATTTTGTTTCGCCCGATGCTACGGTTGCCAGCTCATTTGTGATGAAGAATCCGCGCAGCGTTCTGCAGGAACTAATCACCGCATCCACGCAAGCGGATGGACGCGCCGCAGACGAACTGGCGAAATTCGAGTCGGTTGCAGGCGTGAGTGTTCTGGACGATGTGGCTGCCCCCTTCGGCAGTAACGCCACCTTCGCGTTTGACGGACCGCTGTTACCCATTCCGGCATGGAAGTTGGTGGTGGAGGTGAATGATACCGCCAAGCTGCAGCAAACATTTACCACCTTGATCGACCGCTTTAATCAACAGGCGACCGGCGCGCAAGGAAAATTGCAAGCCGGCAGCGAAGAGGTGAACTCACGCATTTTCTATTGGCTGCGCAGAGACAAGGCGCCAAATCTGCCGGTATATTACACATTTGCCGACGGATATCTGCTAGCCGGCCCGAGCGAAGCAAACCTTGTGCAAGCGATCCAGAACCGGCAGACCGGCTATACATTGGCCAGTTCCCCCAACTTTCGAAATCAGTTGCCGGCCGATAACTATACGAATTTTTCGGCCATCATCTATACAAACCCTGGTAGCTCATTAGGCCCGCTAGCTGAGCAATTGAAAAATTCGGCGGCACTGACTCCGACGCAAAAACAATCGCTCTCCACGTTGATAGCAAGCAGCGCTCCCGGGCTGGTCTGTGTCTATGGTGAACCGGACCGTATTGTGGCCGCGAGCCGGGGCTCATTTCTCGGGTTCAATCTGGGAACGCTTGCGGGAATACATCAAGGACAGCCACTGCTACCGCTGATTGCGTCGAGCATGAGAAGTAGCCTACCCGCTCGAAAGTGAGGACCATGCAGCAACCGGTAGATACATTGATACAGCCCAACGGCCGCGAGGCTCCGCCTTCACCGGCGGGGCCGCCTGTGATTGAGCTGCGCAATTTGACCGTTCGGTTGGGTACAAGAGAGGTCCTACGGGATCTCTCTTGTTCCTTTTCCGGGCGCACGATTGGTCTGCTTGGTCCCAATGGGGCGGGTAAATCGACACTTATCAGCACTCTGCTTGGGTTTTGGACGCCCATAGCCGGGTCGGCGCATGTATTCGGTTCGGATGTCCGGACGGATGCTAAAAAGATTCGCGAACTAATTGGTTACATGCCGGAGAACGATGCCTTCATCAGCAATATGAGCGCGGTCTCATTCATCCGCCTGATGGCTGAGTTGGCTGGCCTTCCCTCTGAGGCCGCTTTGGAGCGTGCGCATGAGTCTCTGTTTTATGTAGGTCTCGGAGAAGCGCGTTACCGCAAGCTGGGCACTTACTCGCTCGGGATGAAACAGCTCGCCAAACTGGCGCAAGCTATCGCACACGGCCCCAAGCTGCTTATTTTGGACGAGCCGACAAATGGTCTTGATCCGCCCGCCCGTCAACGCATGATCCGTCTTGTAAAAGAGATGCGCGATAGCAAGACGATGCACATCCTGCTGTGTTCCCATCTGCTGCGAGACGTTGAAGAGACTTGCGAAGAAGTAGTGATCTTGAAGCAAGGCCGCGTGGTTCACTATTCGAATCTCGAAGAGGAGCGCCGCTCCAATCGCCGTTTCCTGGAGTTGGAACTGGTGGGCAATAGCGCTCCATTTGTGGAAGCCGCTGAGCGCCTCGGTTGCGAGTGCGCGCCGGGAGCATTCAACCGCCTGAAACTGGTCCTCGCCGATAACGTGGAGGTGAGCGACATCTACCGCATCGCAGCCGCGCATGACATTCAATTGCGTCGCCTGAACTTCCGCCGCGACACGCTGGAAGACATTTTTCTTAAGGCCATGGAGAACGGCAATGGCGGTTTATAAACGCACCTACCGGGGTTATGCCGGCAACCTCACGCCGGCCTGGTCAAGATTTCTCATTCTGTTTCAATTCTCCCGGAGAACCTTATTCCGCTCGAAGGTGCAGGCCGCGTTTTTCGTGATCTGCTTCTTTTTCCCGCTGCTCTGTCTTCTGGGCATCTATGCGAACGCTAATCTGTCCGCTTTTTCTTTTCTCGGCCCGCGTTCCGGTCCGGTTCTCGAGATTAACGGCAACTTTTTTGCGATTTATCTTAGTGTCCAAGCGGCGTTTGCGTTCGTGTTAACGGCTTTCATCGGACCCGGCTTAGTGTCGCCTGATCTGGCAAATGGCGCGCTGACTCTCTATCTTTGCCGCCCGCTTTCGCGGGCCGGTTATGTGATCGGAAAAATGTCCGTCTTATTCATCACGCTGTCTTGGATCACCTGGCTGCCGGGACTTGTGTTGTTCTTTGTGCAGGCAAGTCTATCCGGTTGGCAGTGGCTGATGGACAATTTCTGGATTGCCATCGCCTTAGTGGCAAGCTCGCTGCTTGGGATTCTCGTACTTTCCCTTTTGGCCCTGGCGCTCTCCGCCTGGGTGAAGTGGCGTATTGTGGCGGGCGCGGCGCTGCTAGGTACGTTCTTTCTCGGCGCGGGATTCGCGCAGGCGATCAATGCCGTCTTGCGAACTCAGCAAGGCTACCTTATCGATACATCCAGGCTCTTGTCTATCGTCTGGCATGATCTGTTTCGCGACCCCACCGAACCAGTGCTTCCTGTCACCGAAGCTTGGATGGGATTGCTTGCGCTGGCGGCCTTCTGCCTCTACCTATTGATGAAGAAGGTCAGAGCCAATGAGGTGATTCGTGACTAACCAGATTGTCTTTGAAAACGTATCCAAGTTCTATGGCGAAGTGCTGGGCGTCAACCGTGTGAACCTCTCCATTCCGCCTGGCATCACTAGCTTGGTCGGCCCAAATGGTTCCGGCAAAACAACGCTGATGAACCTGATGACGGGACTTATCCGTCCGTCTTCCGGCGCAATCCGTATTTTGGACATGACACCTGATCAGCCGGAACAATTATTCCGCGTGTTGGGCTACTGTTCCCAATTTGACTCGGTTCCCAAGGGGCTTACCGGTTATCAGTTCATCCATTCGTATCTGGAACTCCATGGATATGGCCGTGGAGCTAGTGACGAACTCGCGTGGCGAGCCATTGATCGAGCCGGCCTACGGGAAGCGGCGCACCGCAAAGCCGCTGGGTATAGCAAAGGAATGCGGCAGCGCATCCGTTTCGCTCAATCTATCGCCCACAACCCACGCGTGCTGGTGCTTGACGAGCCGTTAAACGGCCTCGATCCGTTGGCACGCGCTGAATCCATTGCGCTCTTTCTTTCCTTCGCGAAGGAGGGCTGTCACGTGATTCTCTCGAGCCATGTGCTGCATGAGGTGGACATCATCTCAGATCAAGTCGTCCTGATGAGCGGCGGCTATGTTGCCGCGGAAGGAAACATCCAAAGCGTCCGAAGCGAGATTCAGGATCATCCTATACAGATCCTCATCCGCTGCGACCGGCCTGGTGCTCTAGCCTCACGGTTTTTCGCGGAAGACCATGTGGTTGAGATCCGCATCCATACCGATCGCCGGGGTCTGCTGGTGAAGACAAGTGACCCAGGGCGTTTTTATTTGCTGATGAACCGTATTGTGCTGGATGGCTTCACGGTGGAGTCTGTGGCTCCCATGGATGACGATGTGAACTCAGTGTACGAGTATTTGATTAGCGAGGAGGTGACTCAATGAATCCTCTCTGGTTGACACAGATTCGGGCCATTGTCCGGATCGAAATGAAGAAAACATTCTTCGCCAAAAGGGGATTGTGGATTTACCTTCTGGCCATGGCGCCGGTAGCGTTGTTTTTTGCGCATTCCATGGTGGAAATTTACATGCATGGCGCACGCCAACAGGTAGCTTTAAAAGGCGCGCGCCGCTTAACCGAGCAGGATCTGGGCGCTATCCACACCGGCATGTCCCGGAATGAAGTGATCGCGGCTCTTGGAGATCCACCCAAATCCAATCGGATGCGGCGGCGTTTGCGCAATGGCCGCAACTCCTTATCCATTCCATTTGAAGTGTTCCGTTATTCGGATGGCGATAGCGATCTGGCTATCTCAATTGAGAACGATACGGTAACCGGCACCGCTCGAACTTCGGCTCCCAGCCTCGGCCAGGATAGTTATATTTTTGCGGGCGTCTTTCAATTCTTCTTTATCAGGTTGGCTATTTTCTTTGGCTGCCTGGGTATCTTCATGAATCTGTTCCGCGGCGAGATGCTGGATAAGAGCCTGCATTTCTACCTTTTGTCGCCCGTTCGGCGCGAGATTCTGGTGGTTGGCAAATACCTTGCCGGATTGTTGGCGGCCACCATTATTTTCACCACTAGCACCGCGCTGCAATTGATTTCGCTGCTTATTCAGTTCGATTCAAATGCTATTTCACAATACCTGTACCAGAACCACGGCCTCTCGCAGATCGCCGCCTATTTGGGTGTAACGGTGCTCGCCTGCATTGGCTACGGCAGCATCTTTCTCGCTGCGGGATTATTGTTCCGCAATCCGATTGTGCCCGCTGCCGCCGTGCTCATTTGGGAAGCTGCCAATCCGGTGCTGCCTGCTCTGCTGAAAAAGATCAGCGTCATTTATTACTTGAAATCGCTGTGCCCGGTAGATGTCCCTGTCGATCCGGGAATGCCTGCTTTATTTGTGTTATTAGTATCAAATCCTAAGCCAATATCAAGTGTTATTGCTGTTTTCGGTTTGCTTTTGCTTTCCGTGGCGATTTTAGCTACCGCCGCCAAATGGGCCAGGCGGTTGGAGATTAATTACACAACGGACTAGCTTTTTCGTATCCACTGCGGAACTGTGGTCAAGTCTTTTTTATCGATGCTGACGGTCATCCAGTGGGACACTAATCGCGTGATTCAAGCCTGACGTCTCGATGGTTAAGGTTCGGGCCGAGCGCGGCATCACAAGGGTGTTTTCGTACAAAAGCAGGCTGTCGCCCTGCAATGCGGCGATACTTGTCTCGACTGGGAACTCGCCTGCCAGCTTGAACTGCGGGGTTTGCAGAAGCTCGCGCAAGATATTATCCGGAATCGTGTGTACCGCGGACAAGGTTGGGGCATTCTTTGACACGACGATATGTTTGATGCCGTAGCTGTCAATGAATTTCTTTAGTTGCGCCGACGATTGAACAAGCCCGGCGTCAGGCTGTGTCCCGCTTGGCAAATACAGAGCCTTGCGCAAAACAAAGAAGCGACGCTCAGGATCAAGGCTGCGCATAAAAAAGATAAAGTTTCCGGGCAATTCGCCATCGAAGAGAATGAATCCGGAGTCATTGTTTTGGGTCAGGCGGCTCGCTACTGCCGCATAGCCGGATATATAGGGACGTTCGTAGGTCCACGCCAAGCGAAAGTAGATGCCGAATAAGATTAGGGCGGCGGCCGCTCCCGGAAGGCGCACCCATTTTCGGGAGAATGTTGCCGTCAGTGGTACGGCGGCAAAGTAGATGAAGGGTGGCAACCAGTAAATCATGTATCGAGGCTCTACGGCGCCCAGGAAACTAAGACCTAGATAGCAAGCTGCAACCCACAGCAGCATAACCACTGTACTTTCTTTTTTGTCCCACCATCTACATGTCGCAACACCCGCGACACTCAACAACAACAAAGGCCACCCAAGCTGCTCGGGAAGCTTACCCCAGTAGTAGTTATATGGATCGACATGCCGGCCGCCGGCCATGGGCACGCTCTCCGCCAACGAAACGTGCCCCAGACTTAGCAGTACTCGCCCATGAATCTTAAGAGCCAGCAGGTAGTAAGGGGCAGTCAAGAGCAGAATAACGCCAAACGCCCAAACAGCAGTACTATTGAACAACAAGGACCACTTTCGCCGGGCCAAGACCGTGAGCAGACAGAAAATCGGCAGATAGACGGCCTGGTATTTCGTAAGGAGAGCGAGACTAGCGAACAGAGCGAAGCCGTATAAAAGGCGCCGGATTCCTGTGTTCAGATATCGAATCCAAAAGTAGCTAGCCGCGATGCAGAGCGCCAGTGATGGGATCTCCAGCATGACCGCTTTTTCATAGGGGAAAAGAAATGGGAGCAAGGCCAAAACACCCGTGGATAGAGCGGCGGCCCATTCGTTATGCAGTTCATTGACGAGCTTGAACCAAAAATAAAAACCGAGAAGGGAAAACGCCAAAACCGTTAGTCTCGCTGCAACCACTGAGGGACCCAGCAGCAAGAACATAATCGCCTCGACTAAATAGAAGAAGGGCGGCCAGTGAAACAACCCGAGCGCCGGATACTGCGCGTAATAGCGAAACGTATACTGAACAGGGTGAGCGAGGGGTAAATCGCGGAGAAAATCAGCTACATAGAGACCGGTAACCGCGTGGATGGTTTCGTCGGTGATGAAATTAAACTCGCCTTTGCGAATGCCGTGGATGGAGACGGCCGCAACTAGGATCAACACGATCAGCAAGAGGATCGCGCTGCGGGCTGGCGCCCGCGAGGACACCGTACTCTGCGGACGCTCGGGAGTAGTTTGAGAACCTAGTTCACGCATGCGGCCTCAGTCCGCGGCACGCGATGATTGGCGCAATGCAACGCTATGAGAGCCGACGAGACGATTGCGATTAGGCCAATTGCACTGGCGCCGGTTTGGGCAAGCGCCACGCCCATGGCGCCCCGAGTGGGGGCGAGTGCAAATCCCATAAGAGCGGTGCACAGCACACGAAGTACCCAGACAAAGACGACCAGGCCGGGCCGCAACAGATACTGGCACACCGCTTCAAAGGGCGATTGCAAGATCAAAAGTAGCATGGAGGCAGCGAGGCAATAAAATACAGGCACTCCTCCCCACAATGCAGGCTTTATTAGATATGGGGCTAATTTCCCTATGGCGAGGATCAGCACCAGGCAGCCGAAAATCACTAATACGGCTCCGCCCATAGTACGGACTAGCACTCGAGGCAGCAATTCGAGACTTGCCGTGCGGACCATTCGCGGGAAGAAGTATTCGTAAAATGCGACGTAAATGCCAAAGAAACCCAGACTGAACGTCAGGCCCACCCCGAAAATGCCGGTCTCGGAACGCTGGTTCACCAATATTAGTAAGAACGTTCCCTCGTAAAGGCTGAGCACCGCGCTCACGCTCGCTCCAGCTTGCCATAAAGAATAGCCAAGCAGGCGGCGCACGACTTCTGCCGCGGGCCGGGCGTGATTTCGTCGGGTTAGGATTCCGGCTTGTAAGAGGCCGGAAAGAAAGCTCACGCCAGCGTACACCAAGAAGACGAGATGGATGCCAAATAAGAAAGTAAGGAAAACCGCAACCGACGTGGCCATTAACCGGATTACGGCCGTCCCACCTTGCACGAAAGCGGCAGTGCGATAGTTCCATCGCGTCAAATGATAGGCGTATCCGTAATCCACGAGCGCGGTCCCGATGGAGCCAACGGTTACGCCTATCGCAGTCCACGGGGACCACCATGACCTGGCGCTGCCGTTCACGAACGGCTCGGCCACAAGCGTGCCCAATACGAGCATTCCACAGGTGCACATCAGCACCAGGAGACCCGCGCAGATGACCTCTTGACCGCGCAGGCGTAGATCCGGTAGGGTACCCAGCCGAATCAGCCCATTGTCGACCCCCAATAAGAGTACGCGGCTTATCAGAACCTGAGCGCCAATGAAAGCAACCATCTGCCCATAAGTGTCGATGGTCAATCTTTGCGCGAGAAAGAGCAACAAAACGGCGTTGGCTCCGAGGAAGGCCCCTTTTCCCGCCACGACCCATGTCAATCCGTGGGCGTGGCTTCGCAGCTGGATCCAGGAAACGCTAGTGAAGACACTCGCGAATTTGAGTTTTGAGTACACGCGTCGCAACAGACATTCGTCGTTCCTCACCGCCAAACGGTCTTAGTGAGAATCAGCATTACTTACTTATTAGAACTCAGGCGCCCGAGGGCTGAAATACCAGTACATCTTTCAGTTTCAAAAAATCATCTTCGTACAGCTTAATCACGTCCCCCGGTATGCCTGCCCCGTCACCGCCGCGAAGGAAATCGCGCAACGAAGTGCCGGCCGACTCCGAATCGAAGTTGGGCGCCTACATCACCATGAACTGCGGTTGAAGGCCAAGGCGCTCAACCTGCAGCTCAATTTCTTCGCGGTAATTCGGATTCATAATGATGACGACCTTAGGCCGATACTCTTTCAGAAACTCCGACGGCACGACCTCCTGGCCCGTTCCCGGAATAAATTTGCCTTGCTTATGGGGGTTAATGTCGACCACATAATCACAAACTTGGTCATCGCCGAACTTGTTGAGGAACATAACCGCTTTGGCGCCGGCTCCCCAAACGATGGCGCTCTTAGAAGCGCGCAGCGGTTTGAGAGCTTTGCGGATCTCTTCTACGCGTTCTTGGTAGTTCCTTTGAAAGTTGACGATTGCGTCTTTAAGCGGCGGCACTCCAATGCCGATCTCAGCATCGGCGTCCGCTTGATGCGAAGAAAGCGCAGCCTCGACGCAAAGATATTGGCCGCCGAACGCCTCCTGAAGCCTGGTTAGGCGGAGTCCAGACAAGCTAAACAATTTTAGAAGGGAGGCTGCGGAGTAGTAGAAGCAATGCGGATAGATGATATCCCACATTCCGGCTTTTTTGAAAGTGAACAGCCCATTGGGGACTTCGAAAAACGCCATGGCTTCCGGCCGTTTACTCAGCGTGGCTCGTATGCCGCGCACGAAACTAACAGGATTCGAGACATGCTCCAGCACTTGGCGGCAACACACTAGATCGCACGGATCGCCACAGGCCTCCCAATCAATGTTCTTGACGAATGTGACTCCTTTTCCAGCGCGCGTGTCAGCCCTGCCGTCAACGTAGGCTGAGTCGAAGCCGATCCCCCGATTATTTCCCAGCCGGCAAAGTAACGAGAGGAACTCGCCCTTGCCACAACCGATCTCAAGGATTACTTTCTCCCGCAATTCGTGCCGCTCGATCAAATCGCACGCTAACGACTGCGCATAGCGGTTGAATGAAGACGAAAAGTGCAGTGAGTTTTCATAATTCGAGCTGTACTCAATGCGACTTGGATCGAAACGCAAATTGGTAATGCAGCCGCAAGTTTCGCAAAAAGCCAGTTGAATCGGGCCCCTGGAGCAACGGAGGGCCTCGTCGCGAGCCGGCCAGAGGACATTGCAATGAGCCGGAACGTCGGGAAGCTCAAGAAACACGTCCAGATCAGAGCCGTCGCAGATGGCACAGTTTCTTCCGTTGCCGGTCTCGCCGCAATAGTTCATCATGTCTGCAAGTCCTCTTTCGCCGGGCTCGGGGCGGAGGATCCAACCAAAGATAAATTATGATTTCGTTGCCGGGTGCAGTTCCCGCCCGCTAGATCAGCTTCGCTCGCGCGTCGGGAACGCCCCGCTCAATGTAATCTTCATAGTAAGGGAGATACTTGGTCTTTTCGCCTCGCACAACCACGGATGCCGAATCTTTTTCATGATGCCCGCTTGAGCCATAGCTAGTACGATTTGAAACACTCTCTTCATACGCATTTCACACCATTGCAACGCAAGCAGATACAATCCAGCTCAAAACAGGTTGCTGGAGTATGGTAAATCGTGGACATCGAACCATGTCATCGAACGCAGGCTAGGGGGCCGCGCGCCACACGCCGGGCGTTCATCTCAGCGATGGTGGCAGCGCCTCTTCAGTTTGCACAGAATCGGAAGGGTGGCCGGATTCTGGAGCGCCCCGCCGATATTACGTTGCGTATAGAACGAGCGCAGATCGAAATTGCGCGTGGATGCACAATCACTACCACCACCTACAACGGAGAGGCGCCAGGCCCATTGGTCCGTATGAAAGAAGGAGTTCCCGCGACCATTGACATCATAAACCACACAGACGTACCGGAGTACGTTCACTGGCATGGATTCGAAATACCGCCCGAACTGGATGGCACGGAGGAAGAGGGCAGCCTAGTGGTTCCCCCAGGCGGCCATTTGCAATACGAGATTACGCCCCTTAACAGTGGTTCGCGCTACGTGCATTCCCATGTCATGGCCATGAACGATCTATCGCGCGGCGTTTACAGTGGCCAGTTTGCGTTCGTCTACGTCGAGCCCAAGCGAAATCCCGGTAGCTACGACCAGGAGATCTTCCTATCAACCCACGAGTGGGAACCCCGGTTAGTACCAGAGCAAGAGGACGAGAGCGCCGAGGAAGAAGAGGACGAAGGCGAAGGGGGTCAGGGCTCCATGGAAATTCGATACGGAATCCGGTCGATCAATGGAAAGGCGCTAGGTCACGGTGAACCGCTCCGTGTGAAGGAAGGGCAGCGTGTTTTGTTTCACGTCCTCAATGCAAGCGCGACGGAAAATGTCCAGCTGTATTTGCCGGGCCACAAGTTCTACGTCATCGCACTGGATGGCAATCCGGTCCCGTGTCCCGGGTATGTGAGTGTGTTGGAGCTTGGTGTCGGCGAGCGTGTGGACGCGCTCGTGGAGATGAATAATCCGGGCGTGTGGATTTTCGGGTCGGTCGCGGACGACGTGAGAGGAAGCGGATTGGGCATCCGTTTGGAATACGCATTCAGGCAAGGCGATCCGCAACACGCGGCCGCGGGCGATTTGCCCTGGGACTATCTGCGCTTCGGCCGAAGAGAGAAGAGTCCCAAGCCGGATGAAGTTATCCCGATGCGCATTCTACGGGTCGCCCCTGACGAGCACGGTATGGAGAGATGGACGATAAACGGCCATAGTTACAGCGACCAGAACGCACCGAAGGTCTTGACTCGTGGGCAACGTTACCGCCTAGCGTTTAATAACCGGACGGCTGAAGCTCATCCAGTGCACCTGCATCGCTATACATTCGAATTAGTCCGCGTCGGCGCAAGCGTCACATCGGGTGTGACGAAGGATGTGATCGTGCTACAGCCGTACCAAACGGCGGAAATAGACTTTGTCCCGCGCCAAGCGGGACTGGCCTTGTTCCATTGCCATCAGCAGATGCATATGGAGATGGGTTTCAAGCGGCTGTTCCAGATCGTGTAACGGCTCGATATGGAAGGGCCGGCCGTCGCCGAGAAGCTATGCAGTACTGCGCGGCGGGAACGGACGGCCCTGCTTTGGGAGTCAAAGTCTCCCGAATTTATTTCGCGATTTGGAATGAATCTACAACCTCGCCCGTCTCCGACACCTGTTTCAGACGGAAGGTCTTGCCATCGATATCGACCACACTCAGCGAATGTACCTGGGAGATGAACTTGTCGGTAAAGCCCTGCCAGCTTCCCGGTTCGATTTGCTGTTCAGGATTGTAAAGACCCGCCCCACCGCCGCCGCTTACGATGTAAATCACGCCGTGAGGTCCGCCATTCGCGCCATCGCCGAAAGTTTTATCAAGCTTCCATTCGCCCGCGACTTCGCCGTGTCGACTAACAACCGCGCCATCGGGTTGCGGCGCCGGAACAAACGTAAGCGGGAAACTGCGCTGGTAATTGTGCACGTGACCCGCGAATACGACGTCAACATGGTTGGCTTCAAACAAGGGCGAAAGCAGACGCATATACTGTTCGGCGAAGTGCTCCTTGGCGGAGTTGAAACCAGGCTGGTGGAACGCCACGAAGCGCCACGTGGCCGATTGAGCCGCTGCCAGATCTTTGGTAAGCCACTCGCGCAGAACGGGATTATTCCAGTCCATGTAAGTGTTCGCATCGAGCACAGTCCAGTGGCTGTTGCCGTAGTTGAAGGAGAAATTCGCCATTCGTGGATAACGTTCTCCCGCGCCCTGCAGAAAGATTGGTTGCGCGGCGTCCGAGCCGGTCAGGACGTGAGCGGCTTTCGGCGTTCCGGACGGAATCGACGGTCCGTTGAGCGGCTGATCCCAGTAGAGGAAGTATGCCAACGCA
Source organism: Bryobacteraceae bacterium (assembly GCA_036488895.1). Lineage (GTDB taxonomy): Bacteria > Acidobacteriota > Terriglobia > Bryobacterales > Bryobacteraceae > Bog-105. The sequence continues at coordinate 38,869 of DASXGT010000269.1, read as the reverse complement.
TCGGGAAAGCGCCGGTAGTTGTTCAGCGCGGTGTCGTGATTGCCAGGCGCAGCGATGAATGGAACGGATCGCAAAAGTGGCGCGCCGATGGTTGCGGCAGGCTCGTCGGCGTTGTAAGTCGGATAGAACCGGTTGCGGTATTCGCTGATGCGACCCGAACTATACACGATGTCGCCAGGAATAAAGAGGAAATCCGGCTTGGCGACATAGGCCTGGAAAGCGACCGCATTTTCGGACGGGGTACCTTGGCCACAATCGCCGAACAGTACGAAACGAAACGGCTGGGCGGCTGATTTGCGAGCGCGAGCGGACGCCTCAAATACCGGCTTTCCCGCCTTCAAGACCCGATAACGGAACTCCTCGCCCGGCAGGAGGCCTGTCAGCTTGGCGCGATAGACCAAATGTGCATCAATGGCCGGTGACGCCGGCGCGTCCTTTTTAACACCGTCCTTACCAGCGAACGCCGGCTGGCCGGCCGGCGCCGAAACCACTTGGGACACGGGCGGCCCCGCCGCCCGCCAATCCGAATCCTTCGAGGTTCGTACTTCGACCTTCCAGTCCGCAGGCGTATTCTCTGTATGCCACATCAAAATCAGGCTTTCCGAAGCGGACAGTTCGGGGGCATTGCCGAGCTGCAGATAGGGCTTCTCGAGGAACGGTGTGCCCCCTGGCGTCTGGCTCAGTAGGAGTGCGGCCGCGAACAGGGAAGCGATGGACAGGGAGATCCACTTTTTCATGACGATAGTCTCCAATATGTAGTGCGATACACAAAATACTCCTGGCGCTGTGGCGCCGCATTTGAATGAAATGGTCGTTCACCAGCGGCCATGCCGCCGTCGACCTAGTGTTCTTCGCGAAATCCCGATTAGAGCATGCGAATGTAAAAAACATCTAAAGATCCCGTCTGCTTCGTCTCATTTGTTGGACTATTCACGGTGCGTTAACAGAGTTGTAATTATGACGGACTTCGCGATGCAACCTTGCGCATTCACTTGGCCGAGAAACGCGCTAGTATGTTGCTTGCGTATTTAATCCAACTATCACAACGAATACTACGCCGCAAAATACTTTTTCGATATTCTCGAGACCACCGTTGCGGGAGGCTATTTTCCGAAAATCAGAGTGCCAAAGTGTTCGGGAACATGATTGGGATCGCGGTTCTGGACGCAAGTGGGCTGCCAACACAGGAAATGGCGTACCGGATCCGCGCCGAGACCATCAATCCGGTAAAGGTTAACCCGCCACTTGTCGCCCGTCTTCACTCGCTTGTTGCTCACGGCGGCCAGCGGAATTCTCGCGGCCGCATACCAGATTTTGGCTTCCTGGTCGATGCGCGCTTTGGTTTCCCAGCCGGAATTCCAGCTGTGGTCATAGCTCTTGCGGCTGAGATCGATGGCCAAGTCGATGCGGTCGCCGGTCGGAGCAATTTCGAATTCGCGGTAGCGCTCAATGTTCGACCAGTCATCTCCCAGAAACATTTCAACGACATCACGATCCCATAAGCCCACGCGATCCTGGCCCGGCGCGGCAGGGAGAAAAAGATTGAGATCTGTAAATGGACAGCGGAAGAGAAGATAGAGGTCCGAATCAGTCCAGAACGCGCGGATCTCAGTCTTGAGCTTCGGATAGTCGATCTGCCGGCTGCAATCCTTCGATATGGATGCCAACGCGGTGTGCTTCCACACCCGCTGGTTCGGATCGAGACTGAGCGCGGGGTGGCCGCCAGCGTGAGGCGCCTGAATGGCTGCCCGATTTTCCGCCACGCTGCACGGCGGTTGGGCTCCCAAGGTAAAAGCGATCGCGAAAGTGCAAAGAAGGAAGCGCATAATTTTAATGCAGGGCGAAAGTAAAGACGTCGCTACCGGCTGAGATGACGACGTATTGCTGACCGGCAACCGCATAGCTCATGGGAGAGGCGTGCATCGCTTGCCCGGTATTGAAGTGCCATAAGGATTGGCCGGTCCGCGCATCGACGGCCTCAAAGGCCTCGGCGTCGTTTCCGAAAAATACCAGCCCGCCGGCAGTAGTCATGGTGCCGCCCCAGGATTGACCGGTACCGATCTGCGGATATCGCCAGACAAACTTGTTCGTCTCGGGGCTATAGGCAAGCAGGATCTTCTGGCCCGGTTCGCCTGGAATACGCTTGGCGCCGGTGGCATAGAATTCGCGCCCTTCCGTGAACTCCTGAGGCTTGACGAAAAACGTCTGACAGCTTTCAAGCGCCATGAAATAGAACAGGCGGGTGGATGGGTTGTAAGAAGGGGAGAACCAATTCGTCGCTCCCGTCATATCGGGACAGATGCGCGTTCCTTCGGGAGTAGGCTGGACGCCAGTCAAAATAGGGCGGCCTGAACCGTCAATCCCCGAAGCCCAATTCAACTTCTTAACGAACGGCGTGCCTGCAAGAAACTTACCGTTGATCCGATCAAGAATGTACAGAAACCCGTTTCGGTTGGCTTCGACGAGGAGCTTGCGTGGCGTGCCCTGATAGGTGGTATCGACCAGCACGGGAGTCTCTTCGGCGTCGTAATCAAACAGGTCGTGCGGGGTGAATTGAAAGTGCCATTTAAGATCCCCCGTATCGGGGTCAAGCGCAAGTACACACGCGGTATACAAGTCATCGCCGGGACGAACGCTACCATCGAAATCCGGGGCAGCGTTACCGGTCCCCCAATACACGGTATTCAATCCGGGGTCGTAGGTGCCTGGCATCCACGCAGTTCCGCCGCCGCGCAAGTACATATCGCCCGGCCAACTGGAAGAACCGGGCTCGCCGGGTCCGGGAATGGTCCAGCGGCGCCACAACTCTTTTCCGGTGAGGGCATCAAACGCGGCAATGAATCCGCGGACGCCGTCGTCTCCACCGGAGGTGCCCACTAGAACTTTGTCTTTCACCACGAGTGGCACGCTTGTCGCGCCATAATTCTTGTTTTGGGTGGTGTAACCGGAATCCCATAGGAGGTGGCCGGAGCGAGCGTCCAGACAGAGGAGATGGGCGTTGTCGGTTTGCATGTAGAGCCGCGAATGCCAGAGCGCAACACCGCGATTGTGGTGGGACGATGCATCGTCCACCAGGCCTTCCGTAATGGGTCGCGAATAATGCCAAACCGGCCGACCCGTGCGGGCGTCGACAGCGATCGCATCATTTGCCGCCGTGATAAACATCAGCCCGTTCGCCACGATGGGTGTGCCCTCGAGGAGATTGGAATTTGCGGAATGAAACACCCATTGCGCGCGCAACTCGCCAACATTCCGGGGGGTGATCTGGGAAAGACCGGTATAGCGGCGGCCAGTATAGTCACCGTTGTAGGTGAGCCAATTCGCGTTTGGGGGCGAGGCAGTGAGATCTGCCGGCGTCACGTCAATGTTGACAGTGATAGAGGTGGCGGCGAGAAGCAAAGCCCATGCTTTGATTGTGATCATCCGGACCGAATCGCTAGTGTAGCCTGAATCGTAATAAACTGGAACATCTCTACGCTGACTTACTTAAGACTACTCGTTTTCTCCGCAATTTGCCTTCAGGCCCAGACGCCCGGACAGCCGATTTTCAGCGCCACCTGTGCGTCCTGCCACGGCTTAGACGGACACGGCGGCGAGCACGCTCCGGATATTGCGACGGCCCCGAGAATTCAAGGACTCTCGGAACAACAACTGGAGAAGATTGTGCGGGATGGTATTCCGGCAGCCGGCATGCCTGGATTCGGCTCAAAACTGCGCGACAAGCAGCTTGCGGAAGTGCTGCAATACCTGCGGGTTCTGCAAGGAAAAGGCAAAACAGCTGCGCTTCCGGGCGACCCCGCCCGCGGCCGGGAGATATTCTTTGGCAGCGCACGCTGCGGGGGGTGTCACATGATTGCGGGGCAGGGCGGGTTTATTGGAGCGGACTTGTCAGCTTACGGAGCGAATCACGATGAGGCGGAGATTCGCAAGGCGATTGTGAAGCCTGGCAATCAGGGAACGGTATCAGTTGCCACGCGCGAAGGACGCAGGTACTTTGGTCTGGTCCGCAACGAGGACAATTTCTCGCTGCAAATACAAACGGCCGATGGAAAATTCCACTTTTTCGACAAGCAGGATCTGGCGCGTATCGAGCATCCGGCACAACCGCTGATGCCGGAGACATATGGGTCTCAATTATCGAAGAGCGAGTTGGACGATTTGATCAGTTACCTCATGAAAGCATCTGGAAGCGCCTAGCGACGGAAGAAGTTCCAGTGCGATTTACGTCACTGCGAGCACGCCTGTTTAGCGGATTCCGAGCAAAGCGTGCGGGCAGTCTTAAATTCCTCTTCGGCACGCGTGGTGTCTCCCATTTTTTCAAGAGCTAAGCCGAGGTTGTAGTGGGCAGGACCATACGCGGGCTTTATTTTGATCGCCTGTTCGAAATCCACTTTGGCTTGCTTCGCGTTTCCAGTTTGGAGAGCCAACAAACCACGGTTGTTATAGGCTTCGGCGAATTTAGGCGCCCGTTGGATCAAATCGTTATAGACTTGCGTGGCCCGTTCGGTCTGCTGCGCGGCCGCTAGAGCGTTGCCCAGCAGAATGCGAGCATCCAAGTTATCCGGGTCGAGGTCGACGACTTTCGAATAATCCGAAATCACATTTTCCGTATTGCCGCTCGCCTGCTGCGCTTGTGCGTCCAAGATGAGCGATTTAATTTGAGAGGCTTGCAAGCGCGATTCATGGAACTTGCGCACACCTCCCATTTCAGTTGCGGCTTCCGCGGTTCGCCCGCGCTGTTTGAGAGCGATGCCGAGGGCGTATTGAGCTTTCTCAAAATCAGGCTGTAACTCGATTGCCCGGCGCAGATTCGCTATCGCGCCATCCAGGTCGCCAGTGTCTTTTTGAGCCAAACCCAGGTCATACAGCGCCACCGGGTTTTGCGGCATCAGCCGAACCGTTTCCTTGAATTCGGCGAGCGCACCCGGCACGTTACCCTGCCGGCGCAAGACAATGCCGATACCTTGGTGAGCCGGACCGAAGCGCGGGTCGGTTTGAACGGCATGGCGGAACTCAATCAGGGCTTGCGGCAAGGAACCAACTTGGCCTAGTGCGATACCGAGGTGATAACGGGTCTCGGCGTCATTCGGACGGATCGCAAGCGATTTACGAAACTCACGGATGGCCTCCTGGGGATTTCCGCGCCCGAGATAGCCGAGCCCGAGCTGCGCATGCCCGGCGTCCTGAACGCCAAGTGCAAGCCCCAGAACGAAAGTGAGTGCGATTACCAGAGGACTTTAACGCTCAACTGGCCGATGCGAGGATCGCGGGCGCTGGTCACCACGCCAAACGTACTGCTATTGTAGTTTCCGCTCGGATTTTTGAACTGAGTGTGATTGAAGATGTTGAAAAACTCGGCTCGGAATTGAAGACTTATCGTTTCAGTAATGGACGTAACTTTTTCGAGTCCGAAGTCCGTATTCAAGATACCGGGGCCATGAAAAAAACGGCGACTGGCCGTTCCAAAGCCACCGTATGTTTCCGGCGCAAAGGCGCCAGGCAGGAAATAAGTGTTCGGCCCATTCGGCCCAGGCTGATGCGGGTTTTGAGTAACAACTTTGCCGATTGCGTTTGGCGTATCGTTGGCGCTGTCGCCGGTAAGTGAGTTATCGTCCGAGCTTTCACTCAAGGAAATAGGAAAGCCGGTCGAGAACCGGCTGATTCCCGATATGTTCCACCCTTGCGTCAGCCTTTTGGGAGCTTTGCCGAAGAGGCGTGGGAAAGGAATCGCCCAGTTGTAACTGGCTACAAAGTTGTGCGTGAGATCAAAAGACGAAAGCGCGCGGCTTAAACGATAGTTACTGAAGTTAACCCAGTCGCTAAAGCCGGACGAATTGTCGATTGCCTTCGAGTAAGTATAGGCCAGAAGAAAAGTAATGTCGGAGGCTTTCCGCTCGGCCGAAATCTGAAAGGAATTGTAATTTGAATTCGCGATGTTGGCAGTGTAAGTATTGCCCTGGCTGAAGTTAGGTCCGAGCGCAGTTCTGGTGCCGTTTATTTGCGTGCCGTTGGGAAGGGTATACAGGTTGGATTCCCCGTTCGGGCCGCAGGTGGGTGTCGCGCCGAGTGCATTCAACTGCATACAAAGGGCAGCGTTGCCCGGATTGGCGGCGTACTGGGAAATCAATTTGTGGCCCTGCGTTCCAACGTAAGCCAGTGTGAGGACGGTGGCCTTGGTCAGCTCACGCTGGAAAGTGAAGTTGTAATCCTCGGCATATGGGAGTTGGTTGTGAATGGAGTAACCGGGTGAATTGGAAATCGGCAGATACGGTGAATAATCCAACGTTTTGTTCGAGGGGGCGCCAGGCGTGGGCAAATTGAATGGAAATCTCTGGCCGGCGGAAGAGCCGTCCGCGCGATTCTGAAAGGGCTGGTCCAACGAAGGCTGCTGGGAAGTGTTGCTCACATAGTACAGGCCGAAGGGCGCATCACCCACTTCATAGAAAAGGTTCAGATCTTCAATAGAGGTGTAGTAGAGCCCGTATCCAGCACGAATGCTGCTCTTGCCGGGGCCGCCGAAAATCTTTCCCAGGAGTCCGTCTTTGAAAGCCGGCGAATAGGCGATGCCCGCGCGAGGTCCGAAATTATTGTAGCGAGTCGGAGCAAGCGTGCTGGGGATGCCAGAGTCGCCCGGTACAACCCAGCCAACCGGGGCAGTTGGGAAGACCGTTGATTGCTGGCCGGGAACGATAGTTTCAATCTTTCCCTGAGTGTCGTACCAAGGCATGCTTACTTCCCAGCGCAGACCGAGATTTAGGGTCAGATTGGATTTGATTTTGTAGGCATCCTGAAAAAAGAGGGCGCTGTAACGAGACCGGGAATCCAAGAATTGCTGGCTGCATTGGTTATAGGAAAAGGGTGCGCCAATGAGGAAGTCTGCGAAATCCACTCCAGTCTCAGTTCCATTAAAGGTGAAGTCTCCGTTAGGAGCGCAGGTGTTGCGCTCGTTGATCTGCAGGTACCGGAACTCGCCGCCAAATTTGATGGAGTGAGCGCCAACGATTTTAGAGAAGCCGTCCGAAATAGAGTAAGTGTTGTCAGGCTGGAAAGTGGTGAGCGTAGGGACACCAATGGAGAAGCTGTTGAAATAGATAGGCGGAACAGTCTCCGGGAAGCCCGTCGGCCCAGAAGGAATGATGCCCAGCGTGCCGGCGCCGGTCACGAAGCCGAGGCTCGACAGGCTGGCAAAGCTGCCTTTCGGTTCATTGGTCCGGGTGGCGGTACGGAAAAAGCTGATCCGGAATTCGTTCACCTGCGACCCGCCGAATGTTTTAGTATTGCCTAACACAAACTCCTGCGCGCTAGTCGGGGTTGTGGCGGGAAAGCCGGGAACGCTAGCCGCGGGGAGTGCCGCATTTACAGTGGAATCATCGAAGTGGTAGTAGAAGTTCCAGTTGCCAGTCATTTGATTGACGAAGTCGACGCGCTGGCCCATCTTGTCGTCCTGGACGGTGTTCTTCTGGCTGGAATTCGCATAGAAACCGTTGGCCTGATTAGGCGCCGGTATGTACTGCAAGAGGTTGGTTGATACCTTGTCAAAGGCTCGAGCCGGGATGACGCCGTTGGGGAAAACGCATTGGCTGGTAGTGGTGCAGCCGGCAAAGCTGTAGTTTTCGCCATTTTGCACGCTGTAGCCTAAGCGCTGCGAAAGAACCTGTGCCCAGGCGCTACCCGCTACAGCGGTAAGATTGCCGTTGCCGTCGACAAAAGAACTGGGATCGAAACTGCCGGAGCGCTGGGCAGCGGAAGGTACGGCAACCAAGCCAGTGCCAGCGCCCTGTGTTTGGCGTGTTCCCTGGTAATCGGTAAACCAAAACAATTTATTTTTCAGGAAAGGGCCGCCCACTGCGTAACCAAATTGATTGCGGCGAAGCTCCGCCTTTGTAGGGTCAAAGAAGTTCCTCGCGTCGAAGCTGTCGTTACGAAGAAATTCGAACCCATCGCCATGAAATCCGTTGCTTCCCGATTTGGTGATAGCATTCATCACGCTGCCGCTGTACTTACCGTATTCTGCGTCGAAGCCGTTGGTAATGAGCCGGAATTCCTGGATGGAGTCGAGGTTTGGAATCAGGCCGGCGCCCTGGTTGCGCCCTTCGCTAACGTCGCCGCCATTGACCAGAAAGGCATTGGCGGTTTCACGCTGGCCGTTGACCGAAATATTACCGGCAGATAGAATGCCTGATACCGGACGATCCTGCGATATTGAGCCTGATGTCGTCGGCGCGACGCCCGCTTGTAAGCCGAGTAAGTCAATGAAACTTCTGCCGTTAAGCGGGAGTGACAGAATCTGCTTCGCGCTCACCACTTGGCCTAGCTGCGTGCTTTCGGTTTCCACCTGGACTGCATTTGCTTCTACCGTCACAGCTTCTTTCACCGAACCGACCTTGAGCGACACGTCGACGCGCAACTGGTCGTTTACATCCACGGTGATGCCCGTGGTGATGAACTGTTCAAAGCCCGCGGCTGTAGCCGTGACTCTATATTGGCCGGCTGGCAAGGCCAGCAACCGGTATTCTCCAGTGGATGACGATACGGCCGTGCGATTGAAGTTAGTTGTAATCTCTGTAGCAGTGATAGTTGCGCCGATTACGATCGAATTGGACGTATCGCGCACCGTGCCAAGAATAGACCCGGTAACATCCGCTGGCAGCTCGGATGCAGAAAGCCCGGCAAGCAAAGCTAGAAGATAGAAAGTTCTCCATCTCATTGCAGGATCTCCTGATAGTCGAAAGGATTATCACTAGCAAAGAACGAAAGTAGTTAAATGAGACTATCGAATTTTTTACCTGAATGTCAAGGTCGAAGTTAGACGAAGAACCCGAGCTCTTTGTCGACGGCTCCCGCAGTGACCTGGTTGATACTGGTTTCTAAGCTGAGATCGCGGCGGCAAGCACTTCGTGCAGATGTTTGGCCACAATCATATCTTCGCCCGGCTCTAACATCCACACGCCGACCACAATAGTTTGCTCGTCCGCCGGTATGCCTGCGCTACCGTGATTGCTGCCGGTTGCCGGGTTCAGTTCAATGCTCGGCGTGCCTTGGCGTAGCTTGATCAAAACCTCTTTGGGGGAGATTTTGACCTTGTCCTGGTTATACTTGATCAGCAGGTGTGGCACCTGATTTGCCACTGGCGGAACTACTATGCGGCAGGTCAATGTGGGAATGGTTTTCACGGTAGCCGAAATGCGTTCGGCGCGCGCCATAAACTGCTTCTGCATGGTTTCCTCGGATTGATCCACGAACCAGTCCACCGCCGCCACCATTCCGACGATCTGTTCTTTTGCTACCTTCATGCCGCGCCCCACAGTCTCATCAAATGGGTTGTTGTTTTGCGCCGCTGCGGCAATTAGAGCCTTCCTGCCTAGCAGCAGGCCGGCGTTTTGCGGCCCGCGAATTCCCTTCCCGCCCGAGAATGTCACCAGATCGAACCCCATCTGTGTGTACTTCCAAAGGTTGGAAATCGGGGGCACATCAGCAGCCGCGTCATTGAAACAGGGCACATTATGTTCGTGGGCCACGCGAATCCAGTCTTCCCGGCTAATTTCGCCGTGCTCCGCCGCATTGAAGAAATGAGCCATTACCGTCTTTTCGGTAAACGCGCGTTTGTAGTCTTCCAGAGTTTCCACTTCTACAAAACGCGCCCCGCAATTCCGGATGGCGTGATCATAACCGTAGCGGTGCGCCTTTTGGATCAGTACTTCGTTTTTCACACCATCCAGGCGATCGGGCAGAAGGTCCGGGGCGCCTGCGCGGCCCATGGTCATGCATGCGGCGGTGCCTAAAGTAAGCGCGGACGCTGCTCCAGCGGTCACCATTGCGCCTTCGCATTGGAGCCGCTTCGCGAGATAACGGCCCGCCGCATCCTGCAACTCCGCTAAACGGACCGGATGTTTTGCTGCTTGCGCCACTGCGGCTTGCACCACCGGTGGCATGGTGGAAGCGGTCAACATGGTGTAGGTACCCGCCGCGTTGATAATCTTCGTGACGCCGAGCTTGTCGTAGTAGTCGGTTACAGGCTCTGCTGTGCGGACTACTGCCGCCGCGCCAGGCCTAACCACACTACCCGCAGCTAATATACTCTGCACCCATCCAAAAAATCGCCGCCGTGTTTCCAAGTCGAACTCCCTCTGAAACCGTATTGTAAGCCCGTTTGCAGAAGAGGGGTCTATGAATCGCTCTTCTCGCCGCGGTCAATCTCGCACGACGTGTGTCCGGCCAGATTATTGACTTTTCTCGCTCGACCTTCATGATGATGATCCCAAGCCGGTTCCTAGTTCTGCGAAGCAGCGCTGTGCGAAGTTTCCTACGCGCTCGCCGTGACCGTATACTTCTTCAATTTCTCTGTCATCTCCGCGATGGTCTCCGCGTTGATAGACCGCAGCGACTCCTCCATCTCTTTGACCGACGCAACGAGCTTTAACCGGTAAGCCTCTAGGTTCTCATCGTCTTGGGCCCGGATCTCAGTGAGCGTCGCGCGAATGCGCGCTTCGAGTGGTCGCCACAGTTCCGCCATTTTCGCCAGGCGAGACCAATCCACAAACTCCGCCCAAACGTTGGCTCTGTCCAATCCAACCTCTAGCGCGTCCCGCCGCAGAAGGTTCAGCTCCCGCTCCATACTTCGCGCCAGACTCCTGAACGAGCCGATGGTCACCACCTGAAAGCTGAGGCTCGAGAATTCGCTATTCTTTTCAAGAAATAGCGAGCGAAACCGGCAAAGCAGCTCTAGCCCCTTGAAAATCACCGTCGTAGTCCGGTCGCCGAAATCGCCTCGCCTCAAATATTCCACAAAGTAAAGATTGAACTCGCGCGTGCCGTTGAAGTAACGGGTGCCAGTAGTCAGAATCACCCGAAACGCATGTTTCTCGTCATAGGAGACGATCACCTGGCTATTGTCTACGTCGAGTTGGCTCTGCAGTGACGAGCACACCACGCTGCCGATGGCGTCAATCCAAGAATCTCTGAATTTGGCGTTCTTCGTTTGCCGGTAGAAGTCGTACCAGGTCATCGCTTCACTCGGCAGCCCGAAGATTGACATCGGGTTTCCGGTTCCCACCGGCACGAGCTGGGCGTCCGGTGGTAGATCGCCCGCGGCTTCTTCCAAGGCCGCGTCGCTCGTCCGAATCGTGATTTGTTTCTGCGGCTTCAACGTCAACTCTGGAGTGCTTTTTAGGTGGCTGAAGATCGCTAGTTGCATGCGCTTCACCAAGCTCAGCAGATCGCGCTGTTCCGGGCTCAGCGGAATTTTGGCTTCCCCGTTGTCTTCGCGTAGCTTGTCCGCCAGTCCTTGGAACTCGCGCAGAAACTTTACCATGGCGTGGTCCCAGTCGATTTTCAGGCAGGCCTCGTATTGTTCAAAGGTAAGCGCCAGCGTGCTGCGCGAGATGCCAATGTTCACGCCCTCGTCCTCCGCCAGAACCTCAGGCGGTTTTTCGAGGTAAATCGGCACAACCCTTCGCCTAAAAGCAGGCTGCAAATCACGCTCCATGGAGTGGATGAAGTATCCAAGCTCTAAGCCTGTAAAGCCAAACGCTGGTTTAAGGGCATCTGAAGAAACGGCGATGAGCACATCAGTCTCATCCAATTTGCTCTTGATTTCCGCTTTGAAATCCAGTCCGAAGCGCAGGCCGCTATCTATAAACACCTCCGCCGAAGGTCCCAGCGCCATCTGCACCGCATTGGCGACCGCTATCGCTATCTTTTCGTCTTCACGCGCGTAACTGATAAAGAGACGTAACATCCTTTGCTTGTTTTCGGATTCAGTTCTCCTGACAATTCCCGTTCCCATTGACGGACCTCCAATGCATCACTTACGGTACTTCGAGCGCCGTGGTCAGCCGGGATCGACACCCGAAAACAAATGACCGCAAATAAAGAAAGTTTACAGGTAATCGTGAATGTTGTGGGCTAAACGTTTCACGCGGCGTGCGGCCAGCTACTGATGATGACATAAGTGCCGCTGTACGCAGAGGAGCAAGCCTCATGGATTCGTTGGAAAACAATTAAACTGTCCGAGGGTTCAAAAATAAATATTGACAGAACATACTAAATGGACTTAACTTAGTTCCTAAATGCAAAAGGTTAGGGAATGAGATCTTCTTTGGGAAGTCTGTCCCCCTACCGGATCAACGCGGATGAAGCGCCTGTTGAAACGAGTCGCGACGGAAGCTTGGGACAATTGCTGCGGCTATTACGCCGCCATTCTCCGATTTCGCGAGCGGATTTGGCCAGACTGTCCGGGTTGACGGCGCCTACGGTTTCGACCGGAATCGCCAAGCTGGAGCGAAGAAGCTTGGTCGTGGCGCTAGGACCGGGAAGTTCGAGCGGCGGCCGGCGGCCAGGATTGGTGGAGTTCAACGCCCGCCACGGATACGTGATCGGCGCGGATATCGGCGGGTCTTACGCGCGGCTGGCGCTAGCGGATTTAAATGGCACAATCATCGGGCGCTGGCATGCGCCGTTGCGTGCCGACCGCAGTCCTAAAGCGGTGACGGCCCTGATTGGCTCCGCCGTGCTGCAACTGCTTGAGCAGCAGAAAGTACCGGTAAAAAAGGTATTGGAACTGGTGGCAGGTGCGCCCGGTATCACCGACATTGACGCGGGACGCGTTTTATCCGCGCCGAATCTTACCGGGTGGAATGACGTTCCCCTACGAGACCTGCTGCAAACAGAAACGGGCATTCCGTCGACCATCGAAAATGATGTGAACTTGGCGGCGTTAGGCGAAGGTTGGCGAGGAGCGGCCCGGGGCGCGGCGAACTACGTATTTCTGGCGATCGGCACGGGAGTGGGAGCGGGCATCGTGGTGAACCATATGCTTCATCATGGCGCAAATTGGGCAGCTGGCGAAGTCGGTTATCTGCTGGTGCCGGATCTGCCGGCAGACGTACCTAGACAAGACAAACCTGGAGCGCTTGAAAGTGCCGTGGGCGGCAGGAGCATTGAACAGGTATGGGCTGAAATGACCGGTTCCGCCGAGGTAGAACCAGGTATTAAGGCAACTGATGTTTTTGATTTAGCGGCGCAAGGGAATCAGAAGGCGCGGGAGCTGTTGCAGCGTGTGGCGGGTCATTTGGCTTTGGCGGTGACGAACGTTAGCCTGATCTTGGACCTTTCCCTGGTGGTTTTAGGCGGCGGAGTGGGAGGGCATGCTGCACTGCTGGACGCAATGCGGCGCAGGCTGGCGCGCAATGAATTCGCCCGCCCGCAGCTGGCGGCAAGCAGCCTGGATGGCGAAGCGCAGTTGCACGGAGCGATTTGGCTTGGCATTCAGTCCGCGGCAGCCTCGGGATTTCGCCGCTCTGCGGTCGAGGGCGAGAATGCCGTACCAGAGTTGGTGGCTGCGGGGACTTGATTTTTTCGTTTCTAAACTTTCTTAAGTGAATTGGGCCATTGGCCCGTCACCTAATGCTTTAGGGGAACCGGCCCCTTAAAACTGACGACTCTTTCCCCTCCACGCGCTCGAGGGCCAGAGGACGTGTCCATAGAAACATCAACTCAGGAGGCTTCAAAAATGCAAAAAGGGATCAACTTCCAAAGATTGATTGCTGTATCGCTGCTGTCTTTCGTATTCGCCCTGGCTTCACCTTTGGCGAGCGCACAGGTTCTGTATGGCTCAATCGTGGGAACCATTACCGATCAAAGCGGTGCGGTCATCCCGAAAGCCGAGGTGAAAGCCATCAACCCGCAAACCGGCGAGAGCCGCGATGTAACCGCCGGCGATGAGGGGCGCTTTACGATCGGCAACGTGTTGCCCGGCGTGTACGAAGTACGCGTGAGCGCCACGGGATTCCGGCCGGTAACGACGACCAACGTGAGCGCGACTATCAACACGGTGACGCGGGTTGATATCCAGATGCAGTTAGGATCGCAGACCCAGGAAGTAACGGTTTCGAGTGCTGCGTCGGCATTGCAGACTGATAAATCAGATACTCACACCGAACTCAGTACGCACGAAATCGGCAACCTCCCACTGCCAAATTATCGGAACTTCCAAAGCCTCTTCAATCTCGTTCCGGGCGCGACGCCGGCGGTATTTACGAACTCGATTACGGATGTGCCTCAACGCTCGCTCAGTACGAACGTGAATGGCACGAACCGGAATAACAACAATACGCGGGTGGATGGCGCAGCGGACGTTTTCGTCTGGCTGCCGCATGCGACCTTGTACGTTCCACCGGAGGAAACTATTGAAACGGCAAACATCACCACGAGCAGCTTTGACGCCGAACAAGGTATGGCGGGCGGGTCGGCCGTGGCCGTCATTACGAAATCCGGCACCAATCAATTCCACGGTGTTGCGTTCGCGTACTGGGATGATAATAAGCTCGAAGCGCGGAACTACTTCTACTACGGCAACGGCACGCCGTTTAGCTTGCACAATATCGACGGAGCGACCCTGGGCGGTCCCATCGTAAAGAACAAGTTGTTTTTCTTTGGCAGTTGGGAGGGCACGCGCGAGCGGACAAACTACTCGGCGCTTTCGACGGTTCCTACCGCCGCCGAGCGGGCTGGTGATTTCAGCAGCTATGGGACCGCGATTTTTGACCCATCGACAGGAAATTCGAGCGGGAAGGGCCGGCAAGTGTTTGCGGGCAACAAAATCAGTCCGGCGCTGTTCAGCCCCATTACGCAAAAACTCCAGGCGCTGATTCCCCTGCCGAACCAAGCCGGCACGACGTCAAATTATTTCAGCTCCGGAACGCAGGCGTTGGATCGCGACAACATTGATTCCAAGGTGGATTGGAACCGCACCGAAAATCATCACATTTTTGGCAAATACAGCGTGATGAAGGCGCTGGTGAATTGCCCATTCAGCTTGGGCGGGGCGGGCGGCGCCGGGCTTTGCAACGGCGGCGGGGCGGGCACGGCTCCCACCTTGACGCAAATTGCGACACTTGGGCATAGCGTGGTCTTCACGCCGCACCTGCTGCTTGACGAAGTGCTTGGTTTCAGCCGCATGGGCCAACACGGTACGGACCAATTCTACGGCCAGAACATCGGCCTGCAACTGGGAATTCCCGGCACGAACGGCCCTGACATCCGGCAAAGCGGATTTCCTATCTTCAATATCACCGGCTTCAGCAGCCTGGGGCAAACGGCGAACTACATTCCCTTCTGGCGCAACGACCAAACTTGGACCAACAGTCACAACATGACATGGACGCGCGGCGCCCATGAGTTCCGGTTCGGCTTCGATATGATCCGTTTTCAGTTAAACCAGTGGCAGCCGGAAGCGGGGAGCTACGGTCCGAGGGGATATTTCACTTTCGACGGCGCAATCACGGGACTGAGCGGCGGCGCCTCGCCTAACCAGTACAACGCATATGCTGCATTCCTTTTAGGACTTGACCAGTCCGTCGGCAAGACGCTGCAAAACCAGATGCTGACGGGTCGGGAGTGGCAATTCGGCTGGTATGGACGGGACCGCTGGCAAGTAAACTCCAAACTGACGCTGAACCTTGGATTGCGTTATGAATTGTACCCTTTGGTTCGGCGCGTGAATTCAGGCATCGGACGTTTCGACCTGGCAACCAACCAGATTATTATCGGCGGAGTAGGAAATAACCCGGGGAACGCGGGCATTACGGTTAGTCACAAAATGTTTGCCCCGCGGGTTGGCATTGCCTATCGCGCCACGGAAAAGACGGTGATTCGCCTCGGTTACGGCATCAGCTACGATCCGCTGCCGATGTCGCGCGTGTTCCGCGATCCGTATCCGCTGACTATTCCGCAAAACTTTGTCGGAGCGAACAGCTATACGCCCTACGCGAATATTTCCGCCGGCATTCCCCAGGTGCAAGTGCCTGATCTATCGACTGGCGTGGCTACGGTGCCTACCAACACGGTCATCAGCCGTAGCGCCTTCGCAGGTCTGCTTCATCGCGGCTACATTCAGTCGTATAACTTTACGATTGAGCGGCAGCTTCCCTATCAGTTTGTTGTTAGCGCGGCGTTCGTTGGCACGGCGACCACTCACCAGTTCGCCGATCATGAGCTGAACGCCGGCGTACCAGGCGGAGGTACAGCGGCTCTGCCGTTAAATATCGCGTTGGGCCGTAACGTATCTACGCTTTTCGAAGACGGGTGGTTGAGTTCGCACTACAACTCGCTGCAGATCGGATTCACTCGCCAGTTCACCAGCGGATTGCTGATCAAGGGCGCCTATACCCGCTCGAAATCGATCGATATGACCGATGACGACGGCCGGGTTGGTTTGCTGTTCAACTATGCGCCCGACCTGGCGCGCAACGAAGCGGTCTCAGGCTTCGACATCCCCAACAACTTCCAGATCGGCGGTGTTTATGAGCTGCCGTTTGGTAAGAACAAACTTTATCTGCAAAAAGGTCTTGCGGGTCACATCTTAGGGGGATGGAGTCTGAATGGCACGGCGGCGGCTTACTCGGGTCTGCCCTTTACTGTAACTGCATCAAGCGCTTCACTGAACGCGCCCAACAACTCGCAGACGGCAAACCAGGTGCTGCCAACAGTTGCGCTGCTGGGCGGCATAGGGACTGGCAGTCCCTATTACAACCCGGCGGCTTTTGCTCCGGTGACCACAGCTGCCTTCGGCTCGTCAGGCCGTAACATTCTGCGTGCACCGGCCGTGTACAACCTGAACCTCAGCCTCTTCCGTACATTCCCGATTAACGAGCGGGTCAATCTGCAGTTCCGCGCTGAATCAGACAACCTGTCGAATACGCCGCATTTCGCCGCGCCGAATGCGAACGTATCGTCGGGCAATTTCTTAGTGATTACAAGCGCCAATATGGATCAGCGGCAATTCCGGCTCGGTCTAAAATTGAGCTTTTAGCGTCAAACCAAGCGAAGGATGGCGGCTTATGGCGATAGCTAATTTATTTCCCCGTAGAATGAGTTTTCTTCGTCTCCTGTGGGCCGCCGTTCCAAGCTTCTGGGCGACCAGTTGCTTTAACGGTAGCTGGGATATTACGGTAAAAATTTATGTCAATTAATCGACGCAATTTTCTGCATACAACCAGCGCGGTCTCGGCGCTCGCTCTAAACCGGAGCATATTAGCCCAGGAACCGGCAAAGCCGGTATCCGCAAATGATCGCATTCACGTTGCCTGCATCGGCTTCGGAATTATGGGGCAAGGCGACGTGCGCACCGTTTCATCGCTTCAGGGCGTGGAATTAGTCGCCGTAGCCGACGTTTACGATGGACGCCTCACGCTGGCAAAGGAACGCTACGGCAAGGGGATCTTTACCACCCGGGACTACCGCGAGGTGTTGAACCGCTCGGATGTGGACGCTGTGATTGTGGCCACGCCGGACCACTGGCATGGCCGCATTGCCACGGACGCGATGAAGGCCGGCAAGGACGTGTATTGCCAAAAGCCGATGGTAAAAAAAGTGGAAGACGGCCACATGGTGATCGACGCAAAAGAAAGCACCGGCCGCATTCTTCAAGTCGGAAGCCAGCGCGTCAGTTCTATTCTCTACGCTAAAGCAAAGGAACTGATCCACGCCGGCGCGATCGGTGAAGTACATATGATCGAGGCCTTTTGGAACCGCAATTCTGCCCGCGGCGCATGGCAGTATTCGATTCCTCCCGACGCTTCCGAGCAGACCATTGACTGGGAACGATTTCTGGGCAATGCGCCAAAGCGGCCATTCGAGCCTGTGCGGCTTTTTCGCTGGCGCAACTATCAGGATTACGGTACAGGGATCGCGGGGGATTTGTTCGTGCACCAGTTCAGCGGAATTCACTTCGTCATGAACAGCCTTGGTCCACGGCGAATCTTCGCGACTGGCGGAACTTACTTCTGGAAAGACGGCCGCGATGTGCCGGATCTGATGATGGGTCTGTATGACTATCCCGCAACCGACTTGCATCCAGGGTTTCAGATTAGTCTGCGGGTCAATTTCGAAGCGGGAAGCGGCGAAGGCTCGGATTCCCAAGGCTTCCGTTTTATGGGTACAGACGGCATTTTGAGCTTATCTGTGGGTAACTCGATCACGCTCTCGAAACGGGCTCGTGAAACCGATCCGGGCACGACCGCCCAGAATTTCTCGAAAGCTATGGCTGACCAGATCCTAGCCGAGCACGACAGCAAGTATCCGCATGTGGCGCAGACTACATCCAGCTTCGTACCCACGTCGCAAGAGACTTTCCCGCTGCCCGCCGGATACGTGGAACAAACCGAGCACCACAAGAATTTCTATCGTGCGGTGAGGCAGCGCACGCCGGTAGTCGAAGATCCAGTGTTCGGCTTACGGGCCGCGGGACCGGCGCTAATGTCTAACATCTCTTATTTCGAAAAGAGGATGGTTGAGTGGGATCCGGTAGCGATGAAAATGTTGAGCTAGCGCCGACGGAACTCATTCGACTCGATTGAGCCGTTCCGCTGCGCCTTCCACAAGGGACTGTAACAACTCCGAAATCCTTGGGCAATGTGCTAGATTGGCGCTCTGTCCAGCCCAGAGTGCGAGCAGGTCAGATCTGCCAGCTTTTTGCGCGGGCAGGGCCAGGTTGCGCATTAGGGCACGCTGCAATGGATACGGCAGTATCTCGGTATCAGGCTTGTTTAGCATTTGGAGCAGTTCGTTTTGAATGCCTCGTGCGAGTCTGCCCGTAAAGCCTCGAGTCAGCGCCGTCTGCCCAGCCTTGCCGCTAAGAATGGCTTCGCGATGCAGCGGATGCGCGCCGGCCTCCTCGCAGGCCAGAAAGACCGTGCCCATCTGTACGCCTTCAGCCCCGAGCGCGAGGGCTGCGGCAATGCCGCGAGCGTCGGCGATCCCGCCAGCAGCCACGACTGGAACTTTTACCGCGTCTACCGTCTGCGGCACAAGTGAGAAGGTACCTGTCAGCGAGTCTTGTGCCGGTCTCAGGAACGACCCGCGATGACCGCCCGCCTCAAAGCCCGATGCGACCACCACATGGACGCCAGCCTGATCCAGCGCGACGGCTTCGTCCGGCGTGGTAGCTGTTCCGAGCGTAATGATTCCTTTCCTTTTGGCCTCGTCGAGTATCTCTTTCGGTGGAATGCCATAAATGAACGAGAAGGCTGGAACGTTGGCATCAAGAAGCACGCGCGCCTGGTCTTCAAATCGAATCGGCTTATATGGCGCAAATGCCGGTCGTGCGCCGCCTACTGCTTCGATGTACGGTGCAAGATACGACAGAGCGCGGCTGAATGCCGCAGCATCCGATGTGCGGGCTCCCCCATCCTCCATCGAAACCCACAGGTTCATCGCAAACGGCTTCCTCGTCAGCGAGCGGATTTCGGCGATTACTTCACCAATCGCCTGCGGTCCAAGACCGTGCGCGCCGAACGATCCCAGGGCGCCGAAGTTCGATACAGCGGCCGTAAGTCTCTGCGATGAAAAACCGCCCAACGGTCCCTGGATGATCGGATACTCGATCCCGAGAACCTCTGAAACGCGTGTCTGATTCCATGTCTTCTGCATCATGCAACCTCGTAAAGAGAAAAGGCGAGGGATCCCGCCTCTTTAGGCTTTAAGTGCCAAGCTCCGTAAGCCGGTGCTCCGCGCTTGCTGGCTGTAGGCCTCCCGGGCTCACCATTTGCCTGAGTGCGCACCACCGTCCACGTGCAGCACCTCCCCCGTTGACTGACGGGCTTCCGTGAGATAAACAACTGCATCCACGATGTCGCTCACGTCCGAAATTGTACCCATCAGCGAGAGCGACTTCAGAAAGTCCTTGGGATTGTTCTTGTGAAGAGGAGTATCCACGGTGCCAGGAGCGACGACGTTGTAGCCGCGATCGAGGAATGTCCGCACTACACCGGCTCCGATGCCTTGCGACGCTCCAGTGACGATGACTATTTTCTGCTTTGTTCCCATATCAGCCTCGTACGGCTGTGACGCCTTTTGTCGCCGTACATCAGAAGAGATTCGCGGCTAAGTGATAGAGATGCGTCGTATATTCCAATCAACTGATAGCAACTTCCTATCACACTAGATCATATATATAACGCATCTTCTCTCGAATCGCGGGCAACTCTTCGTCCAGCAGATCGAGGAACGATTTGAGGGCGATCGAAGGTTCCTTCTTCTGCCATGCGGCAACAAAATCGATGCGAACACGCGGATGTCTATCGAGTGTCCTAGAAATTGAGGCGTACGGCGAATTGAAACTCTCGCGGAGTGCCGGTGCCCACAGCATCTGTGTTCAGAAGTGACGTGATTCGACCGAAGCTAGCCGCGGGGGAAGCAGGGTTCGAGCCGAGATTGGCAGAAGGGTTGGCGTAGATGGCGCGATTGAAGAGGTTGAAGACCTCGGCGCGAAAATTGAGCCCAATCCGTTCGGTGATAAGAAATTTCTTCTGGAGTGCTGTATCGAGCTCAAAGAATCCAGGTCCGCGCGCTGCATAGCGGCCCAGATTACCCCAAGTGCCGGGGGCGGGAACGGCGAATGCCGCTGGGTTTAGCCAATTATCGATGGTTTGATTGGCCGGGTATAAGGAGACGCCGGGCACGAGATTCGGCCGCTGACTCGAGTTGTTGCCGTCCGGCAACGCGCTAGTGGGCCGCGAGATTGTGATGTTAATCGGCTCGCCGGTTCTGGCGGTTTCTATTCCAGAAAGCTCCCAACCTCCAAAAATGCTCGACAGCAGGTTGCGCTGGTTCAAGAACCGGCGTCCTGGACCGAACGGCAGCTCGTAGATAGCGTTCGAGGTAACCGTGTGGCGAATGTCATAGGGCGAGGAACTCCGATCGCAAGCCCGGCACGCCATGTTCTGGATGGTGACACTTTCACCCGCGCCGATGGACGCGTCGGTTATGCCGTGCGACCACATGTATTGCGTCTGCCAGAGGAACCCGTTCGCCAGGCGGCGCTTCACTGAAATCTGAAGCGCGTTGAAGTTGTCATTAGCGTCGTTCGCCTTGTAGCCGAACTGTGAGAAGTTGCTGAGCGGCCGTGTGCCGGTCGACGGGTCGATTAAATTGACTTGGTAGCGATCGAATAGGTGATGCCCCTCGCTGCCAACATAGCCGCTCTGCAATTGGAACTTGCCGGGCAGTTGCTGCTCTATGAGGAAATTCCACTTATTGTAGGACAGGTCTTTGCGATGGCGGTCGATGGCCTTGGGAGTGAAGAGCGCATTTTGTGGAGTGATAAACGGGTCGAGCGGGTAAGAAAGGTTTGGGAAGTCAGCCGACGTAAATCCGTAACGCGGGACGGCGCTTTCTAGCGGATCGCTGAAATCGTCATTTTGATTAGCGCCGTAGTAGATGCCGAAGCCAGCCCGAACGACCGTTTTACCGCCAAGCGCGGCCGGCGACCATGCAAGTCCCACACGAGGCCCCCAGTCATTGTAGTTCGGCGCGTAGAAAGGTGTCCCTGTCGGGCAGAATCCACCGCAGCCCAAGATATCCACCACGGCGGCGCGATTCCGCACCTCGTGAGCAACGCTGTAGAATTCGTAGCGTAAGCCGAGATTAATGGTCAGATTGGGTGTCGCTTTGAAATCGTCCTGTATGTAGCCCATCGAGAAGGTGCGGCGATTACCCCGAATGCCTTCGCCTTCCAGAACAGACGCGCTGTCTGCAAGGTTATTGACAAAATCTGCGTTAGAGGCGTAATCAACCGAGGAATCACGGATCGCATTGCCGGAATTGTTCAACCGGATGCGCCGGATTTCGGCGCCTATTTTCAACGCATGACGGCCGCGTATCCAGGTTAGATTATCGATATACGAGAACGTGGTGCCGACTTCTTCGTCAAGCGTATTGTCGGTAAGCGAGGAGAAGTTGGGAGTCGATACGCTGATGGGAGATGTTCCATAGTTCCAATTGTGATAGTTCACGCGATTGAGGCCGAATTTCGACTCGTTCACAATCCGGGGCGAGAACACGTGCTGAAACTGCAAGACGAGGTTTTGAGGAATGATCGGAATAGTATTAGTTGCTCCCAGCGCATCCTGCGGATTGTTGATCAGCGCGTTGTCGATGTTGTAGCGGATGAAGCCCGTGCTCGTATCCGAGAAGTGATAATCCAAGCGAAACAAACCGGCGTCTTCGCGAACCGTGTTGCGGCCCAGGATGGTCAACTGGTCGGTGTTGGCATCAATTGGAATCTGGCCGGCGGGATATGCATTAATGATGGGCTTCAGCACAGGCGACGTGGAAAGCACCTGTGAGCGGAATGCAGTACTGGGCACAAAACCGATCAGTGTTTGGTCCAGAACTTGTCGAAGGCCTTCGTAATTGACGAAGAAGAATGCCTTGTTCTTCACAATCGGGCCACCCACTCCGGCGCCGAACTGGTTGAGGCGGAAAGGCGGCACGACGCCTCCGTCAAAAGCTCCGGGCGCGTCCAGAGCGGAGTTGCGAAGGTATTCGAAGAGGGAGCCGTGAAACTCATTCGTCCCGGACTTCGACTCTACATTGATTTGAGCCCCGCCGGCGGCGCCATTTTCTGCCGTGTACACACCACCAGCCACTCGAAATTCTGAGATGGAATCGAGTGAGATATTCAGCCTAGTTTCAGCTTTCTGTGTTTGTTCCTGAATACCACTGGTATCAATCCCATCAAATGTGAAGTTACTGTCATCAAGCGAATGTCCCGCAAAGCGGATGTCACGCTGGGTTCCTCCGCCCGTATTGATCGCGCCCGGAGCGAGTGTCATTAGAGTTGCCCAGTTTCGACCGTTAATTGGAATATCTCTGATTTGCGGCGCCTCAATGACCCCGTCTATTTCCGCATTGCTGCGATTTAGCAATTCAGATGAGGCCGTGACTTCAACCGCCTGAGCGGCTTGGCCCAAAGCGAGTTTCACATCAAGAGTACGGACCTGTCCGATCACGACGTCTATGTCGGATAACGAGTATGTTGCGAAGCCGGACTTTGAAACTGAAATATTGTAAGTTCCCACCGGCAATGAAGGAAACTCATAGATGCCGTTAGAGTGTGTCGCTACCTCACGGCGAAGGCCAGTCGCCGGCGCTATCAGCTGGACCTTGGCGTCGCCCACGGTAGCGCCGGACGGGTCAGTGACGGTCCCGTTGATCACGGCGCGGGTCTGCGACAACAAAGGGTAAACACCCAGAAACAATACCAGGGGAACAGATAGTAACTTCATAGCCTCGACGTAACATAGCTAACTTGTGTTGCAAATTGTTTTCAATTAGGTAACAGGAGGCGGAAAATGAGAAATAAGGTTCAATAATTACGAAAACGCTCAGGTGCAATTAAAGGAGGCTTT
Source organism: Bryobacteraceae bacterium (assembly GCA_036488895.1). Classification (GTDB taxonomy): domain Bacteria; phylum Acidobacteriota; class Terriglobia; order Bryobacterales; family Bryobacteraceae; genus Bog-105. Next base: position 15,680 of record DASXGT010000269.1, on the reverse strand, counting down.
CAGAAATGTTGATAACTTAGGAATCGTCGTGAAGAACACACTTCGCCGCTTCCCTCGACAAAGAATCCGAAGAAGTGCTAAATTATTGAGGCTTATGCTGGACGACGGTTCGAACCCCATGCCGTCCACGAGATAAGTCATTCTGCCGACTGCTTCATGATTTCGGAACAACATCGTCCATAAAACGCAGAAACGCGTTGAGCTTTGGAGTCATGCTGAGGCGGGTGGGATAGAGAACGTAGAGTTCGAGCGAAGCCGGGGTCCACTCGGGAAGCACTCGGAGCAGCTGTTTTCTTCTGACGTTGTCCAGAGCGATCCAATTGGGCAGGATGGCGATTCCGGCGCCATCAAGGCATAACCGTTGCTGGATGGCCGGATCGCCAACCGCGATTCTGCCGCGCAGATGAATCTCGTGGACTTTGCCGTTGCTATACAAAATCCACTTTGTTCGTTCCCGCGCGCCAGTGAACATGAGGCAAGAGTGCTGGATGAGGTCCTGGGGCGATCGGAGCAGCGGAGCACTCGTGATTATTCCGGGCTTGCGTAGATGCCGAGTTGAACGGTGAGTATGCGCTCCTGGATGATCTGGGAATCGGCTTCGGGCCGCATGGTCTGAAAAACAACATCGACCCGTTCCGCGATGGGATCAATCTGGCCGCCCCTCAAAATAATGTCGAGCCGCAATTCGGGATAGAGACGCAGGAAGCGAGCGAGTTTTGGCGCGACTGATGACTGTGCAAGCGTGACCGGCATGGCCACACGCAATGTCCCCCGCGGCTTCTCCGCAAGTTTCAAGACAGCCGCTTCGCCGTCCTCCGCTTCCTCCATGGCGCGCTGCGCATAGCTGAGATAGCTCTCACCGGCTTCGGTCAGGCGTAACCGGCGGGTGGTGCGCTCGAATAGCCGGGTTCCTAAACGAGACTCCAGACTGGCGATTGCTTTGCTGGCGGCAGCCTTTGAAATCTCGAGTGCATCAGCCGCGCGCGTGAAGCTCATCTCTTTGACGATTACGGTGAAAATTGCAAGTTCATTGAGATCGCGCATTGTTTCTCTAAAGAAACAATTAGTTTCTCAAATGCCATTGTTCAATTCCCATGAAACGAACTAGATTGGAGGCAACGGAGAACGTCAATGAAAGTGTTAGTCATCGGCGGTACCGGCAAAGTCGGCTCCGAAGTGGTGAAAGAACTGGGGAAGCGCGGGGCTGAGCTTCGGGCATTGGTACGCAAGAAGGATGATGCCAAGATGCCGCAAGGCGTTGAGACCGTGGAAGGCGATCTGTTAGATCCGGTCTCGGTCGATAAGGTGCTGGATGGAATTGATAAGCTGTATCTGCTCAATGCGGTCGTTCCTGACGAGCTTACGCAAGGGCTGATTGCGTACGATCTGGCAAAAAAGCGAAAGGTCCAGCACGTCCTCTATCACTCAGTTTTCCGGGTAGATCACTTCAAGGATGTCCCGCATTTCGCCGCGAAGCTGGCGATAGAGAACGCATTGCGGGCGTTCGACACGCCGTTCACGATCATCCGGCCCAATTACTTTTTCCAAAACGATGAATCGTTGAAAGATCCACTAACGAACGCGTCCATCTATCCCATGCCGCTTGGACGTATGGGAATATCAGCAGTGGACATTCGGGATATTGCGGAAGCATCGGCCATCGCATTGACGACTAGCGGACACGAAGGGAAGACGTACAATCTGAATGGCCCGGAGGCGCTGAGCGGCCCTCACGCGGCCCGGATCTGGAGTCAATTGCTGGGCAAACCAATAAATTATCCCGGCGAAAACATGGATGCATTCGAACAGCAGTTGCGGCAGAAGGCGCCTGCTTGGTCGGCGTTCGATATTCGCATGATGTTTCAGAGCTATCTGGAGCGCAAGTTTGTGGTCGAGCAGGCGATGTTGAAACGCTGACGAACTTGCTGGGTCATCCGCCAAGGCGCTACGAGGATTTTGCGCGCGAAACCGCGGAGATGTGGCGAACGCAGAAGTAAGAGGAACATTTTTTATGAGTAGTATTCCAAAAGATGATCCGCAACGAAGTCTGACGCTCTCGCAATCAGACGACCCCCAACTGCCGCACATCGGCTTGGTAGGGGATACGTACACGATTCTTTTGACGGGAGAAGATACCGCCGGACGATATTGCTTGATTGACATGCATGTTCCTCCGGGCGGCGGTCCGCCTCCGCACCGGCATGACTTTGAGGAGTTATTTACGGTCTTGGAAGGCGAGATAGAAGTGACGTTTCGCGGCGAACATTCGACGGCGCGCGCCGGGCAGGTGATTAATGTACCGGCGAACGCACCGCACCAGTTTCAGAACAAATCAGACCGGGCGGCGCGGCTTTTGTGTCTGTGTGCACCGGCGGGTCAGGAAAAGTTCTTCTTGGAAATAGGCGTGCCGGTCGCGACTCGGACGACCCCGCCACCTAAAGCCAACGCGGCTGACCAGGATGCGCTGAAGGCTAAGGTAGAAGCTCTTGCTCCCAAATACAAGACTGAGCTCCTGAAGGACTAATAGAGCACAAATCAGAGCAAGCTGCGAATCAGAACGGCAGGATGGACCGCAGCAGCCTGGCTGAAATCGTGAACCTGATGCCGGCAGGAAACACCGGCCGCTACCAGAACATCACCAGGGTTCATCGAATTGACCGCCGGAATCAACCGCCGGTTCGCAATCGCCTGGGAAATATCGTAGTGCTGCTTATGGTATCCAAAAGAACCCGCCATTCCGCAGCAGCCTGCATCCAAATCGACTAAGCCCGCCGAGGGAATGCGTGAGAGCAGCCCCATGGCGGCCGGAAGCAGCCCCATCGATTTTTGATGACAGTGTCCATGCAACAAAATTCTTCCCGGCGCCGGTAAGAACGTAAGATCGAGTCCAGCCGCGTATTCTTCGAATGTCTGGCAGGCGGCCGCCACCATGCGCGCCTTGCTTTGCTGTTCGCCGCGCAAAAGAGACGGCGCATCTTCCTTCACTGCCGACAGGCAACTGGGTTCGCAAAAGAGAATTTTCATGCCGCGCTCGGCCGCTGGGAACAATCCCTCGACGACGTTTGACGCATGTTCACGCGCCTGGGCTAGCAATCCTTGCGAAATAAACGGCCGCCCACAGCAACCGGGGCGCGCCACCGTGACCGCGCAGCCGCCCTTCTCCAACACTTCCAGGGCGGCAATTCCAATCTCCGGATCATAGTGATTCATGAACGTGTCATTGAACAACGTTACGGGTTTTGCAGCCGGTGCGGGACGCCGTTCGTTCGCTTCAAGCCAACGAGCGAATGTATTGCGCTTCCAGCGCGGAAGCGGCCGCCTGCGATCAATATCTAACAGCGCTTCATTCAACCAGCGGATTGGCGCGCTGGAGGCAATCAGATTGGAAAGCGGCGCGAAGCGGCTTCCCCAGACAGCAAGTCCTTCCACGTTCGCAAGCGCGCGAGCGCGCAGCGGAGTGCCGTTTTCGCTCCAGTATTTGGCGAGGAACTCGCTCTTAAGAGTCGCCATGTCCACATTGGCGGGGCACTCGGTCCGGCAAGCGCGGCACTCCAGACATAGATCGAGCGCTTCATAGACGCGTTTATCGTCCAGCCCGGAATCTCCCAATTGCCCATTCATGGCGAGGCGCAGCGCATTGGCTCGTCCGCGTGTGGAATGCACTTCTTCCTTCGTCACCATGTAAGAGGGGCACATCGTGCCGTTGATTTTCTTGCGGCAGGCACCCACGCCGCTGCACATCTCCACGGCGCCACCCATACCTCCATAGTCCGAATAGTCGAACCAGGTTTCCGGCGCGGCCGAATGGTAACCAGCGCCCAAGCGCAGATTGTTCGTCAGCGGCGGGGCATCGATAATCTTGCCGGGGTTGAGAATTCCCAAAGGATCGAAGGTTCGTTTAATCTGGCGCAGTGCGCCGTACAACTCCTCGCCAAACATTTGGCGCAGGAACGGACTGCGGACCAGCCCATCGCCGTGTTCTCCCGATATCGTGCCGCCGAACTCCAGCACGAGATCAGCCACCTCTTGTGCGATTCGTTCGAATTTGCGCACCCCCTCTGCCGTTTTGAGGTTGATGACCGGTCGCACGTGCAGGCATCCCACGGAGGCATGCGCGTATATGCCCGCCGTGGTTTCGTGCCTTCGAACGATCTGCAGGAAACGGTCAATGTAATCCCGAAGCTTCTCCGGAGCGACGGCCGTATCCTCGACGAAGGAGATTGATTTCGCATCGCCCTTCATGGCCGTCGATAAGCCGAGCGCCGCCTCCCGCAGGACCCACATTTTCGCTTGCCCCGCCGGATCGGTTTCCGTCCGGTACGCGTAACCGAGATTGCGAGCGCGAAGATCGTGCTCCAGCGCCGCTAGCCTTGGAGGCAACTGGTCTTTCCGGTCGGCGTAGAATTCCACGACCAGGGTGGCCGCCGGATCGCCTTCGACAAAATCGACCCTAATTCGCTCCAGCGTGGGATTATCCCGCGCGTGGTCAAGGATGGATCTATCCATGATCTCGATCGCCGACGGGTGATGGCGAAGAATGACCGGCGCGGCGTCCAATGCTTCCAGCAAGCCGCCGAACATGATCACCAGAATGGCTTTGGCCTTCGGTAGCGGAACCAGGCGTAGTTTCGCCTCCAGAATAATCCCCAGCGTTCCCTCGGAGCCCACTATGATTTTCGCGAGGTTCACCGGTTTGGAGGGGTCGGTAAACTCGTCCATATTGTAGCCGCTCACGCGCCGAAGAATTTTCGGATAACGGCGATCGATCTCGGCGGCGTGCACCGCTGCCAACTCCAACACGGTCCGGTAACAAGCGGATTCCAGAGTATCGCCCTTTGGAATTTCGCTTCTGGGAATTTCCCGGAACTCCACGACACTGCCGTCGGGCAACGCCACCGTCAACTCGAGAACATGGTCAATCGTTTTTCCGTATAGAACACTGCGCGCGCCGCTTGAGTTATTCGCCACCATTCCGCCAATAGTGGCGCGGCTGGCGGTGGAAATATCGGGCGCAAACCGCAGGCCGAGCGGCTGAAGATGGGCATTCAACTCGTCGAGAACAACGCCAGGCTCCACCCGGACCCAGCGCTCTTCCGCATTCACTTCCAAAATGCGGTTGTAGTACTTGGACGTATCGATCTGGACACCGAAGCCGATCGACTGCCCGGCCTGAGAGGTGCCGCCGCCGCGCATGGTGATAGGACAACGGAAACGGCGGCAAACCTCAAGCGTATGAAGAATGTCCGCGCGGTCCTTCGGAACAACCACTCCTAGCGGAAAGATCTGGTAAACGCTGGCGTCGGTGGCATAAAGCGCGCGCGCAAGCGCATCGAACCGCACCTCTCCCGTGATGTGAGAAGTGAGTTCTCGGCGCAGCGCTTCGGCATCAATGCCGGGCGGCGCGGCTTGCATTTGGATCAGCGGGTGCGCGAGCCACCTGCATTGACCCGATCGGCGCGTTGCGCCGTGATTGGGACAGGAACCGTTTCGCCAGCGCTGACCACGCCCGCCATGGTCCCATCGTCAAATTCGGCTACGCCGGCCAGAGACAAGACTTCTATTCGCAGTCCCCGGGGTAAATCTTGTATCCGAATTTCACGGCCGTTGTGGAATCGGAAGGCATCGCGATAGGCGGCGCCCATGGTTGCGTCTAACTGAATAAACGTAACGCCTTCCTCCGGTTGAACATCGTATTTTCTCCGTACGTTCTTAGGAATATCCTTCAATATCAGAAAAGCGCCTGGTGGTATGCAGATTGCAGGCACCGTTTGGTCTTCGAAATCATAACCCAACGTGTCTACAATTCGCCGCCACAATTTCTTGCCCGGTGTTGCTGAACGTGAGGCGCGCTGCTCCAGGTCTGCTGGACAGGCCAGACCAGTCGTCCCTGTTGGAAATCTGTGAACCACTAATTCTTCGCCTTCGGCTGCTAGCCGGTTTGGAATACTGCCAAGAGAATAATCACACATTGAAACTCTCCCTGTTTATAAGACGCTGCCGAATCGTCAAACATTTCTCTTCTGCCGGGCTTTTTTACGTCAGCAAACAGGTAAGGGAGCCGCATGCACCGGCTGTCCCGCCAGGAGCTTTTTGAGTCGATCCGTATACGTGCGTTCAAAGCCGTAGCCGAAATAAATCGGCTGCAAGCCGCGGGCCAGCGCGCGTGTCACCCGAAAAGGACTGTCTTGCAGTTCCGGCGGTGTCAGGTCCGCAACGGCGATGCGAACGCCGCTCGCCTTTCGTGGAGCCGCGCATGGCGTTGCGCTGTTGCGCCACCGGTCGAACTCCGAGCGGTGCGCTTCATCGCAGTAATAGAGTGCATGATCTTCCAGGCTATGAATTTCGCTGGGTGTCTTGGGAATTCGCGCGTGGCCCTTTTTCCAAATACCGGCCAGGTACGGCCCGGTTTGACCGTGCTCCAGAATTGCTCTGTCAATTGCATCCTCGCGAGTGAAGCCCGCCCCCAACCCGAGCGTCACCGCAGGCCACCGCACACCGTCCCCGGACCCTACCGATACGGCCACGAACGCCGGATCTCCGTTTGCCACCAGGTATGTTTCCAGCTGTACGCCTTCCGCCTCCAAGCGCGCCGCGACACGGCCGAAACGCTCTCCTTCGGGGACCGTCCCTAACCGCGCCGCGCCCTGGCAACTGATCCAGGAAGTAACGAAAGCATCTCTCTCCCTTAGCTCCAGCGCCGCCCGTTTCGCTGCCTCGTCCACGTTGCTTCCCGCGGCCAATCCGTTGGAAGTCGTTTGGCAGAATGCTTCGCGCGCCAGATCGGCACTGAGATAAGTAGCAAAAGCCGGCAGATACACCGCTTCGCCGTTGTCCATCCAATATCCGGCAATCCAATGTAGCGGCGCGTCTTCCCGGAAAGGCCGGTAAGGAAACGCACGCCGCCGGTATTGCTCGTTTGAGTACAGGCACAGCCAGCGCGGATCGAACGCGCTCGGGCCCAAATCGTTAAGAGAAGCGCAAATGAAACGGTCCCACGGAATCCTTGCCGCGGCATATCGCTCCATCGCTTCCCCTAATGCGGACGCCAGTGCTTCGCTTTGCGTGGCGCCTTTGCCGAATCCTCGCACTCCACGCACTTGGGCCACCGCGCAGACTGGAAGCGTTGCGTCTTCCCTTCGCGATGAAAACAGCACTCCGTCCACCATTGAGGAAGCCGCCGCCCAATCGGCAATCTGGGTGGCCCCGCGTGTCATCCGTCCCCCTACCTTCCCACGCTTGCGTCTATGTGCTGCTGCAGCGCCTCACCCAAGCCTCTCAAGGCGGCCGCCTGCTGATTCATGGCCTCCAATATGCCCCCCGCCACCAAGACCTGCACCGGTGTTGTCCAACCGGGGCGGTGAATAATCTTGAATAACTCGCTCGAGTCGACGCCCGAGCTATCATTCGCGAAGGCAAGGTTCTTTTGCAAACTCGCTACCTTGTGCTCCAGATCCTTTGTATTGGTCTTCATTTGCGATTCCATTGCGCTAAGTCCTTTCGGGCGCACTGATGTGCCCCCCGCATAGCTAGTGAGCGCAGCCGCCCAAGCGTTACAGGCGTGGAGGGAAGATAAGAGCTTATGTTAGCCCCAAATCCATTGATTGCCCTTGGTGTCACCGTCTCCACCGCAACTACTGATGCGGTCTACGTCCTGTTTACCTCGGCGGTCTCGGCGCGCCGCAGAATTGCAGCCGCCAATTGGAGTAGCTGTTGGTATCTGCTCTCGGCATTCGCTGTCATCTCTTATACGGGTAATCCTATTTATGTGCTGTTTGCCGCCGTGGGATCCTGGCTGGGCGCATTTGGCGCGGTCACATGGCTGAGCCGTCCGGATTCAAAAACCGGGCTGCCGAAGAAAGCATTACATTAGCAGAGGTCCTTACTATACTGCCTTCATGGACGACACGCCCACCAGGCCGGCTCCGATCCTCGTTGCCGGCCTTTTTAGCGAGGTTCGGACAAACCTGCTGGAACTGTTGGAAGGCCTTTCACCAGAAGATTGGCATCAGCCGACCGCGGCGCCGCTTTGGCTGGTAAAAGATGTAGCGCTGCACCTGCTTGGCGGCGACCTGGGCAATCTCTCACGCCGCCGCGATGGCTTTCGACCTCCTGGCAAGCCCGTGACGAGCTATGCGGAACTGGTGGCGTTCATCAACAATCTGAACGCGGAATGGGTACGCGCGGCGCATAGACTGAGTACCCGGCTGATCTGTGATCTATTGACCTTTACCGGGCCGCAACTGGCTGCCTATTACGCATCGCTTGATCCTTTCGCCATGGGGGAAGCCGTAAGCTGGGCCGGCCCCAATCCAGCGCCTGTATGGCTGGATGTCGCTCGTGAGTATACCGAGCAGTGGCACCATCAACAGCAGATCCGGGACGCCACCGGGCGGCCGGCGCTTTATTCTCCCCGGCTATTTACGCCCGTGCTCAATACGTTTATGCGGGCGGCGCCGCATCATTATCGAAACACGGAAATCCCTGAAGGAACTGTGGTGGTCATTGAGATTGAGGGAGGAGCCGGCGGCCGATGGTCTTTGCAACGCGGCGCGGAGAATTGGGAGTTGTTGATTAAGACCGGCCAGCCGCCGGCCACCCACGTGTCGATTCCGCAAGACGCGGCCTGGCGGCTCTTCACCAAAGGAATGCGTCCGGAGCATGCCAAGGCTCTGGCGTCGATTCGTGGAGACGCGGCGCTGGCGGAACCGTTTTTCCAAATGGTTTCAGTACTCGCATAAGCGACGGTCGTCCATCGAACGTGAGCAGGCTGTAACAAACAGTTACTGGCTTAGGTATAGAATCTTGACGTAGTAGTGATGGAGGACCTCGTTGAACTCTTCGCGCAAACCATACTTCGTAACCGCAATGGCGGTTGCCGTGCTCTCTCTTTCGAGTTGTTCGCAATCGCCCAAGCCTGCGGTTAGCGAAGATACGGAAGCGAAAAAGGAACCCGCGGCTCCGACGGAGCCAATGACCGCTAAGACGGCCCTTTGGCCCATGTACACATCTGCCCGGACATGGGCGACAGATGTTCAGATACTCAAGCTGACAAGCAAGGATGTTCCGGGCGTTGACAGTAAAGCCGGCAAATCGGCAGTGTGGGAGGCGACGTTTGCTTCGCCCAGCCGCCACGAATACCGGGTTTACACGAACGCAATCGCCGCCTATCCGCCGGACATCCCCAAGGGAGTGGCCGTCGGCCGCGGCCTCCCCTGGGGCGGCATCACGCGCGAAGTGATGGAGGTTCCCCTTTCCAAGTTCTCAGTCGATTCGGACACCGCCTACAACACCGCCGCAACCGATGCAGCGGCTTGGCTGAAGAAAAATCCAACCAAGAAGCTCGCGACGTTTGAGCTTGGGAATGCCTACAGGTTTCCGGATCCCGTCTGGTTTCTGATGTGGGGAGACAAAAAGTCCGGCTACAGCGCTTTCGTGAGTGCCGCCGACGGAGCCATGCTTAACAAGAAGAAATAATTTGCTTGGTGAATACCGCCGAAGTTTTGGCGCGGCAGAAGTTTTGTTCAAGGTAGAACCGGTGAGCGGCCTCGCGCACAAGTTGCGACCTCACCAGAATCGTCGTGACACCCTTGCCCGTGATCCATTGTTCCGCCATTCCCACTAGCTTTTTGCCGATTCCCCGGCCTCGATGACTACCGGAAACAACCAGGCCGCCGATCTCACCATAAGGCGGGGATTGCAGGTGATGAACGATTCCCACATCAATCCAGCCAACTACTTCGCCATCTAAACAGGCGGCATAGACAACGTGGTCCCGCAGATCCGCTAATTGCAGCAGCCGGGTGTACATCGCCTCGGTGGTGGCGGCGTAGCCGAGCTCGCCGCTTAGTTCCGCGGCTTGCTTTGCATCGGAAGGAGACATCGGGCGGATGGTGAGGCCGCCTTCGGCGTTCGATGTATTGACAGCCATCTTTAAAATTCTAATGCTTCCCTATTCCTGCTTTGTTACGATTCTTTCGGTCATCCTGATAGCGTGGGAAACAAATGCCTCGTTTGATCGCCTTCCTCGCAAGCGCGGTTTGCCTTTTGCACCTCACCTGCCTTGCCGCTGTCGAGCTAAAACCTCTGGCGCGTTTTCCAATTTCCACTAGCCCTTTAACGATCGTCCGCAATAGCGAACCCGCCAAGCCGTTTACCGTAGCCGGGGAGCACGGCGCCATTTTCGGGCAGCAGGATGGTGAGTGCGAAGGCTGGATCTTCCCGGTAAAAATATTCTCGCAACTGCGGATTACGGCTGAACTCGCCGACTATCCGGTTCCTATTGACGTGAACGCGTAACCCGGCAGCATTGCGGTAAGTCCAGGCCACACCACCATTACCTATTCGCACGCCGCATTTACCGTCAAGCAACACATGTTTTCGCCGCGCGGCGAAGGCTCGGCGCCGGTTATTTTCTTTGAATTTGCCGCAATCCGCCCACTGCAACTGACCTTTCGCTTCACGCCGGTGGTGCAGCAGATGTGGCCGGCGCCCAATTTTGGACGCCCTAGCGCGGAGTGGGTCCCCAACGGTAGCAGCGGCTATTACGTACTTCATACCGATAACGATCAGATCTCTGCCGCGATCGCGATGCCGCGCGCCACGCCCGGTATTCTTCAGCCCTATCAGGAACGCCCCAAGACCTATCCGGTAGAGTTCAAACTGCGCTTTGATCCGGCCAAAGATTCAAATCTCTTCTTCCCTCTTCTGTTGGCGATGGGTAGCGGGAACGACGCGCTTGGCAAGCAACTGCTCGCATCGAATGATTCTGTTCCCGAGTTGTTCGCCGCAACGGACAATCACTATCGGCAGCTTCTGAACAGTACCTTGCAGGTGGAGTCGCCTGATAAAACATTCGACCGCGCACTGCAATGGGCCATTGTCTCCATCGATCAAATGCAGGTCATACACGCGGGTACGGAAACCGGCTTGGTGGCTGGCTATTACTCTTCGGGAGATTCCGCGCGCCCCGGCTTCGGCTGGTTCTTCGGCCGGGATACGCTCTGGACACTCTATGCCGTCAATGCTTATGGCGGGTTTGATCTCACTCGCAGTGCCTTGGACTTTTTGTTCAAACGCCAGCGGGCCGATGGCAAGGTGATGCACGAGTATTCGCAAACCGCCGATCAGGTCGACTGGAAGGCGCTGCCCTACTTCTATGCCTCCGCTGATTCCACTCCGCTGCTGCTGATGGCTCTGGACGATTACGTCTCCGCCAGTGCAGATATCGAATTCCTGCGCAAGCATTGGGATGCCGCTCAGCGGGCCTATGCCTTTATACGGCAGCATGATTCGGATAACGACGGCATTTATGAAAATACGGAAGGCACGGGCTGGGTAGAAGCGTGGCCGCCCCGCATGCCGCATCAGGAAATTTATCTGGCGGCGATGGACCAGCAGGCCACTGAGTCGATGAGGCGATTGGCCGCCTTGATGAACGACGCGGCGCTCTCCTCCACCGCCGCGGCGCAGGCGAACAGGATTAGAAAAAATATCGAAAGCGAATATTTCGATTCGAGGAATCGCTTTTATGCGTTTAGCCGGAATGCCGATGGCTCAACCGATACCACCGCCACAATTTTTCCCGCTGTTGCTTGGTGGACCGGACGATTGTCCTTGCCGAACGCCGGCGACATGCTGTCGCGCTGGGCGTCGCGGGAGTTTTCGACTGACTGGGGAACGCGCGATGTCAGTATCCGGGAAAAGATTTTCGATCCGATCAGTTACCATCAAGGCTCGGTTTGGCCGCTCTTCACGGGCTGGGTCTCGCTCGCTGAATTCCGGGCGGACCGGCCGCTCAGTGGAACGGCGCATTTGTTCCAGAATCTGGGCCTCACTTACACCCAAGATTTGGGTGCCGTCACGGAAGTGCTGTCCGGCATGTTCTTCCAACCGTTAGGCCGAAGCAGCTCCCATCAACTGTGGTCGTCCGCGATGGTCCTCAGCCCCGCCCTGCGTGGACTGTTGGGACTCGATTTCGATGCGGTTCACAAGACCTTGCGGCTGGCGCCGCACTTGCCCGCCACATGGGACAAGGTGCAACTCCATCGCGTACCGCTGGGCGATCTGCGGCTCGAAATAGAAATGGTCCGCGGCGGAGGAAACCTGTCTATCAGTGCAAATGCATCCTCGCCGGCGGTATTTTGCCTGGCTTCGCGGACAGTGCAACCGGAGACTCCATGCGAACACCCCGCGCGTTCTCACGAACAACTGACGCTTCCCCTCCCTGCGGTCGAAGTAGAGTTGGCGGCTGACTTGCCGGAGCCTGCAGCGCTAACACACCAAGTCAAGGTTATAGATGAGAAATCGGATACGCGCGAATATTCCCTCGTCCTTGAAGGATCTCCCGGCGCTACGCAATTGCTGAAGGTACGCCGCAATCACAGTAATGTCACCGTTCATGGCGGAACAGAATCGGGCAGCGGCGTCATGATCAATTTTCCCGGCGACGCAGGCGACCAGCGGCAAACAGTTTCCTTCCGTTGGTAACGTTCGCGTCTATCTCTTATGAATGCACGGTCAAGAATCGATCCGCGCCTGGATTCGCGGGCAAGGCGCCGATCTGCGTCAACAAGCCCAATTGATCCAAATTATTCCAACCCTCGACAATTTTTCCGCCGGCAATACGCGTAATCGTCATTCCGCTGAAGCGCACTTTGCGCCCGGTCGGCGGGACGCCCAACGCCGCGCCGCTGTGAGTGCCCTCGACAGAAAAACGGACGGCGACCTTGTCCCCCTCCGCCAGAATATCTTCGATGCTCACGTGCAAATCCGGAAAAGTGCCGCGCAAATTCAAAAAGAACACGGTGAATTCGGCCGGCCCCTGCGTCTTTGTATTTCCCTCGCCTAAACCTGTTCCCGTGGCGTGGGGCGCGCGCAACTGTTCGATCACCTCTTGGCGGCCTTGATTCCAGACCTCTTCGAACCATCGTTGAATCAGGGCCTTGTTTTCGGCCTCAGCCGCGGTATCGCCGTTCATGCGAAATAATCTTATCAGGGCAGCGCTGGCGCAACAGCCATCAGAGCCCACGCGGTCCCCGCGCTCGAAATCCACTGATCGTGCTCAAATGGAAATCCGCTTTGAAAATACGGCTGGAACTTCGGAGCCCGGCTCCGCACGTACCACGAGCCGTCCGGAAACTGCGTCCGCAGCAAAAACGCAACCCCCTTGCGATAGACCGGATCGTCAGGCTTTAGAAAGCCGTTCGAGTAGAGCGCATGCAAGACCAAACCAGTGGCGTACGCATCTGACTGGAGATATTCATTTTGAGACCAGCCGCCGTCGCCGTGCTGCTGTTTCAAGATTGCCTCCACATCCGGGTGTAACTCGGAAACGCTCATGCCCGCGGCCCGGAGCCCATTAACTCTATCCGCGCTTTCGTAGCTGGTCACCGGCCGTGCTTTCTCAAGCCAAGCGCGCGCCCGCGCCACTCGCTCGTCGAATTCTTCCCGCCGGGCTGCCCATCCGTAATCGCGCAACACCCGAATCGCCACGGCGGTGCGTGAAATGTCACTCTCTTCAAGCGGCGCCCTGGATTCCCCAAAACTGCTCCAGGCCCCGGAAGGCTGCTGTTGCACTGCAATGTAGTGCACCATCGAGTCGGTAACAAGATTCGCGGGCTCGTGCAAGTCAGAGAGCGCTTCTAATTGGGCAAGTGCCGGATCGTAGAGGCCGCCCGTATCCAACAGCAAAGTCCAATATCTGAGAACGCGCGGGCGTTCGGCTACTATCGCATCCCGCAATGACTGCCGCAAACTGTCGTCCGGATGGCCTCCAGCGGAAGCGACAGCGGCAAACGCGCGCGCATAAATTGGTTGATGGTGGCAGCCACCGCAGCCGCCGCCTTCCCGGAAAAATTGCGGCCCGGCTTTGCTAAGCAAAGGCAACGCGCGCCTCACCGCCTCCGAAGCCGTAGCCGGCTGCGACTCGGCAGGCGGCTGTGCGGCTGCAACCGGCTCGCGGCCTTGCGCTCCGGCCTTTTCCAACTGGGACAGAACTTCCGGTTGACGAAATTTCCGGGCCCAGTCCAGTATCGATTCTCCGTTCCGGTCCTTGGCATTCACGTCGCCACCCGCCGCAATCAGCGCCCGGACAACTTCGGTGTCCGCGTGATCGGTGGCCACCGCCAGCATGAGCGGGCTCATTTTGCGGCTGTCTACTTCGTTCACCTTGGCTCCGGCTTTGAGCAGCGCATTGACCTTGTCGATATGGCCGAAAGGAGCGGCAACCATCAAGGGCGTGAGGTGAATGAGCGCGATGGGACCATTCTTTACTTCCCCCGCATGTGCGTTCGCAGCGTTCGGATCGGCGCCTGCCGACAAAAGCAGCGTTACCTTTTCGGTGCCGGGATAAGCGGCAGCCTCTTGCAACGCCGTGAATCCAGCCTGGTCGGCCCGTTTTGGGTCTGCCCCTTTAGCCAGCAGCAATTGGACCACTTCCATTTCGCTGTTTCCGGCCGCGCGCATGAGAGCATCGCTCCCAGTCCTGTCTATTGCTTTGACTTGCGCGCCTTTAGCCAGCAGGTATTTCACGGTTTCGGCATTGCTATGCACAGACGCCGCGATCATCAACGGCGTGACGCCGGCGCTTCCCGCCGCATTGACGTCCGCTCCTTTCTCCATCAGCATTTGTGTCTTCTCAAGGCTATACGCCGCGTACACGAGTGGCGTGACTCCTTGATCATTTTTGGCGTTGGGGTCGGCGCCCGCATTCAGCAGGATGCGTACCGCCTCCGGGCTGCCATAGAGGGCCGCGTAGTGTAAAGCTGTCGAATGAAGTTTGTCCGTGATATTCACTGCCGCTGCGCTAACCGCCATTTTTTGCAGCGAGCCAAGGTCATTTGTGCGAATCACGCGCTCAAACTGGTCTGTAGCGGCGGTATCGGTTGCCTTGGCCTTCGGTACAAAGCCGGCAAAAGCGGACCATAGTAGTACAACGAGAACGGTAAGAGGTTTATACACGTAAATTCCCCGTAATAGATAGGCACTACTATAGCTATCGCAAAGATATTTAGCAAGGACCACGCGTTGCCTTACCATCAAAAAAGGAAGAAAGTGCTAGGCCTTGACTCTAAATAACATCCCGAATGCCGCCCGGAACTGGATGCGGCAGGCCATCGACTTGGCTCTTGAAAATGTCCGGTCTGAAGGCGGCGGCCCCTTCGGTGCTTTGGTCGTGAAAGACGGTCGGCTGATCGCAACCGGTGTAAATGTGGTTACGAACAGCAACGATCCGACCGCCCATGCGGAAGTGACGGCCATTCGAAATGCCTGCCGGGCCTTGGGCAGTTTTCAACTCTCCGGCTGTGAAATCTTTACAAGCTGCGAACCATGCCCGATGTGCTTGGGAGCGATTTACTGGGCGCGTCCCGAGCGTTTTTATTTTGCGTGCAGCCGGGAGGACGCCGCCGCTTACGGTTTCGAAGATGCCTTCATTTATGAGGAACTGCAACGGCAGCCGGAAGAGCGCGCCATCAACGGCCAACGCCTGACCAGCGAAGAACGCCTGCTTCCTTTCGAGCAATGGAAGCGGAGTCAGGCAAAAGTTCCCTACTGACGCGTGACTTTAGGATTTGCTAGCGCCGTCCTGGAACACGCGGTGGACTGCTAACCATTTCTATTCTCACCCGTGCGTGGCCGGCCCGAATTATGCCAAGAGTCTCGGCTGCTCTCCTCGATAGATC
>DASXGT010000185.1:0-16520 GCA_036488895.1 Bryobacteraceae bacterium | reverse complement strand
GGGACGACCACCGACAGAGTCATTTGATAGTTGCGGCCAAGCGGCGTTGGCAGGTTATTCAGGGTGTGCGTGGAAATATCGGTGCGGACATCGGCTCGGTCTGTTTGCAGATTGCTGGTTTGGGCGGAAACGGTCACGCTTTCATCCACGCGCCCCAGCACCATTTTTACGTCGGTGCGAACCACTTCGTTGCCGTTGACGATAACTCCGGTTTGATTATAGGTTTGAAAACCGGAGGCTTTGACCGTGACGATGTAAGTGCCCGGTGGCAGCGTAGCTAATGTATATTGACCGGCCGAATTTGTAACGGCTTCGCGCGTGATACCGGCCGCCTGGTTCTGCGCGGTCACGGTTGCGCCGGCTACAGCCGCGTCCGTAGAATCGGTCACGTTGCCGTTGAGCGTGCCTTGCAGTAACTGCGCGTCGGCTACCGGCGGCGTGAGTAAAGCGAGGGCAAAAAAAACCGCCAATGCGTTTCGACGCAAAAGATTGAATTCCACACCGCCCCCAAATTCCCCTGTCATATGTCAGACCATTTGACCTTTTGAACTATATCGCCGCGCTTTCGTTTGTGTCAAGAGGGAATGGACAATCCTGCCGGCGATGCGGAAAGATATTTCCCGCCGCCTATGTGACGTAACGTTACATCACACCGGTCCTGCACGGCGGCTACGGAATCTTCGACGGTCTTTCCGCCGCGCGGCGGTATTACTCAATACAACGCCCTGAACAATCTATTTCCGACCGGAGTGAATATCCTCCCTGGATCGTCACAAGGATTGCTGACGAACGTGGGACAGTCGCTGGGTTCGAGTCCCATTCGCTATCGTCTTTCGGCGTGATTTCCAGCACAAATGGCAGCGCGCAAGGGACGCCGGGCTTTTTTTGGCGCGGGTCCAAGACAGATGCAAGTCGGAGTAAAGTTGAATTTCTGAGCAGCACGCCTAGGACGGAGCCCAAAACCACGGAACCTTTCTCTTTGCAACACGTATGAAGTTGGGAGAGACTACTAGACGAGTGGCTAATACCAAATTCCGCCCCAGCGCCTCCTTCTGGGAAGCAGCGCGCATTGCGCTCGATTCCCTCAACAAGAGCAAACTTCGCAGTTTTCTGACGCTGCTCGGCATTATTCTGGCCACCAGCACTCTAATTGCCGTCACGTCGTTCGTGCACGGTATGAACAATTACATTGCCACGAAGCTATCCAACATGGGCTCCGACGGGTTCAAAATCGTGCGCATCGCCTTCATCGGTAATTGGGATCCCAAAAAATATCTGGAGATGCAGCGCCGCAATCCGCAAATTACTCCGCTGGAATACGAATTCGTCAAAGCTAACGCGCGAACCCTTAGCGCCTTCGGCCTGGAAACATTCAAAAGCGTGACGGTCGCCTACTCCGGCCAAACTTTGCAGACCGTGGACCTGGAGGGCATCACGGCGGATATCCCCTCGCTCAGCAATATTGAGGTAGGCGCCGGCCGCTCTCTGACCGAAGAAGAGATTCGCCGCCACGCACCGGTCGCCTTCATTGGGAATGATGTCGCGGAACAATTTTTCCCCGGGCGCGATCCCGTGGGCAAAACGATCAAGGCAGACGGCGTTTCCTATCAAGTCGTGGGAGTGGCGAAGGCCAAAGGCAGCGTTTTCGGCCAATCTCAGGACAAATTTGTCATGATTCCCGTGTATTCCTATTTCAAGACATATGGGAATCCGTTGCGCTCCCAAATTGCTCTTTTCGCCCGGGCTATCAATCCGGAACACATGGCCGAAGCGGAGGACGAAGTGCGTTCGCTGCTCCGGGCGTATCGCCACTTGCGGCCCGCGCAGGACGACACATTCACCATCTTCGGCTCCGACACTTTATCCAACGCCTGGAATAATTTGACGGGAGCTATCGCGGGCATGGCCTTCGGCATTGTTTCGGTGTTTCTGGTGGTGGGCGGCATCGTCATTATGAACATCATGCTAGCGGTGGTTACGGAACGGACGCACGAAATCGGCATTCGCAAATCGCTGGGCGCGCGCCGTGCGGATATACTGAATCAGTTTTTGGTGGAATCGGCGGTGCTGGCTTTAATCGGTGGCTTGCTCGGCGTGATCATCGCCTATGTCCTGACCGTGGTGGTGCGTAACGCGACCCCGCTGCCCATGGACATGCCCTTTTATTCCGTGCTGGTAGGCGTCGGCCTATCGGTGATCACCGGCTTGTTTTTTGGCATTTACCCAGCCCGGCAAGCCTCCAAGCTGGATCCGATTGTCGCCCTGCACGCGGACTAATCAGACGGACTAAAATCATGAATCAATTTGTCGCCTTCCGCAATAACACCATGCTGGCGCTCGATACCATTCGCGCGCACAAAACACGCAGTTTGTTGACCATGCTGGGCGTGGTGATCGGAACCGGGACGATTATCGGCGTCGGGTCCATCCTCACGGGGTTTGACGGCGCGGTGACGAACGTTTTCAAAAGCTTTGGGCCGAACACCGTGCTGGTGATGCGCGAGCCGGCCTTTCGGACCACCGACCTTACTCCCGAGCAGCGCGCCCGCAAGGAGTTGACCTACGAAAATGTGATTACCGTCCGCAACCAATGTGTCAACTGCGAAAAGGCCTCGGCTTTCATGTTCAACAATAACGGCCCGATCGTCGCCAAGTACAAGGGCAATGCGATCTATCAAACCAATCTCCAAGGCGTGGAAGAAGCATACGCCGAGGGCGGCCAGGTGGACCTGCATCGGGGCCGTTTTTTCAGTGATTTCGAAGATAAACATAGGGCTCCCGTGGCGGTGATTGGCGCGGATGTCGAAAAAGGGCTGTTCGGCGAGGAAAATCCCATTGGTAAGCGAATCATGGTGGACGGCGGGCAATATGAGGTAATCGGCACCATGTTTCGCCCCAGCGCCAGCTTCTTCGACAGTTCCGATAACCGGGTGCTGCTGCCCTTTCAAACCATGCACAAGGCCTACCCCAATTCGAAGAACGTATCCTTGACCGTGACAGCCATCAATGGCAGGCTGGCGCAAGCCACGGACGAGATTCGCACCATTTTGCGCATTACGCGCCACGTTTCCGCCAACAAACCAGATGACTTCTCGCTATCTACCGCCGAGCAGATGGTGGAACAGTTCCGGCAAATCACGTCCATGACGTTTCTGGTGATGATTGTGCTCAGCTCCATCGGCCTGCTGGTGGGCGGCATCGGCGTGATGAATATCATGCTGGTCTCGGTGACGGAGCGGACGCGCGAAATCGGAATCCGCAAAGCCATCGGCGCCAGAAGAGGGGATATCGTTCTTCAATTCCTGTTGGAGGCTTCCGTTTTAACCGGCCTGGGTGGACTAGCCGGTCTGGTTCTCGGGTGGATGATCGCCATGGCCAGCAAGCTTGTGTTCCCTTCCTTACCTACACAGGTACCGGCTTGGGCCGCGATTGCAGGAATCGTCATGTCGGTCAGCGTTGGCTTGTTTTTTGGCATCTGGCCGGCGAGTAAAGCGGCGAAACTCGACCCCGTTACTGCCTTGCGCTACGAGTAAAAGTTCTATTTACATAATTTAATAAAATTTGTAGCAGATTCATCGAGAGAGCATCCATAAGGCGTGACACTTGAGACTGTGGTGAATCTAAAAATCCGGGAGAATGCGGGTAATTTGCGCGTGGAGATTTTCGGGCGTTTTGCAGGCATTGCCGTGGAAGAAGTGTCCAAGCTGTGGGCATCAATTCTTCAGGAACAGGGACGTCGGCAGTTCACCGTGGACATCACGAATATGAGCGACTATGACCGCATTGGTTGTTCGCTTTTACGCAACATGCGGAAACATGGAGTGCAGATTGCGGCCGCCAGTGCGTCGTCGTTGCAATTTCTGGCCGAAATTTCGGCGCCTCAGCGGCCTGGTCCCGCTTTAGTGCCAAGTAAGCCGTTGAAAAAGGCTTCGCCGGAGCGCCCGCGTTTCGCCGCTTCCGGCGAGTAGTCCATACCACTGAAACTGAGTGGGAAGCGTCAGCGACCCACTGCGTTCGGCGGCCACCCGTTTACTTGTCTCTCGCTAAAGCGGCCGTGAATTCGGCTAATTTCCTAGTATTCAGAACATCCGACCGCTCCAGCCAACCGCGCCGCCCGGTCACCACGCCGTAGCGCATGTTATTAAGATGCGAAGGGCGGTGCGCGTCGGTGGAAATCGTAAACCGGCAGCCGAGCCGTTTCGCGGCCCGCACCAAATGGCTGGGTAAATCCAGCCGTTCCGGGCTGGCGTTAATCTCCCACCAGACACCGCGCGCCGCGGCTCGCGTGGCGACTCGCTCAAAATCATAAGGATAGGAATCGCGCTGAAGAAGCAGCCGACCCGTCCCATGCCCGAAAATCCGCAGCGACGGCGATTCGAGCGCGCGCATGAGCCGGTTCGTCATCTCTTCCGATTCCAAACTGAAGTAGCTGTGGACGCTGCCGATCACTAAGTCGAGCTCAGCCAAAGCGTCTTCAGCAATATCCATCGCGCCGTCACGCAGAATGTCGCATTCCAGGCCGGAGAAAACGTGTAGCGGCAGGCCTTCTTTGTTCAGTTCACGCACCTGCTTAGCGAAGGCAACTACGCGCGTTTCGCCCAATCCGTTCGCCATGGCCAGCGCCTTCGAATGGTCGGTAACCGCAATGTATTCATAGCCGAGCCCGGCTGCCGCTTCGGCCATCTCGCGCAGGGTCGCCTTGCCGTCGGTCTCAGTGGTGTGCATGTGCAAATCGCCATGCATGTCAGTGAAATCCACCAGTTTAGGGAGCGTGCCTTGCTGGGCCGCTTCCAATTCGCCCGAATTTTCCCGCAGCTCCGGCGGAATCCATTGGTAGCCGAGCCGTTGGTAGATTTCCTCTTCAGTTTCGCCCGCCACGCGCTGGTTGCCCTCAAGCGTGAAGAGGCCGTATTCGTTCAGAGTCAGGCCTTGCTTGACGGCAACTGTACGCAAGGCCACATTATGTTCCTTGCTACCCGTGAAATACTGCATGGCGGCGCCGAAACTTTCGTGCGGAAGCGCCCGTACATCTACCTGCAAGCGATCTAATCCAAATGTCACGCTCGCTTTGTTACCGCCTTGCCCTAGAATTTCCTGGGCCTTAATGTGCGAGGTAATCAGTTTCAACGTTTCGCCGGCTTGCGGCCCGGTGACTAAGATATCGAGGTCACCGATGGTCTCGCGCCCGCGCCGCAGGCTGCCCGCCGCTTCCACTTTTTCAATACCGGGAAGCGCGCGGAATTCGGCGCTTAATTCGTCCGCCACCTGCCGTCCAAAGCTAAGCAAAAACCGCCCGGCGCTTTTGCGGTAAGACTCAATCGAGCGGAGAACCTTTTCTTCGAGCTTGACGCCCATGCGCGGCATCGCCCGCAGCTTCTGTTCACGGCAGATGCGTTCCAGGTCATCCACGCTTTTAACATTGTGGTGCTCATAAAGCAGCGCGATACTCTTGGGACCCAGGCCTTGAATCTTCAGCAATTCGAGCGCGGAGGCGGGATAGAGCGCCAGCATCTCATCGCGGCGTTCGAACGAGCCGCGCTGAACAATTTCAGCCAGCACTGCCGCCAAGCCTTTGCCGATTCCCGCAATATCGGTCACTTTGCGGGCCGGATCAAGGACGACATCTTGCAGCCGCTCAGGATGGCTGGCAATCACCGACGCGGCGTTGCGGTAGCTGCGGATACGAAAGCCGTCCTGCGCCGCGACCTCCATGAGATCGGCCGTCTCATGCAGCATCTGTGCAATTTCTTTATTTTCCATGCGTCGCTTTAACGATTATGCGACTTGACCGGCCAACTGGAATCGCGAATCAGGGCGGCCGGGGCGGGCTCCACATGCACCAGCACATCGGCGACCCAGGGCAGCGTCTCTTTAATGGTGATACGGACTTGCGTGGCGATCACGTGAGATTCGCGCACCGTCAGGTCCGGGTCCACCTCGAGATGCAGATCGACGTGAAAACGCAAGCCGGTGCGTCGGGCGAAACATTTCTCAATGCCGAGAGCGCCTGGGACCAGCAGCGCGGTTTGGCGCACTTCGGCCATCTTGGCGGCATCGGGCATAGTGTCGACCAGTTGAGCAACGGCCCGATGCACGACCTGGACGGAGAGAAGGCAGATGAGGATGCCGATCACCATCGCGCCGACGTGGTCAGCCGCGTGGAAGCGCTCCGCATCGATGAGCGTCAACACGACGGCGATAAGAGCAACGCCAGTGGCCATCAGGTCAGTCAGGTCATGCCAGGCATCGGCTTCGAGCGATAGGCTGGCGATGCGGCGGCCCACGCGGAACTTAGTGATGAAGAGACAAACTTTAGCCACCACGGCGGCGAGCAGCGGATAAAGGGCATAGGCGGGGAATGCATTGGTAGCGGTGTGCGGGCTGTGTCCATGCCAGAAAATAGCCGCGCCGGCGAGCAGCAGAATCGCGCCGACGGCCAGGCCCGCCAGCGTTTCATAGCGGCCATGCCCGTAGGGATGTTCGGAATCGGGAGGCCGGGACGCCAGCCACAAACCGGCATACACGATGCAAGAAGAGAGCACATCTCCGCTGGCTTCCAAGCCATCGGAAGTGATTGCGTCGGACCCGACGTGCGTTCCCACAACGATTTTCGATACCGCAAGGCCGGTTCCTACAGCCATGCTAATCAAAGCGATACGGCGGCCGACCAGTTCTTCGCGGCCGATGTCTCCGCCGCCGCTGAAAGCTTCCATGCTTTCCGAGCATAACGCGAGAAGGATCATACCGGGGCAGCATTTTTGTGGAGAGAGACGGGCGAAAGACAAGGCGATTGGCCAGATTGATTGAGAGCCGCGCCTGCGGCAGGGCACTATTTCATATGCGAGCTCGCCTCAGACCGCGCGAACGCGGATCGTCGCTGGTTTTATTTACCTTCATCACGATGCTGGTGCTTATTCCCATGATCGGGCTGGCCATCGATGGGGCCACTCTGTTTTGGGTAAAGGCCAGACTTGCGGCTGCAGTTGACGCCGCGGCACTTGCCGCGGGCCGCGATCCAGCGTCCGATCCCCAAGCTATCGCGGTACAGTACGTGGACGCAAATTTCCCACCGGGTTGGTTAAAAACCACCTTCGTATCGGGACCGACCGGCATAGCTGACTCACCAACAACCGGTACGCGGCGTGTGACTGTCACGGCTTCGGTGAGCGTGCCGTTGTCTTTCATGCGTATTTTGGGGCAAAATAACTCGACCCTTGCGGCCACGGCCGCTTCGTCGAGGCGCGATGCCAATATTTTCCTCGTCCTCGACCGCTCAAGTTCGATGAATATTACGGGTCCGGATGGGGCTAATGTTTGTCAGACGATGAAGGCCTCCGCGCAGACTTTCGTTAACTACTTCGCTGACGGTCGCGATCAGTTAACGCTCATTAGCTTCACTGCGGGCGCTCATGTGGACTTCGGTCCGAGCAAGCTCTTTCAATCCAGCAGTCCCAATCTCAACTCCTACATCAGCCAACTTGCGTGCGGGAGTAACACCAGTTCCGCGATGGCATTAAACCTGGCGTACACGGAAATTCAGAGTTTGAAAACGGCGGGGCTGTCTCGTAACGGTGCGCTGAATGTCATTGTGTTTTTCACTGACGGGCAACCAAACGGCATTACAGCCACTTTCCCAGTTCGGACTTCGACGGACAACCGGTATGATCCAACCAACTACTCTACGCTGCAATCCCCCTTAGCGCTCGGAACCAACTATCTGCAGTGCAGCAATCCATCGGGTACGATCACGGGTGTTATCGCGCAATGGGCGGGCGGCGCTGTTCCCACTGGAGAGACGGTCGGCTTGATGCAAACCGATGTGCCTAAGGGGAGTTGCGGAAATCCCATTTGCAACGGGAGTAATGTACCGCTGGTTTCCGCTCCGGGGTGCATGTTCGACGCCAAAAGTAACGGAGCCTATATGCGACAGGATATCGCCTACATCCCAACGCAAGACGCCTACGGGAATTCAACGAATAATCCGAACTACATGACCCAATCAAGCGACTGGGTCACCACCGGCCCCTATTCCCCTAACAAGGGTTTTCGCACCGACATCCCCAGAGCACTGGTCGACGCAGCGTTTAATGCCGCAGATGATCAAGCACAAAAAATCATCCACGATTCTTTGGGATACGACCCCGTCATTTATACACTGGGCTTAGGGGGCGCTAAGGATGCTCCGACAGAGGATGTCTTTCAGAGATTCTTGCGGCGGGTGGCGAACGATCCGAAGAGCGATATCTACGACCCATCCCGGCCTAGCGGGATGTTTGTCTATTCGCCTAACGACACGCAACTCGCCGCGGCGTTTCAACAGATCGCCTCACAAATTCTCCGTCTCTCGCAGTAGCGATCCGGCTTGATCCCCTGAGCATCAAAAGAACGATGCTGAGGTTACCCATGCAGGTCCAGGTAAAAACCAATTAAAGACCGGCAACTGGACAAACATTTCCGAAATATAAGCCAATTGTTGGCCAGACGAAAACGCGATCGGGAACGCCGTGACTAACGCGCTGCCGTCGTTCAGATAGCCCAATGTACCGTTGTTGTCTCCCCTTTGTACATTTCCGCTGCTCGCATTCGTGATGTTTGCGTTGGGAGTCCCGAAGGAACTTGCTTTCAGAGTCTTTCCTACTACGAATTGGCGAGTGAAAACATATTTTTGATAATTAGGACAATCTGAGCCGCTCGCGTAACCACCAGCCATGCACTGAGCGTTGTCGACGTAACCAATGGTAGACAAAATGACTTCACCGTTTCCACTCAAGCCTGTTGGGTCGACACCTAGCCCTGGAGCAAGACTTACCAGCAGATACTTATTCGAACTCTGAGAAAAATCGATCCCGTAGGCGTGCATGTGCCCCGCATCGCGGCAAACCTGGGTAACTTGGATGGCCTGGACGAGCTTAAAACCGAACTGGCACAATCCCAAGAACAACGGCAGCCAAACACAAGCGAAACACAAGGTAAACTCGATCATGGCGCTCCCGCACTGCTTCGTGCGCCGCTCTCTTGGTTTTTTCATGCTTGCTCTCTTTCGGGCAGAACTACTGCATGACATCGGAGGAACTTGCCGAGAGCGGTAGAGACGTCACAGTACGAAAAATGGGGCCGAACGTGCCTATTGAGACGTTTTGAACGGTCACTCTGACCACGTTTCCGGCTGCGGTCGCGCCGACTTGACCGTCGATGGAAGCGGGCATTGCGGAGGAAGAGTAGCCGGTCGACGGATAATAATCCACTTGGACGTTGCTCGCATTAGCAAAGCCGAACGAATATTGCTGAACCACCTGCTTAATATGGCTATCCAGAGCGGTTTCGACCTGCCCCGAGCCGGTAACGGCCCACCGCACACCTTCTCTCGCGCCTTCCTGAATACAGGACCATCCGAAGAATATCCAGGCCAAATCCAGAGTCATAAACAAAAGGGCCAAAAACGGCAAGAGTGAAAGGGCAAATTCCACCATCACGCTGCCCGATTCCCGGGACCGCCTCTGTACACTTGTTCTAGAGCCACGCACAGTGGTTTTATCGGCTAAAGCGAGCTTTGCCGATAGTGAACGAAAACACTTAAATTCTTTTCCTTCCCTCACATCGAGCGGTTCAACAGTGCCGAATTTTTAAAAAGTCCCCGAATCACCTAAGCCCGTAGGCCAGAACGGCCGATCTAAAACATAGGGAAAAACGGTGATAAGGATACAAGCCTTCCGCTTTGTAGCCGGTATACTCTGCCTGCTCCCTTTCCGGATGCAGGCGGGTCTAGACTCCTCAAAGTGGATCGCGCAATATTTGCATGATGACGGCGGCGCCTGGAGCGGTGGCGGAACTCCCATTTCGTTCCTCCTGCAGCCCCATTTCTATCAGACACCGGCGTTTACTTTTCTCGCGGGGCTGCTGTTCCTGGGGATGATCGCGGCGATCTACGAAATACGCGTCCGGCAGTTGCAAGCCCGGGGGAAAACGCTCGTGGCCCTAGTCGAGGAACGAACGCACGAATTGAGCGAAAGCGAGCAGAAATTCGGCCAGCTTGCGGATGAATTAGACAAACGCGTCCGGGAACGAACACTGGAATTGGCGCGTCTGAATGAGGCACTGCAAGAAGAGAATCAGGAACGGCGGCGGACGGAAGAAAAACTCGTGCAGGCCAAAGAAGCGGCCGAAGCTGCGAACAAGGCCAAGAGCGAATTTCTCGCCAATATGAGCCATGAAATCCGAACGCCGATGAACGGGGTGATCGGCATGGCCCGGTTGGCGCTCGCCACACCCTTGAATCTTGAACAAAAAGAGTACTTGGAAGTCATCCAATCCTCCGCCGGTTCCTTGCTCAAGATCATCAACGATATTCTTGATTTTTCCAAGGTCGAAGCGCGAAAGCTTCATTTGGAGCAGCTGGCTTTCAACCCCAGAGAATGCCTGCAGCAGACGATGGCGTCGTTTGCTGCTCGCGCCAGTGAGAAAGGCCTCGATTTGCGGCAATCGGTCGCGGCCGAGGTGCCCGAAACACTGACGGGCGATTCCGGGCGTCTCCAGCAGATTCTGGTGAACCTGCTGGAAAACGCGCTGAAGTTCACGGCTGCGGGAAGCGTGACCGCCGGCATCGGCGTGTTGGAAAAAACGGAGTCCGGCGTAACCTTGAAGCTTTCCGTTGCCGATACCGGTGTCGGCATTCCGGAGGAAAAACACGCTCTGATCTTTGAGGCGTTCACTCAGGCCGGCGGTTCATCAACAAGAGAATTTGGCGGCACTGGGCTCGGGCTCACGATTTGTTCCGGGCTGGTTGCATTAATGAAAGGAAGAATTTGGGTGGAAAGCGAATTAGGAAAAGGCAGTTGTTTTAACTTCACCGCGGCGTTCGGTATCCCAGAAAAACACGCGGAACCGGTTACCCGGAGCGCGCCGGCGAGCGCCTTGCTAGACAAGATCTCCATGAAGGTTCTGTTGGTGGAAGATAATCCGATTAACCAGCGGCTGGCCCTTCGGCTCCTCGAGAAAAATGGCCATCACGTCACCGTTGCGGGAAACGGCCGCGAAGCGCTGGAAACGCTGGAACGCGTGGGTTGGAACTTCGACGCGGTGTTGATGGATATCCAAATGCCCGAGATGGATGGGCTCGAAACTACCCGGGAGATTCGCCGGATCGAGTCTTCCGGTACCCGGCATCTTCCCATTGTTGCCGTCACGGCGCATGCGCTGAAACGCGACCGCGAACGCTGCCTGGAAGCCGGAATGGACGACTATGTCTCGAAGCCCATCGACTCGGAGCTTTTGCTGAGGCTGCTCCAGGGCATTGCGGAGAAAAAGCCGCTGCCTAATGGGGCTCCGCGAAGCATACCGGAAGTTTAGGCGCGCTGTTATCTGTCCGTACCCGCGGCGCCGCTTTTGGCGCGCGCGGCAACAGCCTGGCTCAGATACTGTTTTGCTGCTTCATCGTTCGGATAGGCGTTCACCACCGCCTGCAGATTCTGAATCGCCTCATCCATCCGGCCGGCCTTAAACAAAGCATGCGCCAGATTGTAGCGGGCGTTCATATAGTCGCCTTTTTCCCGGACCGCAATTTCAAATTGCTCCGTGGCTTCGCGCGCGCGGCCTAATGTTTGCAAAGCCGCCCCGAACAAATTATGCGCGACCGGGTCGGACGGCCTAGCGCGCACCGCAACTCCAAGCGCCGACGCCGCGCCCGCTGCGTCCAGCCGCGACAAGGCAATGGAGCCGAGCGCCAGGTTCGCGGAAAAATCGCGCGGATACTTCTCCACCTGATGGCGCGCCCACGCTTCGGCTAGCTCTCTGCGCCGGTCGCCCGGGCCGCGCGGCAGCAATTGCAGCCAAAGATGACCCATTTCATCGTTCGCGCGATTCCCGGCCGAGACCAGCTTGGGCGGCCGGTTCGGATTGCGCGGATTCGCGCGCGAGTTGTCATAGTGATAGCGCATGGAAATCACCGTACCCTTAGGCAGGAAAAGCGGCTCACGGTAATAAAAAGTAGCTTGCCAATTCAGGTTCCAGTCGGGAATCCGGATCAGCCATTTGCGCGTGCCATCGGGAAGCGTGGCATAGGCTTCGAGCAGCTTGCCGAGGTAATGCGCATGTGGGTAGACAGCCAGCACATCCACATCGAGCGGTAAGCGAAAATCATCGGAGACCTTAAAATCGCGGTCGCCCGCCGGTATATCGAGCAACCCATCATGCTCCAGTTGGATCAGCAGCGGAAAGTGAGTGGGCCGCTGATCCGTGAAGTACAAGCCAACCACAGGTTGCTCCCGCTCCACCCGTCCCGTCGGCTGAATATGCGTGTTTAACACCAGATCGTTGCCCGGATCCAGAATCCACGCGAAGCCGTCCGGTTCCGCATAAGGAGTGGAGCCCGGCTTCCAGAATAGAAAATG
Source organism: Bryobacteraceae bacterium (assembly GCA_036488895.1). GTDB lineage: Bacteria > Acidobacteriota > Terriglobia > Bryobacterales > Bryobacteraceae > Bog-105. The sequence continues at coordinate 4,134 of DASXGT010000185.1, read as the reverse complement.
GCCGTCCAGGTCAAAGACGCTGCGGTCGAGCGTTAGGTCCATCCCAGGAAATCCCGCGCCAGGCGTGGCTTCCCTGCTCCGCTGCGAGCGCGCGCGGTCAATAATAATGTTGGCGTGGTGCAGCAGGCGCGGGTTGCCCGGACGGATTTCCATGGCGCGCACATAGCGTCTCGCCTTTATATCCGGCGAAAGAATGAAATTCCAAAACACATCCGGACCGCTGGCCGGCACGCTCAAGGCGCGCGGCGCTTTCACAATCAGGTCCGGCGGCCCGAGCTGCCAACCTTCTGTAAAAGGCGGCAGCGGCGGAACAGCAGCGGGGTCGCCCTCGGGCGCATCGTTTTTCACCCACGCTTGTATCGCTTCTATTTGCCCAGCGGTCAACCGCCGCTCGTCCACGAAATCACCATAACCCTGTTCCGGCAGCCATGGCGGCATATAACGTGACTGCGTGACCGCCGCGATCTGACCCGCGTGTTTCTTCACGTCCGCGTAATTCAACAACGGGAAAGGCCCCGGCTCGCCGGGACGATGACACGGGGCGCAATTTTTCAAGACGATGGGAGCAATATCGTGGCTAAAAGTGGGTCCCAAAGACCAGGCAGGAAGAGCAACCAGGGGAAAACACCAAATCAGCCGCGCCAGTTGAAAAAAATAGACTGCCTTTCCCGCTTTTGCCACGAGTTCCCTATCTCAATCTTATGTGGTGCGCGGCGTCAGGCGTCCGAAATTGGAGTCCCTCCATTCAATCCCGCAAAGCAGTCGCCGGATCAATCCGCGCGGCGCGGCGGGCCGGCAGCCACCCGGCCAGCAACGCCGCGGCGATCAATACAACCGTCGCTGTGCCAAAAATCTCTCCGCTCCATGGCGTTACCCGGTAAAGTAATCCCGTTATAGTTCGCGCGACCGTAATCGAAATCAGTAGACCCAGCCCGAGTCCTGCCATGACGATTCTTGCGGTTCGCGCAAGCTCCAGCCGCGCGATCTCACCGCCGGTCGCGCCTATCGCCAGTCGAATGCCGAATTCGCGTGTTCTACGAGCGGCCGAGAGTGATGCCACGCTAAACAGACCTAGCGCCGAGAGAAACAATGCCACAACCGCGAAGCTACTCAGCAGCCCAGCCGCAAATCGCCGCTGCAGCGTCACCGCTTCCAATAAGTGCTGCATGCTTTGCGCATGCGTCACAGGCTCCGAAGCATCCAATTGCCAGATCGCTTTCTGCACCGCCGGCATCAGCCGTTCCGGCTCATGGGTCGAGCGAATAACGAACGTATCTGCATAATAAGGAGCCGCTGATATCAGGCGATAGAACTGCATCGTCTCCGACTTCTCCAGCGGCCCGTTATGCACGTCCCCCACCACGCCGATGACCTTCACGGGCGGATTGTCACCGTCCGTGAACTGTTTGCCGATCGGGTCTTCGCCCGGCCAGAAACGCGCCGCCATTTTTTCGTTGATGACGGCGAACGTAGCCGGATCGTCTGCCCTGAACTCCCGCCCGGCCATCAGGGGAATTTGCATCGTGCGGAAATAAGCGTCGTCTATCACCCGGTACTCTGCCGAGACGCTCTCCACTTGTTGCGGCAAAGGTCTACCCAACGCTCGCACAGTGTGAATTTCGTTCTCGCCTGTGAGCGGAAGGCGGCTCACCAGGGAAGCAGACGTCACGCCTGGCAAACCATCCAACCTATGAATCAATTCACGAATATGCTGTAACCGTTTCTCTGGTTTGTCTGTCTTCCGTGAATTGAACGGCACTTTCACCGTCAGCACATGTTGCGGATTGAAACCGGGCCGTATCTGCATAACATTCCGAAAACTCTTCACCAGCAGGCCGGCCGTCACCAGCAGAACCAGTGAAAAGGCAATCTCCGCGGCCATCAAAACAAATCTTAAGTGGCTAGTGTGGCGATCGCTGGTCGAGGTGCGGCCTTGCGAGTTTAATCCGAAGGCGAGTACCGTCTCAGAAATCAACATTTGCGAGAGTGCGCCGAAAACGATAGCGGTAAAGAATGCCGCCGCCAGCAGCACGGCGAAGTCCAGGAAGCTAAACCGTAGCTCATACAATCGCGGCAGTTGGTTCGCGGCCGCCGCCCGCACAATCTGAATGCCCCCAGCCGTCAGAACGGCTGCGCTGGCCGAGGCCAAGCCAACTAGCACGGTTTGCTCCAGAAAAGTCTGCCGGAACAGCTGCCAGCGGCTCGCCCCCAAAGCCTGCCGGACCGTATACTCGCGCAGTCTGTGCGCATTCCTGGTCAGCAGCAAATTCCCCAAATTGAATAGAACCAATACCAAAAGAAGCGTAACCGCCGCCAAGAGCATCGAGAGCACATCGCGGATTCCCGCGGCCATCGTGTCGCGCAGCGGCGTAACGTAAATGATCAGAGCGCTCAACATCTGCTCGATCATGCCCTTGTACTGCGGATATTTGATTTCCTGTTCTTTGAATAAATGAGCCGCGGTAGGAAGCAGCTGCGCCTCCGCCCGCCCCGTTGTCACGCCTTCACGCAAGCGCCCCAGCGCATAGTAATTAAAGTTTCCGTCTTCGATAATCTTCGGCGTGATGACAAAGGGCGTCCAAAACTCGGCCTGGTCCGGCGCCCAGTTCATAATCGCCGAAACGTCCGCTAAACGCGGAAAATCAAAACCGGGCGGCATCACGCCTATCACCGTCATCGGCATACCGCTTAAATGAATTGGCTTTCCGATCACGCTGCGGTCGCTTCCGAAATCTCGCACCCAAAGCTGATAGCTTAATACCACTACGTTGCTGTGCCCGTCGGCCACGTCGTCAGCCGATAATCCCCGGCCCATGATGGGATGCACGTTAAAAACCCGGAAAAAATCGGAAGTTACAGTGGCTCCATAAATTCGTTCCGGGCGTCCCTGGCCCTGCAGCGTGTACTCCGCCGTATCGATGAGCGCGGCTGATTCGAACAAGCCGGACCGTTGCCACCTTTGGAACTCATCGGCCGTCACTACGGTTGGAGTCGAACGGATAAGCGGAACCTTCTGGGAAATGGTCACAATGCGGTCGGATCTGCTGAACGGCAGCGGACGCAGCAGCACCGTATTCACCACCGCAAACGTTATGCCTACCGCCGCCAGGCCCAGCGCCAGAGGTATGATTTCAGCCAGCGCGAATAGGGGAGCTTTACGCAGGTTCCTCAATGCATAGGTCAGATTGCGCGTCACTTCATCCAGCCAATGCACGCCATGCGATTCCTGGCATTCCGCGCGGTATCGCTGTGTACCACCGAACTCCAATCGCGCTTGCCGCTCTGCCTCCAGCGGTGCGATTCCGCGGCGCGTCAAATCTTCGGTCCGAGCCTGCAGGTGAAATGCGAACTCGTTCGCCATCTCGTCTTCGAACTTCTGGCGGCGAAAAAGGGATCTCCAATGCAGAAATCGCAGCATAAGGTTCACACCTCGTTAGGACGAGCCTTTAGCGCCGTGCCTATGGCTTCAACCAGGCGGCTCCAACTGCGCTCCTCGTCTTTGAGCTGCGCACGTCCCCGGCTCGTCAGAATATAGTATTTGGCCTTGCGATTATTCTCAGATATGCCCCACTCCGTATCCAGCAGACCCTGCCGTTCAAGCCGGTAGAGCGCCGGATAAAGCGCCCCTTGCTCAATCGCCAGCGACCCCTTCGAAATTTGCTCAATCCGCAGCAGGATGCCGTAGCCATGCATCTTTCCAAGCGAAACCGCTTTCAGAACCAGCAAGTCCAGCGTGCCCTGTAATAGTTCGGCCGATTTCTTGTCTTTCCTATGCACTTTAGGAGAATGATACGGGACTCTCCCCTAAGATGTCAAGGAGAACGCACGTCTGATACAAACTCGCAATAATCAGAAAATCATCAATACCAGCGGCAGGATACTCAGAAGAAAGAGGATGCCGGTCTTGCGTAAGAAAGCCGAGAGTTCCGTTTTTCTTTGTCGATGATGTTCCAGCCGGTGCAGGTCAATTGGCGCGGCCGGTGTCGAGCCTCATAAAGCGGACAGCGTTGTTGTAGAGGATGTCGCGCTTCTGCTCGGGCGTCAGATAATCGGCATTTTGAATGATGCTGATGGAGTATGCCATCAGCTTGGGCCAAATCAGTTGGTCCGTTCCAAACATGACGCGGTCTTCGA
>DASXGT010000153.1:0-1863 GCA_036488895.1 Bryobacteraceae bacterium | reverse complement strand
TGATATCGACATGGTGAAGGCGACATCGCCACTCGTGAGACACATCTGTCGCGAAACCGTGCAGCGCCCGGGCATCGCCTATGGCGACCGCATGGTAGGCACCGCCCCCGTGCGCGGAGTCTGCCCTGAGTACGGGGAAATGCGCAACGAAGTCCCCTCTCAAGGCCGCTGGATCGATGCCGCCGACGAACTCGAGCGCCGCCGCGTCATCTTCCTGGGCGGCCGCCTGAAAGAAGAACTTTTCAGTGGGAGGCCCGCGGTCGGCGAAACCGTTACCGTAAGCGGCGTGCGCTTCACCGTAATCGGCGTGATGGCGCGCAAAATCCAGCTCAGCAATTATTTCAGCAGCGACGACGAATCCTCCTGGATCCCCTACTCCACTGCCGGAGACCTGTGGAACACGCGCTACGCCGCAGTGATGCTGTTCCAACCGATTGCGCCCCAGTTCGAGAAAAAAGCCATGGCGCAAGTGCTGGCGGCGGTCGCGACACGCCAGGGCTTTTCACCCACTGATCCCAAAGCCTTCCAAATGTTCGGGCGGGACGAATTCCGCCCCGTCATCGACGGCCTCACCATCGGCCTGCAAGTCTTGCTGGCATTCGTCGGCACGTTGACGCTGGGAATCGGCGGCGTCGGCGTGATGAATATCATGCTGGTCACGGTGGACGAACGCATTCGCGAGATCGGCCTGCGCCGCGCGCTGGGCGCTCGCAAGCGCCACATCAAGCTGCAATTCCTTGCAGAAACGTTGCTGATCATGCTGATGGGCGGCGCCATTGGCGTCGCGCTCTCTTATCTCATCGCCTGGGCCGTCGGTACCATGCCGCTGATGGGTCCGCTCTTCGAAGACGACTCCGGCCAGGGAGATATCCATCTCCGCATTTCCATGATGACGGTCCTGCTCTCCACTGCGGTTTTGCTGGTGGTCGGTGCCATCAGTGGATTAATCCCAGCCATGCGCGCTTCAAAGCTCGATCCAGTGGAAGCTCTTCGATACGAATGAAGCAAATCTTTCTTCCAGCTCTATCCAGAATTCGTTTGACCCAAGCGTCTGCTTGCAGTAACTTGCTCCCCATCCCAGAGACACCGAGGTGTATGCGTGCCACTTTCAGCGGTCGACGCGATTTCTCCCGCCCTTGAGCACACCAAGCGGCAACTCCTGCAACCCTTCCGCTTCGGTCAATGGGTACGGCTCGCGTTCGTCGGACTGCTCGCCGGAGAACTCGGCTCTGGCGGTGGGTGCAACCCACCCACCAACTTCCGCATTCCTCATCACCCCGGTAGCGGGCCTGCCTTTGGGGGAATCGACCCTGCGCTATTCGCCATATTGATGGCAGTCGTAGTCGTCGCCGCATTGGTGTTAGGACTTGTGCTGATGTATATCAGCAGCGTCATGCGCTTTGTCCTCTTCGACAGCGTGCTGAGAAAAGAATGCCGCATCCGCGAGTATTGGAATGCGCGTCAGGCGCCCGGCTGGCGTTATTTCCTGTGGAAACTTCTCTACACGCTTGTCACGTTTGGCGTAGTCATCGTACTCATAGGAATTCCAGCTGGCCTCGCATTCATCATGGGATGGTTCAACCAACCCAAGCAGCACGTCCTCGGATTGGTGCTGGGCGGCATTTTCTTATTTTTTGTCTTCGTAATTCTAGTGGTGGCAATCGCCGTGATTTACGTTCTGACAAAAGATTTTGTCATCCCACAAATGGCGCTGGAAGAAATCGGCGCCATCGAAGCCTGGCAGCGCCTGTGGTTGATGATGAAGGCCGAGACCGGAAGCTACGCCGCTTACATTGGCATGAAGATTGTTTTGGCGCTGGGCGCTGCAATCGTTTTCGGCATCATCGGCGCCATCTTTGCTCT
>DASXGT010000077.1:0-31538 GCA_036488895.1 Bryobacteraceae bacterium | reverse complement strand
GTCCACGCGCGACGGCGGAGATGAAGTCAACCGTCGAGGGATCGACCCAGTGGAGATCCTCCAGAACAAGCAGCATCGGATTTTCAGCGGCAAGTGTTTCGAGAGCCTCGCCGATTTCACGCAGCATCCGCTCCCGCGTTGCTCCTAGAATCCCGCGCAGCAACTCTTCACGCTGTTCACGTTTGAGAAATGCAGGAAGCTGCACCAGCCATGTCGGCGCCTCGGTCGCCAACACCTGAATGATCCCGCTCCCGCCGGGTTGGCGGCACAACTTACTGAGCGCCTCCAAAACAGGATAGTACGGTTCTTTGCCTCCGTAGCCTTCGACGCACTGTCCCCGCGAAATTCGAATGGGCAGGGCCGCTACCCGCCTCTCAAACTCGGTAACAACGCCGGTCTTGCCAATGCCCGGCTCACCAGTTACGAACACAATTTGCCGGTTCCCTTGCAAGGCGCTTTCAAGCTTGGAGTGGAGGGCGCTCAGAACGCGATCTCTTCCAACAAGTTTTCCGCGTTGTTCCCTGGCGAAGAAAGCAGCTGAGATCGAGGGCGAATCCTGCAGAGGGGCGATGAAACGATAGCCGCGGCGCGGCTGAGTTTCGATAAAAACCGGATTTCTGGCATCGTCTCCGAGCACTTTCCGAATATCCAGGATGTGCCGCTTCAACACTTCCGGTTGGACGAACGTGCCGGGCCATATCGCCTGCAGCAATTCTTCTTGGGTTACGAGCCGCCCGTCATGTTCAACTAGGTACTGAAGAATCGCAAAGGCTGTCGGTTTTATAAGGATGCGTTCTTCGGCGCCGGCGCTTGTTTGACGCCAGAGACATTGATTTACTGGGTCGAATCTGAATGGAGCGAAGTGCTTCAAGAGTCCATCCTACAGTGCTAGCTGAAGTTTCCGCTCGACGCAGCGCGCGCGAATGATTCCTGTCGGGCATTCGTTACCGATCTTCAACCGAACGGTTACCGTCTGAAACACTATCGAGTTGCTCATTTTCGCCTATATCTTGGACAACCCTTGGAATTCGGCGCTGAGGAAGGCGGCAGCAGGCCGCCTAGCCCGCAAATACAACGAGAAACGAGTCCAAAGAGGTGCATGGACTATGTCGCGGTTGCAAGCGGGAGCCGCCGCCTCGCAAACTATTGATCGTGGATGCCGCCGAAGGTACCGATTCTCCACCGCATCGTAACCGCGGCGACCACGCTGAAATGGAAAACTTGCCCTAACCTGGTAGCTGAGCTTTTAAGCCAATGCTCGAAGGGAGCGGACATAACGGCCACCGATGTATCCAACGATTTTCCAATAATTTTCATTCAGGTGTATCTGCAAGGGGAGCGGATGCTCCGGGTTCCTGTTATCGGCGAAGATGCTCTGCAAGCATCCTCAACATACATCCGGGCTTATGGCCCGATCGAGTTCGTCAATCAAGCCGAGCGGGCAATTGAGAGTGCCACCGCCCCGGCGTTTGCGATTGAACCAGCATGAGTTGCGCGCGAGAACTCAATCTTGACCCTGGAAAACGCACCTTATCATCTCAGGTCCTTGAACAGCGCCTGCAACTCTTAATTGATCTCAACAGCCGGTCGCCATCGGATCCAGCCATGTCTGAGCGTTTGTCCGAGTTTCTAACTTCTGTTCGGGGATCCATTAAATGCGATAGCGCAAGCATTTTCTTGCGTGATCCGGAAGAGCCCGAATCCTTTCGAGAGCGCGCCATCGATGATGAAGGCGCAAGCGCGAATGTCAATAATGACTGCCTGAGCCGCGCCAGAGGGATGATGCTGCGCCTCATCCGCACGAATTGCCACGAGCCCGTGCGCGTGGCTGCGCCCGAACTAAAGGGGTGTGCCGAAGGGTTCAAAGCAGTGTGTCACTTTCCGCTGGTCAGCAGTTGGAACAACTCTTGCGGGATCTTGAGTGTCGCGCGCTTCGAAGAACATGGTTTCGACGATGACGAGATCGGCTTCCTGCGAGAGCTTGCACGCGCGGTGGCGAATGTGATCGAACATGCTCGTGCCCATGGCACAATCGCTAAGCTCAGGGAGCAGCTTGCATCCGAAAGAGTGTATCTGGAAGATGAAATTCTTACTGGTGGAATGTTTGAGGAGATTATCGGATCCTCCGTGCCGTTGGCGCGCACACTGGACTACGTCGCCAGAGTTGCACCGACGGACTCAACGGTTCTTATTACAGGAGAAAGCGGAACCGGCAAAGAACTGATCGCGCGCGCGATTCACAAACGCTCACGACGGGCAAATGGCCCATTTATTCGGGTCAACTGCGCGGCCATTCCACCCACGCTCATTGCCTCAGAGCTTTTCGGCCACGAGAAAGGTGCCTTCACAGGCGCGTTGCAACAACGGCTCGGCCGGTTTGAGCTTGCCAACAGAGGTACGATCTTTCTAGACGAAATTGGCGAAATCCCAGCGGAAACGCAGGTGGCACTGCTTCGCGTGCTGCAGGAGCGGGAGTTTGAGCGGGTTGGCGGCAAGCTTCCGGTTTCGGTTGACGTGCGGATTCTAGCCGCGACCAATTGCGACTTGAAAGCCGCGATCGATGCCGGCGCCTTCCGGCTGGACTTGTTCTACAGACTGAATGTCTTCCCGATCAATGTGCCGCCGCTGAGGGAGCGTACCGACGATATCCCTCTACTGACCAAGTACTTCGTTGAACGCTACGCCACCGCGGCCGGGAAGAATCTTCGCTCGATTGATAAAAGAACCCTGGGTTTGTTGCAGAAATATCATTGGCCAGGCAATATTCGGGAGTTGCAGAACGTTATCGAGAGGGCTGTCATTCTCTGCGATCGGGAGACCTTCACAGTTGACCAAAGCTGGATGCAGCACGATACGGCGGCGGCTTCGGCTGGTCAGGTTCGCTTAACGGAGGCCCGCGCGAACCAGGAACGAGAAATGATTGAAGCGGCTCTGATGCAAAGTCGGGGGCGAATTTCCGGTCCGTCCGGTGCGGCCGTCAAACTTGGAATTCCCCGTTCTACGCTCGAATCCCGAATCAGGAGCCTGCGTATCAACAAACACCGCTTCCGTGAAGGGCCCCTGGGAGAGACGAGTATAGCTGGCGCCGAGCGCAAGTTGGCCAGGAGCCATCGCGCCTGATTTCGGCGTGTTTATACACCGCTGTCAAGCCCGGCTATTGATCAATCAACTCCAGCATCGCGGCGTCGTACCGCGTACCAGCCGCAACTCCCTTGGGCGCCGCCTCCTCTATTCGAGCAATGTCGCCCTCCGTTAACTTCACCGTGACAGCTCCCGCGTTTTCTTCCAGCCGCGCAATATTGCTCGTGCCCGGAATTGGAATAACATCAGGATTGGTGAGCAGCCAAGCAATCGCCAACTGCGCCGGCGTGCAGCCCTTTTCGCTGGCAAGCTGGCGCACGCGATCGGCGGCCGCCACGTTCTTTGCAAAGTTGTCGCCTTGAAAGCGTGGGTTATGGCGGCGCCAGTCATTTGGTGCGAGGTCGTCCACCGAGCGAATGCGCCCAGCCAAAAATCCGCGCCCCAAGGGACTGTACGCCACCAGTGCGATTCCCAAAGCGCGCAACGCCGGTAACAATGCCTCCTCGGGCTCCCGTGACCAAAGCGAGTACTCCGTCTGTACCGCCGCAATCGGATGGACGGCGTGGGCCTTCCGGACCGTGGCTGGCGAAACTTCCGACAACCCGATTTGCCGAACCTTTCCGAGCCGCACCAACTCGGACATCGCGCCTACCGTCTCCTCGATGGGCACCAACGGGTCGACACGGTGAAGGTAATACAGATCGATGTAATCGACGCCCAGGCGTTTAAGCGAAGCATCACAGGCCTGCCGGACGTAAGCGGGGCTGGCGTTGAGAGCACGCTCGATTCCGGGGTGATCGGTAACGACGAAGCCGAATTTCGTGGCGAGAATAGCGTTTGCGCGGTGGCCCTTCAGCGCTTGGCCAACCTGGATTTCCGACACGCCATAGATATCTGCCGTGTCGAGCAACGTAATTCCCAAATCCAACGCCCGATGGATCAACGCTACAGCGTCGGCATCGTCTCGCACGCTGCTCGTGTACACATCCGCGATTCCAATACTCATGCAGCCGAGGCCAAGAGCTGAGACGCTCGGGCCCGAATGGCCAAGTGTTCGTTGTTCCATGTCCCAGTTTTAGCTCACCACGGGAATCAATCGCGGCGTCGTCACTGCAACGCTAATTACTCATATCTGAGGGCGCGAGTCGGTTCTATGCGTGAGGCTCTTCGGGCTGGGAATCATTGCCGCGATCCCGGTGACGCCAAGCAGTGCGGGCACAATCAAAAGATAGGCCGCCACATCTATTCCCGAGGTTCCGAAAATCGCGTCTAAACCTTTCTCGACGGCCAACCCCAATAGAAGACCAATGCCGACTCCGGTAACAACTAGGATGAACGCTTGCCGCAGAACCATATACAGAATGGACCCCGCATCCGCGCCTATCGCCATCCGGATTCCAATTTCGCGCGTTCTCCGATTGGCGGTGTAAGTCACCAACCCGTACAGACCTGCAATTGCCAGAGTCAACCCGATCAAGCCCATCGCGGAGACAGTCTGCACAATGATTACCGGAGAACTGACCACCCTCTTTTCATAGAACTCCTCAATTGTCCGCACGTTGAAGATAGGCTGGCCGGAATCGATATTTCTTGCGAGTTCGCGAACAGGCTCAGCCAGCGCCCCGGAGGGGCCTTCCGTCTGAACCAACAATGTCAGGCCGCCGCGCGGCCGCTGCGTCAATGGTAAGTAGACAAAAGCGGTCGGAGGTTCACCGATCCATTCATACTTCGCGGTTTTCGAAACACCTATAATTTGGATCAACGGACCAGTTGCACTATCGACCCGGAATCGTTTTCCCAGCGCGTCGCTGCCCGGCCAGTATTGTTTTGCGAACTGCTCATTGACCACCGCCACCTTCGCGGATGCCGCCGTGTCGCTCTCCCGGAACTCGCGGCCTCTCGTCAACTGCACGCCGAAGGTCTTGAAATAGCTCTCGCCGGCTACGTTCATGTCAACGGGGAAGCTCTCTTGGCCCGCGGGCATGCGGTAACCATCCGGTATCACGCTTACGCCGTCCTGCTCATTCGCCATTGGAAGCGCGCCGCTCAGCGCCGCCGACTTTACGCCCGGCAGCACGCGAGTACGCCGGATCAGATCTTGATAGAACCTCTGCGTCTGTGCTTCGGTATAGTGCGTCAGCTGCGGATCGAAAGCCAAGGTCAGCAGATGATCGGTGCGAAATCCCGGACCGCCGCGCCACTTTCCTTGAAAAACTCGAACCATTTGGAGCGCCGCTGTGAGCAGAGCGAGTGATGCGGCTACCTGGCAGATCACTAGCGTATTGCGGCCCCAAAGCCTGCGCTTCCCCGGAATATCCGCGTCCGCCGTTTTCAAGGCGGTAACCAGGTTCGTCCGCGTCGTCTGCAATGCCGGAGCTAATCCGCACAGCAACGCGCTCAATAATGAAATCACCAGGCTAAACAGCAACACTCGTTTATCGAGTTGCACGGAAAGACTGATAGGCAGGTCCGTTGGAATCTGGAAGCGGCCGAAGAACTTGACTCCGGCATAGGCTAGCGCGATTCCGGCCATGCCGCCCATCAGCGCAATCAGAAAACTTTCCGTTAGCAATAGACGCACCAGGCGGAATCGCCCAGCGCCGATCGCGAGCCGGACAGCGATTTCCCGTGAACGCGCGCGCGCCCGGCCGAGTAGCAGATTCGCCACGTTCGCGCAGGCAATTAAAAGCACAATTCCCGCCAATGCAAACAGCAAGGCGACAAGCTGCGCGTCGGTCCGGTCAATATGCAGCCGTAGCGTGAACTCAGTACGCACGGTGGCTTGCCGGTCGCGGTTGGTCTTCGGATAAGCGCGCTGCAAGTTTCCGGCAATCACACGCAATTCTGCCTGGGCTTGGGTGATGGGGACGCCGGGTTTCAGCCGGCCCTTTACCACCAACTCGCGGTCTCCGCGGTCGTCTAGCGGATTACGCTCCGGATTCGCGGCCAGGCGAGTCCACATCATGAGGGGGACAAACACATCGGGGCGCGTGTATTGGTCCAGACCGGAAAACTTCTTGGGAGCAACGCCGATGATAGAGAACTCCACGCCGTCCAGAACAACGCGGCGTCCAATCACGGAGCGGTCGCCGCCAAATTGGCTTTGCCAAAATTCGTTTCCTAAGACGACTACGGCATTTCGTCCGGGAACATTATCTTCTTCCGGGTTAAAATCTCTCCCTAGTTCCGGCTGCACGCCCATGACCCGGAACAGGTTTCCACTGACGAACAGGCCGCCTTTCAGCTTTGGCGTTTCGCCCCGCTGCGGTGCGAAACCAAAACTCGCCATATCAGAAAAAGCCGCCAGCCCTTCAAAACTCTTGCTCTTGTCGCGGTAATCCACGTAGTCGCGGTAAGAAAGCGGCCCCGAAGATTCACTGGATGAATTCGGCGTAAGGCTGCTGACCGTGACGATTTCACTCGGCCGCGAAACGGGCAGCGGCCGCAGCAACAATGCGTCAGCCAAGCTGAACATCGCGCTGTTGGCTCCAATTCCCAGCCCCAGCGTCAACACCACCAGGGCCGTAAAGAGTTTGGAGTGATTGATGGCCCGGACCGCGTATTTCAAATCGGCCGCCAAATCGCTGAACCAACGGACACGCCGCATATCCCTGATCTCCTCTTTTCTTTGTTGCAGGCCGCCGATGGCGCGCAGCGCGCGGTATTGAGCTTCACGGGCCTCCAATCCGTGGGCGACGCCTTCTTCCACCTTGCATTCCAAATGGAAGCGCAATTCTTCATCCATCTCTTGCTCAACCGCCCCGCCGCGCAATAGCGATCGAATGCGAAGCGGCAAAATATAACGCCAGCGTTCCCACTTCATCTGCTTACGCTTCCTTCAGCCGGATCACCCGCGATATCGCCGAAGAAAGACGGTCCCACTTTACTGACTCCGCCTCCAACTGTTTACGGCCCGGTTCCGTCAACGCGTAGAACTTAGCCCGCCGGTTATTCTCCGTTTGTTTCCACTCGGCTTGAATCCAGCCTTCTTGCTCCAGCTTGTGCAGCGCCGGATAGAGCGATCCCTCGGTGACCTGCAGAACTTCGCCCGATACCTGTTTCAGCCGGATACTGATGGCCCAACCATGCAGCGGCTCAAGCGCTAAGATTTTCAACAGCAAGAGGTCCAGCGTCCCTTGCACAAGGTCAGATGGTTTACTCATTTCTCTAGTGGCCGCTTTCCCCTTGGTTACCTAGAGCAGAATACACCGGCAAAGCAACAGCTGTCAACAGCGGCTCCACACAAACTCAATTTGAAAAATCGAACCCAACTACCACTTCGTTCGGTAAAACGCGACATCCCCAAAAACCGCTGCTCAGCATCCCCGCTCGTGACAAAAACTCAAAATCTTTCTTCTCACCCGGAATCAACGCCTTACGCGAAAACTGCACAGCCGCCCGACACGCTGTCCTGCGAACGTATTCACAAAAGGCAGCGCATTAATGAACCCGCAACTAAAAGATTCCGCACCCGGCCAATCCACCGGACCTCGCACCGAAGCCGGCAAGGCCGTCTCCTCCATGAACCGCCTCACGCACGGTTGCCGCTCCGAGCAAGTCATCCTGCGCCACGAAGATCCCGCCGAATACGCCGCCGTCATCGAAGGCTGGTTTCACCAATACAATCCGCAAAATCCCGCCGAACGGCTACTCGTCGATCAAACCGCGCACGCCCAGTGGTTCCTCAAGCGCAGCCAGCGCCGTTTCGACGAAGTCGACTACGAAAAAAACATGTATTTCCGGCATTGGACCGAAAGTCAACATCACGAATACGCCCTGGCCCTCCGCTACAAAACCACCGCCGAACGCACCTTTCTGCGTTGGTTCAAAGAACTCGAAAGCTACTACGCCCGCGTGCAGCGCAAGCAGCGTCTGGACCGCGTCCAACCTCCGCCGGCTCGTGCTCCCGTCCCTATTCCGGTTCCGAAGCCGCAACCCGCGCCGCGACCTTCGCCCTCTCACCCGCCATTGGTTTATCCCAATCTCGAACCCCTCCCCACAACCGAATTCCTACCCAATCAATGTAGTAGAGATCCCCTGATAGAGATCTGATACCCTGCAATTGATGGCAACCAGGACTCACCTTCAGCAGCTTGAAGCGGAAAGCATCCATATTTTCCGCGAGGTCGCGGCCGAATGCCAGCGTCCCGTGCTGCTTTATTCCATTGGAAAAGATTCTTCGGTACTCCTGCGCTTGGCCCAGAAGGCTTTCTACCCTGGACCCATTCCCTTCCCTCTGCTGCACGTGGATACCACTTACAAATTTCGCGAAATGATTGAATTCCGCGACAAATACACCGCGGAATTGGGCGTGAAATTGATTGTCCACACCAATCAGGCGGCCCTGGATCAAGGTTCCAATCCGTTTAACTGGAATACGCAACGCTGCTGCGGCGCGTTAAAGACCACGGCTCTCCTCGACGCGCTACGGGCCGGCGGTTTTGACGCAGCCATCGGCGGAGCGCGGCGCGATGAAGAAAAATCGCGTGCCAAAGAGCGGGTATTCTCGTTCCGCGATACACGTGGCCAGTGGGATCCCCGCAACCAACGCCCGGAGCTGTGGAACCTATTTAATACGCGCATCCACGCGGGTGAGAGCTTGCGCGTTTTCCCGCTTTCTAATTGGACCGAATTGGATGTCTGGCAATACATCCACACCGAAAATATCCCGATCGTGCCGCTCTACTTCGCCAAGCCGCGCCTCATGCTGGAGCGTGGCGATTCGCTGATCTCGGTGGAGCAGCCTTTCATACCGCGCCTGCCCGGCGAAGAACCGAAAATGGTGATGTGCCGGATGCGGTCGCTGGGTTGCAGTCCCTGCACGGGCGCCATCCGCTCCGACGCCGACACCGTCCCCAAAATTATTCAGGAATTGGTTGTAGTCCGCCGGTCGGAGCGGCAAAACCGAGTCATCGACCATGATCAGGATGGCTCCATGGAATTGAAGAAGCAAGAAGGTTACTTTTAATGGCTACCGCCCTCTTGCCGGATACCGGCAGTTTCGAAGAATTTCTGGAGCGCGAAACCAGCAAAGATCTGCTCCGCTTCACCACAGCGGGCAGCGTCGATGATGGTAAATCAACCCTCATCGGTCGCCTCCTCTATGATTCGCGCAGCGTCTATGATGACCAGCTTGAATCCGTCTCGAACGCATCGGTGGGCCGTAACGCCGGCGCGATTGATTTTTCTCTATTGACCGACGGATTGCGGGCTGAGCGCGAGCAAGGCATCACGATCGACGTGGCCTACCGCTACTTCGCCACGCCCCAGCGCAAATTCATCATTGCCGATACGCCCGGGCACGAACAATACACACGCAACATGGTGACTGGCGCGTCCACCGCCGAATTGGCCATTGTCCTGGTCGATGCGCGTAAAGGTCTGCTGGCGCAATCGCGCAGGCACGCCTACATCGCCGGTTTGCTCGGCATTGAACAGTTGGTGGTGGCGGTCAACAAAATGGACTTGGTGGGTTATGACCAGGCCGTGTTTGACCGCATCGAAGCCGATTTCCGCGCTATCTTGACGCGCTTTCCCGCCATTCAGACTTACTTCGTTCCCGTCAGCGCGCTGGCGGGCGATAACGTGGTCGCCCCCGGCAACAACATGCCTTGGTTCCACGGGCCGACATTGCTGGAATATCTGGAAACCGTGCCCGTGGGCTTGCGCTTGCGCCAGGTAGCCTTCCGTTTTCCCGTGCAGCGCGTGGTGCGGCCGAACCTCGATTTTCGCGGCTATGCCGGAACCATTGCAGCCGGAACAGTCCGGCCCGGCGACCCGGTAACCATCTTGCCTTCCGGCCGCGAAACCACCGTGGCGCGCATTGTCACCTTCGATGGAGATTTGCCGCAAGCGGAGGCGGGCCAATCGGTCACGCTCACCCTCTCGGAAGAAATCGATCTGATCCGCGGCGACATCATTGTGGCTTCGGCCGATATCCCGTACAAGGCGCATGCCGTTGAGGCCACGCTGGTGTGGCTGAACGAAACCGCCGCCGAACCCGGGAAACGCTATCGCTTGAAAAATGGCGCGCGCCAGGATTGGGCCACGCTGAAGCGCATTGACCGGCGTCTGAATATCAATAACTGGACCGAAGAACCGGTTCACACTTTGGAGATGAATGCCATTGGCGCGGTGACGATCGAAACCTCGCGTCTGATTTGCTTTGATCTTTACGATGAGAATCGCGGCACCGGCAGCTTCATTCTCATCGATCCGGCCACGAATGCCACGGTGGCCGCGGGAATGATCACCGGCGCAGCCGAAACCACCACGCACGCGCCGCTGGCCGGAATCTCCTGGCGCATTGAAAATGGCGCTCTGGTACTGACCTCGGAAGAGGGCTTTCAGATGGGGGCACAGCGTAGCCGCGAAACGGCAGAGCTCGAAGACGCCGAAGCTTTGGAAGCCGTACGGCATCTGTTAAGAAGGCTGCGCATTGATCCGTTCGGAGAAGAAGAATCAGCGGAAGCCAATTGGGAAATCTAATGACAACAAAAGTGACCGCGGCGCGTGAAACCGTTCAGACCGCCTTGCAAGATCAAAGCTCCATCTGCCTCACCTGTAGCTTTCAAGCCGAGGATATGGTCGCCTTGCACCTGCTTCGCGAACAACTGCCCAACGTGCCCGTGCTATTCCTCGAAACCGGCTATCACTTTAAAGAGGTTTACGAATATCGCGATGAGATGACCGCGCGCTACGATTTGAACCTGGTAAACGTGATGCCCGAACATACCGTGGCCCATCAGGAATCGCAATTCGGCTTGCTCTATCAATCGCAGCCGGATCAATGCTGCAAGCTGCGTAAGGTAGGTCCGCTGTTCGCGGCTTTGGAAAATTATAAGGTTTGGTTCACCGGTTTACGGCGTGTCCAATCGCCCACCCGCGCCAACCTGAAAGCCATAGATTCATTCCCATTGCCTTCCGGCAAACAGTTGGTGAAGGTGAGCGCGTTAGCCGATTGGACCGACAAAGACGTTTGGGATTTTGCGCGGGAACACGATATTCCGTTGCTGCCTCTATACAACGCCGGCTACACGAGCATTGGTTGCGAGCCATGCACGGCGCTCCCGGTGGATGGAGCCAGCGCGCGTTCGGGACGCTGGGCAGGCCGTAAGTTAGAGTGCGGCATTCACATCGCCGAAGCTCCTACGGAGGCTTAACTTGGAAGTAATACTCGGATTCATCATCGCCTTGGCGATTTCGTTAACCGGCGTCGGCGCCGGCAGCATGACCACTCCCCTGCTGATCTTGCTGCTGGGAGTATCTCCGGCCACTGCGGTCGGCACCGCGTTGACCTTCGGCGCCATCGTCAAAGTCGCCTCCATCCCGTCCTATGCCGTGCGCAAGCAAGTGAATCTGAAAGTGCTGGGCTGGCTGGTAGCGGGCGGAGTTCCGGGTGTTCTAATTGGCTCGCTTGCGTTAAACCAGTTGAAGCACGGGCCCTATCAAGGCGTTCTTTTCGGCTCGCTCGGCTGCCTGATCGTGGGCATTTCGTTGTTGCATCTCTACCGCATTTTCCGGCCGGGCCCGCAGCGGCCAACCGTCGATCGCTCGCGCTGGCTGCCCTGGCTGGCCTTTCCCATCGGCGGCGAAGTCGGTTTCTCATCGGCGGGCGCGGGTGCGCTCGGTTCGCTGTTGTTGCTGGGCATGACGCCCTTAAGCGCGGCCGAAGTGGTGGGCACCGATCTTTGTTTTGGCCTGGTGGTCTCAAGCATCGGCGGATTGATTCAAGTCGCCGCCGGCAACTACGATGGCCCGCTATTGCTGAAGCTTGTCATCGGCGGATTGTGCGGAGCCTTTACCGGTTCCATGCTGGCGGGAAAGATCGCACAGCGGCCCATGCGCGTCGCGCTGCTGCTGGCCTTGATTGTGCTGGGCACTCAGCTCGCCCTCAGAGGTTGAAATTTGTCTACTTCGGCGCGCATGGGAACACTGCTTTGCGCTCCCAATCGCGTGACCGAAAGAGCCGACGCATGGACGGCAAATTCGCAAGCCTGTATCAACGCCAGCCCTTCGCTCAGCGCCACGGCCAACGCGCCGTTGAATACATCGCCCGCTGCGGTAGTATCCACCGCCGTGACTTCTGGTGCTGCGATAACTGTCGATGCAGCGCCGTGCCATAAGAGGCAGCCCTGCGCGCCGAGCTTCACGATGATCGTACGCGGCCCCATGCCTTGCAGCTTTAGCGCAATGGCCGCCGCTTCGCCCGGGGTTAAAGGCCGCGGCGCAAAGCCCGCGAGAATAGCGGCTTCCGTTTCGTTCGGTGTAAGAATGTCCACCGCTTCCAGCAACTCGTGAGGCAAAGGCGTGCTTGGAGCCGGAGCCGGATCCAGAATGACATGCGCTCCCAATGCCCGTCCCCGCTGCGCCGCGGCTACCACGGTTTCGAGCGGTGTTTCGAGTTGCAGCAAGAGAGCGGCGCAGCCGTCGAACAGGTCGCGCTCATTCGCGATATCGGCGGCCGTAAGCAGTTGATTGGCCCCCGGAACCACCACGATAGAGTTCTCGCCGCGCTCTGAAACATAGATCAAAGCCACGCCGCTGGCTCCCGGAAGCGCCCGCACTGCATCGATCCGGCAACCGGCATCGGCCAGGTTCTTCCGCATCTGCACTCCGAACGCATCCTCGCCCACGCGTCCCAGCATCGCCACATCACCGCCCAGCTTAGCGGCCGCATAGGCCTGGTTAGCGCCCTTGCCGCCGGGCGTGGTGAAGAATTGACTACCCAGGATGGTTTCACCTGCTACCGGAATGCGTGGCGCGATTGCCACAACGTCCATATTCAAACTACCGCTGACGACGATTTTTGCCATTGCTCTTTGAAGGGAATAGTGAAGTAGAACGTGGAGCCAATGTCTAGTTTGGAGTCGGCCCACATCCGGCCGCCGTGTACGTCCACAATGCGCTTGCAAATGGCCAGCCCCAAACCGGTGCCGGGAGAGTCACGCTTGTTCAGACGCTTAAATAGGCCAAACACTTGTTCAGCGTACTGTTGCGGAAATCCCATGCCGTTGTCTTTCACCGATAGAATCCATTGATCTTCCGCGCGATCGGCATCCACATGAATCAACGGAGGATCGGAGCCATGATACTTCAGCGCGTTGTCGATTAGGTTCTGAAACACCAGCCCAAGCTGCGACGCCGTTCCTTGCACCTCGGGCAAGTCGCCGCTGGTGATGGCCGCTTGGCTTTCTTGCATAGCGCCCTGAAACATCGACAAAGTATGACGCAGAACTTCGTTCAAATCGACCGGCTCGAAATCCCTCGGCTGCACCGGAAGCTGAATGTAAACCGACAGGTTTTCGAGAAGTGCGCCCATCTGCTGCGCCGCGGTCTCCACGAACTTCAGATATTCGTCCGCTTGCAGGTCGAGCGCGCCTTTGTACCTGGTGGACAGAAGCTTTGAGAACAAAGAGATGGTGCGCAGCGGCTCCTGCAGGTCGTGGCTGGCGGCATAAGCAAACTGCTCCACATCGGAACCGAGGATGGTGAGCGCATGCCCTTTCTCAGCCAGCGCCCCATCGGCTAGAAACAGAAAAGGCACGTTGGGACAAAGTCGTTTTGCCAAGTCTGACGCCAGCTGTCCATCGAAGCCGGGAAGCGAGAAGTCGGCCAAAATCAAGTCCGGGCATCGTTCTGCAACGGCAGCCAGGAAAGCACGTCGATCTTCTGCTCGCCGGACTTCGTACGGAATACCAGCGGCAGCCAGCCGCGCCAGTACTAGCTCAGCTTCGGGTTTATTGCCTTCTACAATCAACACGTTAACGGATTTGCCCATCGGCCGTTCACTAAACCGAATTATCCTTCTCTAGTGCATAGACCTCGTCATGAGCCGGGCAGTTTCGTCCCGGTCCAAGCAGATTCACGCCGCCCGGCCTGCTTATTTTGTGATTTGATATATCTAAGGTCCTCAAAGTAGACGTGCCGATAAAGACCACACTCGTTGCAGCCTTATTTGCCGGCGTCAGTTCCCTGTTCGCGCAGGCAACTGGTAATACCCCTAGCACCCCGTTTGATCAGAACGTTGCAGCCTTTGTCAATCGGAACTGCGCGGCTTGCCACAACGAAAAACTAAGCACCGCAGGTTTGGCTTTGACGAAATACCATGACACCGAATCCATGTTGAAAGACCGGGCGATTTGGGAAAAAGTGGTGGCCCGCGTGCGCTCCGGCGAAATGCCGCCGAAGGGGATGCCCCGCCCCAAGCCGGAAGATGTTACAGCAACCACCGGTTGGATTGAAGCCCAGTTTGATGAACTGGACCGGAACGTCAAGCCCGATCCCGGCCATTTGACCGCGCACCGTTTGAACCGCACCGAATACAACAACACGGTTCGCGATTTACTGGCGGTGAAGTTTAAACCGGCTGCCGATTTCCCGGCGGATGATTCCGGATTTGGCTTCGACAATATCGGCGATGCGCTTTCCGTTTCACCCATATTGATGGAAAAGTACCTGGCGGCCGCCAAGAAGATTGCCACGGAAGCGATTCCGATAGGCAATTCCATCCCCAAGCCTACGCAAACCCGCTACTCGCCGGACCATGGGCTCAAGGAAGAACGCCTGGAGCTGGAACATACGTTCGACTTGCCCACCGACGGCGATTATGAACTGCACGCGAACGTCGGCGGCCGCAAAGATGCGTTTCGCATCAGCATGCTGTTGGATGGCAAAGAGATCCAAGCCACCGACGTCATCATCGACAAAAATAAGCCGCGCGTCTATGAACAAAAATTGCACCTCCCCTACGGCGACCACGTATTTCGGGCAGTCATCACCAGCCGCGAGCCATCGCCCGAAGAGGTCAAAGTAGCCGAGCAATTAAAAGCGGAAGACCAAGCCGCCATCGCGAAAGCGATTGCCAGGCGTCCCGCCGATGAAAAGCAGATCCGTTTGCAGCATGAGCTGGGGAATCCGCCTACCTATATGGATGCCTTGGAGGTCCGAGGCCCCTTTAACGCAGCGCCGCCTCCCACGCCCGCGAGCTACAAACATATCTTTGTCTGTACCGATCCCGCCGGCCAGCACAGTCCGCAGTGCGTGAAAACCAATTTGACGCACCTGGCGAACCTGGCATTCCGGCGGCCCGCCACTCCCGCCGAAATAACCAAGCTGACGAACTTGGTGGCCTTGGGACAAAAGAGCGGCCTGAATTTTGAACAATCCATGCGTTTGGGCGTAGAGGCAGTTTTGGTCTCGCCTAGCTTTATCTACCGCCTCGAACGTGATCCGGATCCGCGCGATGCAAGCGCTGTCCATGCCGTCAGCGATTATGAGCTGGCGTCCCGGCTCTCCTACTTCCTTTGGAGCAGCACGCCTGATGAGACGCTGCTGAAAGTAGCCGCCGAACGGCGCTTGCACCAGGCGGAGGTGCTGCATGCACAGGTCAAGCGCATGCTGCAAGATCCTAAATCCATGGCCCTCGTTGATAACTTTGCGGGGCAATGGCTGGAGTTGCGGAATCTGGATAGCATCAGTCCAGATCCGGACCAATTCCCCGAATTCGACGATAATCTGCGGAAGGCCATGTACACCGAGACGCACATGTTCTTCAACTCCATCGTGCAGGAAGACCGCAGCATCCTCGATTTTATCGACGCCAAGTACACGTTCGTGAATGAGCGCTTGGCCAAGTTTTACGGCATACCGGGCGTGACCGGCAGAGAGTTCCGCCGAGTAGAACTCGACGGCACGGAACGCAGCGGTGTTTTAACGCAAGCCAGCGTCCTGACCGTTACTTCTTACCCCACGCGAACGTCTCCCGTGTTGCGCGGCAAGTGGATTTTGGAAAATGTACTGAATACCCCGCCGCCACCACCTCCGCCTGGTGTTGGATCGATTGATTCCAAGAGTGGCGGATCGAGCGGCACTATGCGGCAGATTATGGAAAAACATCGGGCGAATCCAATGTGCGCTTCTTGTCACATGCGCATGGACCCCTTGGGTTTCTCTCTGGAGAGTTATGACGCCATCGGCCGGTGGCGGACGCAAGACGGCGGCTTGCCTATCGATACTTCGGGCGTTTTACCGGACGGGCAGAAATTTCAAGGCGCGGCGGGAATGAAGAAGATACTTTCCGAGAATCGCAACGCTTTTGCCGAGTGCTTAACAGAGAAGATGATGACTTACGCTCTAGGCCGTGGCGTCGAAAGCTATGACCGGGCGTCTATCAAAAAGATTGTAGCGGGCATGGCTGCGGACAATTACCACTTTTCGAGTTTAATTTCAGGAATAGTAGACAGCGTGCCTTTCCAAATGGGACGGGGCGACGCTGCGGGAGGCACGGAGTGATCATTACTGGAAAACATGTTTCACGGCGCAGTTTGTTACGAGGTGTAGGAGCAGCCATCGCGCTGCCTATGCTGGACGCCATGGTTCCGGCCCTGTCGCTAGCCGCAACGGCCATGCGCAAGGCGTCGCCGAACCGCATGGCGTTCGTCTACGTTCCCAATGGAATCGACATGCGGAACTGGCGTCCGGATTCCGTGGGCCGCGATTTCAACCTGCCTAAGATTCTGGAGCCGCTGGCTCCCCTGCGCGAAAACTTGTTGTTGTTTTCCGGTTTGAAAGATCACAATGCCGAAGCATTGGGCGACGGCCCGGGCGATCACGCCCGCGCGGCAGCGAGTTTCCTGACGGGCGTGCATCCCAGAAAGACGGCCGGCTCGGACATTTCCGTCGGAATCTCCGTGGACCAGGTAGCGGCCCAGAAAATGGGTTCGATTACGCGCTTGGGCTCCTTGGAGTTGGGTTGCGAAGACGGGCATCTGGCGGGCAACTGCGATTCCGGCTATGCCTGCGCGTATGTGAACAGCATCTCGTGGCGTTCGCCCACCGTGCCGAATCCCCCGGAGGTGAATCCGCGCTCGGTCTTCGAGAGGCTCTTCGGAACTGACGAAAATGGCGCTGATCCAGCGGCGCGGGCACGCAATGCCAAGCTCGATCAGAGCATTCTGGACATGGTTTCTGACGACACTCGAAGCTTGCAGCGCGGGTTAGGCAACACCGACCGCCGCAAGTTGGATGAGTATCTGACGGCGGTGCGCGAAGTAGAGCGCCAAGTGCAGATGGCGGAAAAGCAAGCGGCCGAGAACACCTTCGCGGCCCCGGGCCTCGACAAACCGGACGGCATTCCGCTCGACTATGGCGAACACGCGAAACTGATGTTCAATTTGATGGCGATCGCTTTGCAGTCCGACATCACGCGTATTTCCACCATGATGATGGGCCGTGAAGGCAGCAACCGCGGCTATCGCGAGATCGGCGTGCCGGATGGGCACCATGGCTTATCGCATCATCGGAACGATCCGGCGCTGATGGACAAAATCGCGCAGATCAATCGCTATCACATGGAGCAGTTTGCGTACTTCCTGAACAAATTAAAATCCATGCCCGATGGTGATGGCACTCTGCTCGATCACACCATGATCGTGTACGGCAGCGGTATCAGTGACGGCAACCGGCATAACCATGATGATTTGCCGGTGCTACTGGCGGGCGGTAGCCGGGTGTTCAAAACTGGCCGGCACGTGAAATTTAATGAAGCCACGCCGGTGGCGAACTTGTACGTCAGCATGCTGGACGCCATGGATATCCCCACTGAGAAACTGGGCGACAGCATGGGTCGCCTGAATTACCTGAACGACGTTACTTAGAACCCTTACAAACATGTCTAAATTATTTGCGGCGCTAGCCTTGGCAGCGTTGGTGTCCCACTCTGCCTTTTCGCAAGAACATCCCCTTGCCCACTTGATTGATCTCGCGCGCCAAGGCCCTGCTGCAACCGGGCTGGCGGATGAGATGAAGAAGACCCTCTCCGCGCACGGAGGCGTGGCGGTGTGGGGTGGAGACTACCTCTTTGTTTCTGACTTGACGGCCGCACCCAAATTTGCCCCAGTTTCCGCCTCTTCAGCGGGAGTATCCATTGACTTCCAGCCGCCGCAGCCAATGGCGCAGGTAGCGGGTACAAATTTTTGGATGCGCCTGGTGAAGATGCGTGTCGGCGTGACGCACGCCTACCAGTTTTACGCGGACGGCAAACCTGTCGGCGCACGCACGGATGTCTCCGGCTACAACCCGGATTCTTATCCCAAAGCTGGCGTACCCAAAGGCACGTTGAGCGAGAAGCACACCATCACCAGCAAGATTTACGACGGCATGAAAGCGGACTTCTGGTATTACGCTTCGCCCGGAGTCGATGCGGCGGTTCCGGCGCCCCTGATGGTTTGGCAAGACGGGCAAGGGATTATTGCAGGAGATCTCGCCAAGCTGCGTTTGTTCACCGTTACGGAAAACCTGGTCGCCCAAAAGCTGATCCCGCCCATGGTGCATGTGCTGATTGCTCCCGGCTTCTCTCCGGAGGGCAAGGCCATGCGGTCGATTGAATACGACACCGTAAGCGACCGCTACAACCATTTCCTGATGGAGGAGGTGCTGCCGGAAGTAGAGAAGGCTTACAAACTGCGTCCGGACGGCTACAGCCGCGGGATTGCAGGCGAATCATCGGGCGCAATATGCGCGCTGAATTCGGCCTGGTTTGCGCCGGAGAAGTTCGCGCGCGTCCATTCGAGCATCGGTAGTTACACCTCGATTCAGTGGCATCCCGAAGAGAAGCTGGACGGCGGCTATATCTTCCCGTTCATGATACGCAAGCAGCCGAAGCGCAACATTAGGGTTTGGATGAGCGACGGTCACGACGACCTTGAGAACAATTTCGGCTCCTGGCCGCTGCAGAATATTCAGCTAGCCAACTCACTCAAGATGCGGGAATACGATTTCCATTTCCGCTTCGGCTTGGCGACACATGATTCGGCCCAGGCGGGCATTGATCTGCCTGAATCGCTGGCATGGTTGTGGCGCGGCTATGACCCGAACAAGACTTCGGAAGAGTTCACCATAGACCCCGTGGAGAAAGACAAGCCGTATTACCGGGTAACAATCACCAACCGCGACTCCTGGTAGTTACAGGAGTTTGCGTTCAGTCAGCCAGTCCTTAAGGCGGTCGGTCCAGGTGGAAACGGGTTGCGACGCTGGTGCGCGCAATCCGAATCCATGTTTGCCGCTGTCATAGATGTGCATTTCCGACGAGATTCCTTGCTTCTGGAGTTCCAGGTAGAAATTGACCGTGGTGACAACATGCGACGGATCGTTGTCGGCACAGACTAAGAATGTAGGCGGCGCATCTTTGGGAACGGTAATGGAATTGATGCGGAAACCAGGATAAACATTCACGGTAAAGTCGGGGCGAGAGCTCTGGTGCTCTATGGAATCGGCTGCGCTTGGGTTGCCGGCATCGAAACGGGTCTCCATCAACGCGGTCAGTTCACCGCCCGCGGAGAAACCGATGAAACCGAGACGCTTCGGGTCCACGCCCCATTCCTCAGCGCGCGAGCGCACCAGGCGAACAGCGCGGGTGGAATCCGCAAAGGCGTCTTCGGCCACAGTGTAGTGCGAATCCTTGGCGCGCGCCAACCGGTACTTCAAGACGAATGCCGCGATGCCATTCTTATTGAGCCATTCGGCGATCTCCCAGCCTTCCTTATCGATGACCAGCTGAGAATGCCCGCCGCCCGGCGCAACCACCATCGCCAATCCGTTGCCCTTGCCTTTCGGCGGCAGGAAGACGTACAGCGAAGGATGATTCACCACGGTGAAGCGTTTCGGGAGTTTAGAATCCGCCGAAGGATCGGAGACATCGGGAGCCGCTTCCGCATTCGGCGCGCCATTTTGCCAGAGTGGAATTTCCTGGCCGACGGGAACAGAGTCAGCGGCAACGGCCAAATTGGCCCATAGGAATGAACAGCAGAGAATAGTTCGGAACATTGTGAAGGGGGAAGTCTATCACACGGTTGCTGTTTCGGTTTCCGGAACCATTTCCTCAGCCAAAACCGGCGCAAGCAGCGCTTTGCCGCCTTTACCGACCCAGGTTTTCGTCCAACTGCGCTGGGCATAGAGCAGCATCCCCAAAACCGCCGCCGCTAATACGGCAAAGACAATAAAGCCCGAAGCAAACGACCCTGTATATTCCTGCGACAACCCCATGGCATTGGGAATAATGGAACCACCGAGCGCGCCCACTTCGCCGATCATGCTGCCCGCCACCGCCGTGGCCAGCGGCCAGCGCAATGGCACGAGTTGAAAAATAGCTCCATTTCCCGCTCCAAGAGCAGCAAAGCAAAACATGAAGAGGACCGTGGTAAGGACCAACGATGGCTGAATGCTCAATGAGAGAAAGGCCGCTATGGCCGCGAGGAAGACTACGCTCAATGTGACAATGCCGCCGAGCCGGTCGGCCAGATAGCCGCCCAACACACGCACGCCGCTTCCCATGATCGTGGCCAGCACAGTGAGTTGTCCAGCCTGTATTTTGGTGACGTGAAACTGGCTATAGAAGAACGTGGGCAGGAAGTTACTGAGGCCAATGAAGCCGCCAAACGTAATGATGTAAATGGCGTTGAAAGCCCACCCATCTTTCTGCAAGAGCGGCTGCAGGTGTTCTTTCAAGCTTTGTTTCTCGTGATCGGGCGGCTCCTTGGCGAAAACGATCATGACGATCAGCGGAAGCAGCATCATGAGGGCGGCAAATCCGTACACCGATCTCCAGCCATAAGCAGTCGCCAACGGAGGAGCAAGTAAGGCGGCAAGAACGGTGCCGCTGTTCCCGGCCCCCGCGATTCCCATGGCCAGGCCTTTGTACTCTTTGGGGAACCAGCCGGCGCCTAGGGACAGCGCGACGCCGAAGCTAGCGCCCGCAATGCCCAGCAGAACCCCCATCGCCAGCACGTTGTTGTAGGTGGTGACAAAGAAGTAGCCGTATAAAGTGGCCACCAGAATCGAAGACATTTCCACGATAGCGGCGTTTTTCCGGCCTATATATTGCGATAGAACACCGAGCGGAAAGCGCATCAATGCGCCGGCCAGAATCGGCACCGAAATCATGAACCCGGTCTGCGCGGGCGTGAGATGAAAGTACTCAGTGATGAACGGCCCCATGGCTCCGTTCAATACCCAGATGGCAAAACAGAAGTCGAAATAGAGGAAGGCCGAAAATAGAGTCGGCGGATGTCCCGATTGCAGGAACGTCTTGAAATTAGCCACGCTTGCGCTCCACCTGGTACAGCGAATGTTGATTTGGGGGGGACCGGAGCGGCTTGGCTATCGGATACTACGGGGTTCTGCGATTTTAACAACTATGAAAAGTAAAGTAAATATCAGCACGGGCTCGAATGCCGCAGATTTTCGGCGTATTGCGTTAAGCATGCAGGGCGCGGAAGAGGGCTCGCACATGGGGTCGCCCGATTTCCGCGTGGGCGGCAGGATATTCGCCACGCTCGCTTCGCAAAGCCAGGGCTATGGCAACCTCATGCTGACGCCGGAGCAACAGGCACAATTCGTTGCAGAGTTACCCGAAGTCTTTGTGCCCATTGCCGGCGGCTGGGGAAGGATGGGCAGCACCCATATCCGGCTGGCGCAGGCTAACGAGGATGTGCTGGCCGGCGCTTTGCACGCCGCGTGGCGTCTTCGCGTGGAAAAGAACGCAAAAACCAGCAAGAAGAAGCGGGCCCCGGCCGTACGCCTAGGCCCACGCAGCGCTTAAGCGTAACCGCCATTCGCCCGCAAGACTTGGCTGTTGATCCAGCCTCCCTCGGGGCCGGCCAGGAACGATATCACGTTGGCGATGTCTTCCGGTTGGCCCAGGCGCTCAAGTGGAGGAAGCTTGCTGAGATTATCGATCTGCTCCTGGGTTTTGCCATTCAGGAACAACTCCGTGGCCACCGGCCCCGGCGCGACAGCGTTTACTGTAATGTTGCGGCCGCGCAGTTCATCCGCCAGCACGTGAACCAGGCCTTCCACGCCCGCTTTTGAGGCGATGTATGGGCCATAAGCCGGGAAAGACTTAGCGATGACGCTGCTCGAAAAAGCGATGATGCGCCCGCCTTCCGAAATGTGCCGCGCCGCTTGTCCCAGCACCACAAACGTCCCGCGCAAGTTGGTGGTGATCATCTTGTCAAAACTTTCCAAGTCCCCCTCCGCGATGGGTAGCATCAACATGATGCCCGCGCTGTTGACCACCACATCGATTCGGCCAAATGCGCCTAAGGCCTCTTGAAAAAGACGCTCCACGTCGGCGGCGTTCGCGACGTCTGCCTGAACGGCAATGGCATTTCCGCCGGCCGCTTTTATTCCTGCCACTACCTCGCCGGCCTTGGCGGCGTTTCCCGCGTAGTTCACCACCACCGAGAAGCCGTCGCGCGCCAGCCTTTCCGCCACGGCTCGTCCGATACCGCGTGATGCACCTGTGACGATAGCTGTCTTCATGATTTGACTCATTTGTTTGATTTCTCCTCAATTGAATAGATACAAGAAGCCTGCATTTGGCCCATGCATTGTGCCGATAAGCTTCATGCGCAAAACACATATATGAAAAAGTCTTAAGGCCCTGAATACGTATAGAGGTAGATAGGCCTAAAGCCCCGGCGCGATCCGCGCGATGAGATGAATGATCGCGGATTTGATTGGCGCGGTCGGAGGATTCATGAAATCGTTGACCGCAGCCGGAGCCGCCTTCTTGTTAATGGGTCTCCCGGCGGCAATGCCTGCTCAAAAAGCGGCCGTTCCCGGACAAATCGCCAGTGCCTCTAAGATGGCGTTGCCGGCATCCTTTTCGGCGGAAGCGCACGCGCCCGCAGTGGCGGCACGCCCCACCATTGCGGAAGTACGGAATGAGAAACATGACAGACATATGAATGCCTTATGGGCGGCCAGTATTGCCGCAATGGCGGCGGGAACCAGCGCGGACGCTGTCAGTTCCTGGGACAAGAGAGAAGGTAATTCCTTGCTGGCCTCTTCTAACGGTATGTTCGGCGCCAGAGGAGTCGGCATTAAAGCCGGAATAGCGGCCGGCGTGCTGCTGCCTCAAATCATACTGCGCAAACACAAAGAGTTACGGACCGCGTTTGTATTGGGCAATCTAACAGAGGCTGGCGTGTTTACCGGCGCGGCCATTCACAACTTTCGACTGAGTGCACCCCAGCACTAAACGCTTATTCCCTACGCACCAGAGTGGCGATACCGGAGGTAAGAGCCGGAGGGCCGGAGGAAACCGTTGTTCGCCACTCGATCCGTATCGTGCGCCCGTCGATGTGGTGTACCGCTAGCGTGCCACGGCTGCCGTTGCTGTTATGCCAAACAAATTTGCCTACGTCTTGACCCGTAGCCACCACTTGGAAGCTGACCTCCGGCGAAATCGGCTGATTCGCGCCGGGAACTTGGTAGCGGGCACTGTACTGACCTTGCAGACCTCCCTGATGCTGTTGTGAAAGTTTAAAATCTATGAATTCAGGTGGATAAAAGCCTGCTTTATGGTTTTCCGGCTCCTTCGGCGCATACACCCATTCGCCCGCCAACGTGTTGACCGGACTTGCCGAAGATTTGGTTTCCGGCTGTGAATCCGGTTTTGGAATAGCGGGCTTCGGGGCAGAAGGCAGCATTACGGCAGGGCGCCGGCGCGGCAATGGCGCGGGCAGAGGGTCCGGCAGCACGGGTATCACCGGCACGGAGGCTTTCGCGATTTCCCGAGGCGGAATAGATACGGGAGAACTCGAAACGGAGTTGCCGAGTTGGTCGGCCCAAATCCAAACCGCACCCACTGTTAGAATCGCCGCCACGCTACTGACCAGCCACCATGGCATTCCGCGCCATGTTCTCTCGGTCACCACCGGCGGTTCGACATATCTCATGCGTAGAGCTTCGTCGTATTCGCCGCGCTGATCTGGATCGAGCAGCGTCGCCACAATCGTATTCAACCGGCGCATTTGCGTCTCGGCCAGAAGCTTCATCTGCGGATCAGCCTGCTGATCGGGATGCATGAGCTTCACGAGACAGCGATGCGCCTTGCGGATATCCTCAGCGTCCGCGTCGGCTCGAATTCCCAACTCCTCGTAGTAGTTCATTGGCAGTACTTCTGTCTGATCATCTTAAATGATTTAAAGTAGTAAGGCTGCTCCGCCTTAGACCTACCGGGGTGTAAAATTCGTGCCTTAACCTGCCACAAAATATTCGTCATTTTATGTGACTTATCGGCAGGCGGATTAGGAAATCCAATGCGGATAGTTCCGTTGACAGCTTAAGCTGATTTCAGGAAGGCTCCCAGACTTGCATCGAAAGCGAACACTTCTTTGTTTCCTATTTCTATTCGCGCTGAAATTACCGGTGGGCGGTCAAACGCTGAGCATCGACCTGCCGGATGCGCTGGCGCGCGCCAAACAATATGGCTCGCAAGTGCAATCCGCGAACATTGCCGCGGCACTGGCGCGCGAGGACCGCGTACAAGCGAAGGCGGCCACGCTTCCCTCCCTGAACGCTTTTAACCAATTCATTTACACGGAGGGGAACGGCACGCCTTCCGGCGTCTTCGTGGCGAACGACGGCGTACATGTCTATAACGAGCAAGCCCAAGTACACGAGGAGTTGCTCTCTTTTCTGAGGCGCGGCGAGGTTCGCCTGGCGGCTGTGAACGAGGCCGCCGCCAAGGCCCGCACGGATGTAGCGGCGCGTGGCTTGCAGGTTACGGTGGTTCAGGATTACTACGCCATTGCTTCGGCGCAGCGCAAAGAAAAGAACGCGCAATTGAATTTGAGCGAAGCCCGGAATTTCTTCGACATCACGCAAAAGCAAGAACATGGCGGCGAAGTCCCGCATTCCGACGTAATTAAAGCTCAATTGCAGGTGCAGCAGCGCGAGCGCGAGCAGGCAGATGCCCGGCTGGCGGTGCGAAAGGCCAAAGTAGCGTTAGCGGTGCTGATGTTCCCCAATCTACAACTCAATTACGACATCGTGGACGACGCAGCCAAGCCCGCGATTCTACCGTCTTTTGCCGAGGTCACCGGGCAAGCGACGGCCGGCAGTCCGGATCTGCGAGCGGCGCGCCTGAACCTCTCGGCGGCGAATTTGGGGGTGAGCGTGGCCCGGCATGCCTACCTGCCCTCCCTCTCGCTTGATTTTTTCTATGGAATCGACGCAAATCAATTTGCCGGCACCAGTTATAACGTCGCGGCCGAACAACGCAGCAATCTCCCCAATTTCCAAGTAAACAAACGCCAGAACCTTGGCTACGCCGCGCAGGCCACTTTGACAATTCCCATCTGGACATGGGGCTCCATCAACAGTAAAGTGAAGCAAGCTTCCTTGAAGAAGAGCCAAGCGGCGCTGGACCTTACTGTTGCACAGAGGCAATTGCAGGCCGACGTGGCTTCGGCATATGGTGAGGCGGAAACGGCCTTCGGCCAGGTGGAGTCGCTGCGTTCTTCAGCCGATCTTTCCGCGGAAAGCCTCCGGCTGACGCTGCTTCGCTACCAGGCGGGGGAAGCAACCGCGCTGGAAGTTGTGGACGCGCAAGTCACTGCAAGCCAGGGGCGCGGAGCGTATGATGACGGATTGTTGCGTTACCGGGTGGCGCTTGCCACGCTGCAAAGCCTGACAGGAACTCTCTAAACCTTGCGACTAAATCATGTGCCAAAAATCATGACAAAGACACTTGCGCCGCTCTTGACTCTTTTTTTCTTATTGTTGGGAAGTTGTTCGAAAGCGCCCGATGCCGCTCCGGCGGAAGCGGCTACCACTGTACAGGTCGCTACGGTGAAACGCGACTCGATACCGGAGATCGTCACGGCCGGAGCGGTTCTCTATCCGTACCGGCAGGCCAATATCGTTCCGAAAATCAGTGCCCCGGTACAGCGTTTTCTGGCGCAACGCGGCGACCACGTTCGGGAAGGCCAATTGCTTGCCGTGCTGGAAAGCAGCGACCTAAAAGCGGCCGCGAGCGAGAGTGAGGCGCTGTATCAGCAAGCGCAAGCTACCTACCAAGGCACCACCGCCAGTACAATGCCGAACGATCTGACGAAGGCGCAGGCCGACGTCGCCTATGCCCGCGAATCATTGGATGCCGCGAAGCGGCTGCTCGAAAACCGGCAGGCGCTGCTGCGTCAAGGCGCTCTGGCGCAGAAAATGGTAGACGACGCGGAGGTCGCCATGGTGCAGGCGCGCAGCCAGTTTGAAACAGCGCAGCAAAATTTGAAATCACTCCAAACCGTCGGTCAAGGCGAGCAGCTTAAAAGCGCCCGCGCGCAAATGGAGGCGGCCCAGGCGCACTATCAAAGCGCGCAGGCCCAAGCGGATTTCGCGGAAGTCCGCAGCCCGATCAGCGGAATGGTTTCGGACCGTGCTTTGAATATCGGCGAGATGGCCGGCAGCGGCTCCGCCTTGTTCTCCATTGTCGATATTTCGAGGGTGGTGGCGCGAGCGAATATTCCGGTCCATCAAGCCGCATTGATTCGCGTGGGCAAGACCGCGACCATCTCCGGCCCCGGCGGAGAACTTTCCGGCAAGGTGACGGTGGTGAGTCCCGCAGTCGATCCGAGCACGACGACGGTTGAGATTTGGGTGGAAGCGGCCAATACAGGTGAAAAGTTGACGCCCGGCATCACGGTTAAGATTTCCATCAATGCCGGTGAGATTCGCAACGCTCTGGTTGTTCCGGCTGCCGCGTTGCTGAATTCCGATGAAGGCGGCGAGAAAGTGATGGTGGCGGGTTCCGATTCGCTGGCGCATGAGCACAAGGTAGAAGTTGGGGTGCGGTCCGGAGACGACGCACAGATTTTGAGCGGCGTGAAAGAAGGCGACAAAGTTATTGTGGATGGCGCGCTCGGGTTAGAAGACAAAGCCAAGATTCAGGTTGGCGGCAAGCCTGCGGATGACAAGGCCGACGACAAGGCGGACGACAAGAGCGATAAGAAATGAGCGAACAACCCGTCGTCGTTGCCTCTCCCGTGGACCAGGACGAACACTGGACCGCGCGCTATCTCAAAGCCATCCTCTTTGTCAGCTGCGCGCTGGCCGTTTATGGCGTGTATGTCGCCTACAGCATTCCCATCGCGGTCTTCCCTTCCACTAACTTTCCGCGCATCGTGATCGGCGTCGATAACGGCGTCATGCCTATCGATCAGATGCAGGTGACGGTTTCGCGTCCAATCGAAGAGGTGGTGAACTCCGTGCCGGGCCTCGAACGCGTGCTTTCCATAACCAGCCGCGGCTCGGCCGAAATCGATCTCTTTTTCAACTGGAACGTGGATATGTTCCAGACGTTGCAGTCGGTGAATGCCGCGGTGGCGCGCGTGCAATCCACGCTGCCGCCCACCGCGACTATCACCACCAACCGTTTGACGTTTGCGGCCTTCCCGATTCTGGGCTACAGCATGACGTCAGATCGAGTGCCGCAGACGGCGCTTTGGCAGTTAGCGAATTACACCATTAAGCCCCAATTGAACCGGATCACGGGCGTATCGAGCGTCATCCTGCAAGGCGGCCAGGAACCGGAATTTGAGATTCAACCCGATCCGGACAAGCTGGTACGAGCCCAAGTCACCGTGCCCAATTTGTTGGATGCCCTGGCAAAGAGCAATCTGATTGATTCACCTGGACTGCTGCAGCAAAACCATCAATTGGTGCTAGCTCTGGTGAACAGCCAGGTGCATAATCCGGCGGAAATCGGCAACATCGTTGTAAAATCCACGCAGTCGGGCATTCCGGTGAAAATTAGCGACCTGGCGTCGGTTGCGCCTTCGGTGCGGCCTGTCTACACGGTTGTCACCGCCAACGGAAAACCCGCGGTATTGCTGAATATCTACCGGCAGCCCGACAGCAATACAGTGGCGGTGGCTGGTCAATTACACCAGAAGATTGAAGATCTGCGCCGCACTCTGCCGCCCGGCATTACGCTGGAGCCGTTTTACGATCAATCGGAAATTGTCAATGCGTCCATTAGCAGCGTGCGTGATGCGATTCTGATCGGTCTGGCGCTAGCGGCCATCATTCTAGTTCTGTTCCTGCGCGACTGGGGGAGTTCACTAGTCGCTGGACTGGTGATTCCCGTCACCATCGCGGTGACTTTCATTGCGCTGAAAGCGATGGGTGAAAGTTTTAACCTGATGACGCTGGGCGGGTTGGCGGCCGCGGTGGGCTTGGTGATCGATGACGCCATCGTAGTCGTCGAGAACATCGTCTTGCATCGCGATGCCGGCCAAACTCGCGGGGAAGCGATACGCCGCGCGATACGGGAAATTCGCTCGCCGCTCATCGGTTCCA
Source organism: Bryobacteraceae bacterium (assembly GCA_036488895.1). Lineage (GTDB taxonomy): Bacteria > Acidobacteriota > Terriglobia > Bryobacterales > Bryobacteraceae > Bog-105. The sequence continues at coordinate 3,314 of DASXGT010000077.1, read as the reverse complement.
CTATCACGCCAATTGTCGTTTTCCTCCCGCTGGTGACGATCACGGGTGTAACCGGCACATTCTTCCGGTCCTTGGCAGTAACGGTCGCGGTGGCACTTCTCACGTCACTGGTGTTGGCGTTGACCTGGACTCCGGCGTTGAGCCACGTGGTGCTGCGATCCAGCGGCCGGCAAGGTCACACCCACACGACTAACGGCCGCGTCATCCGCCTGTACGCGCGTATCATGGAAGGCGCGATTGGCCGCCCGTTCATTCTAGCGGCAGGTTGCGTGGTGTTGGGCATCGTCTCCTTTTTCTGTTATCGCGTGCTGGGAAGCGATCTGCTTCCCAGCATGGACGAAGGCAGCATTGTATTGGACTATCTGATGCCGGCTGGTTCTTCGCTGGCCGATACTAACCACGTCTTGACCGGCGTCGAGAAAATCGTTCATTCCTTGCCGGAAGTGGAAAGCTCGTCGCGCCGCACGGGCATGCAACTGGGGCTGGCCGCAGTCACGGAAGCCAATGGAGGCGACATTTCCATCAAGTTGAAAGCGAAACGGGATCGCGCGGTGGACGAGATCATTTCCGACTTGCGTCAGAAAATCAATCAACAGTTTCCGCAATTGGACACGGATTTTCATCAAGTGCTGGAAGACATGATCGGCGATCTCACCAGTTCGCCCGATCCCATCGAGATCAAGCTGTTCTCTGAAAATCTCGACATTCTGAAGACTTGGGGACCGAAGGTGGGAGACGCCATCAAAGGCATCAAGGGTGTGACGGACGTCAAGAACGGCATTGAGAACACCATCAGCGGTCCGGCGATGCTTTTCAACGTAGATCAATCCGTGACGGCGCGGGGCGGGTTTACGCCGCAAGAAGTGGAAATCGACGCCAGCGCGTTGCTGCAAGGCGAGCCTGCTACCGTCCCGATTGTGGTGAAAAACCGCTCATACACTTTGCGCGTTACCTTCCCGCCGGACACGCGCTCATCGCTCGATTCCATACGCAATACGCTGCTGGTGAGCTCGACCGGAAAAGTGGCCACGCTCGGCACATTGGCGGCAATTACGAACGACCCCGGACAAATCGAAGTCCGCCGCGAAAATCTACAGCGGGATATCGCCGTCACAGGACGACTGGAAGGACTCAGTCTTGGCGAAGGCATCGCTCTGGTACAAAAGGCCGTCGCTGGACTCCATCTCCCACCGGCCATTCGCGTGGAATACGGCGGACTCTACAAGGAACAGCAACAATCGTTCCATGACTTATTATTTGTACTCGCAGCAGCTATCGTTCTGGTGTTTATCGTGCTGCTGATCGAATTCGGCGGATTTGCCGCGCCCATCGCGATTCTCTCGTCAGCGTTGCTATCGTCTTCCGGAGTATTCTTCGCGCTGTACATCACTGGCACGACGTTTAACATCTCGTCGTTCATGGGATTGATTATGGTCATCGGCATTGTCGCGAAGAACGGGATTCTGCTGCTGGATGCGGATCAGAAGTTCCGCGCGGAAGGTTCTTCGCCCAGGCAGGCCATGATAGAGGCCGGTGAGCGGCGCCTGCGGCCCATCATGATGACGGCGCTGGCTACGGTAGCGGGAATGGCGCCGTTGTCGTTAGCCCTCGGCGCCGGTTCCCAAATGTTACAGCCATTAGCGATCGCGGTGATTGGAGGCGTGGTTGCCTCCATGGCGCTCTCACTGATTGTTACGCCCGCGGTGCATTACTATCTGGCGCGAGAATCGGACTAAATGGGTAAAATCAGCTTTCGAGTTTCGCGTCCAGAATAATCTCGGTATCGAAAAGCTTGGAAACTGGGCAGCCTTCCTTGGCCATGTTGGTAGCGCGGATGAAAGCTTCTTCCGTTGCGCCTGGAATTTTCGCGACCAATTGAAGATGGCTACGTGTAATGGAAAAGCCATCGCCCTGTTTGTCGAGAGTGATGGTGCACGAAGTATCGATGCTATCGGCCTTTAGACCATCAAGCCCCAAAATCATGGAAAGCGCCATGGAGAAGCAGCCCGCGTGCGCCGCAGCCAAAAGCTCTTCCGGATTCGTGCCAATGCCCTGCTCGAAGCGGGTCTTGAACGAATAAGGGGTATTAGCCAGCACTCCGCTAGCGGTGGATATCGTGCCTGTGCCTGTCGGCAGATCGCCGGCCCAATGGGCTTTGGATGTTCTGTTCATGTTTGAGTCTCCTTGGATTTAGAAAGTCTTCTGAGTGGATGCGATTTGCATCCAACTAGATACATCCAACCGCTCCCTCACGGTCACGGCTCGGTAAGTCAAACCAGACGGCAAATGGCGCTCAACATGCGGCCGGGGTTTTGCGGCTCGCGGCGGTAGGAGAAGAACTGTTCCGGATTGCAGCTTGTGCAAAGGCAACAATCGAAGATGTGATCGGATGATACTCCGGCGGCCAGTAGATGACGGCGATTGGCTTCAGGCAAGTCCAAATGGAATTTCCCGCCACTAAGCTGCTCCCATTCGGGAAAGAGCGGCACAAACTGCCTGGCCACTTCGTCGCCGACTTCATAACAGCACTCACGAATGCAGGGTCCCAGCGCCGCGCAAACATTAGCCGCATTCGTGCCGCAATCTTGCTCCATTTTTTCGAGCGTGCGCCGCACGATGGCGGCAGCGCTGCCGCGCCAGCCTGCATGCACCGCGGCCACCGCGCGATTTTGTGTATCGAGCAACAGCAACGGAACGCAATCAGCCGTGCGCACGCCGATGCCGCGCTGAATATCGTCGGTGAAGAGCGCGTCACCTTCTTGTTGACGATCCGCTGATAAGCGGTGCGCGTTCCAGACCTGGCCGGAATGAATCTGACGAAGCGTAATGGCAGCAGTGGGATTCGCCATGCGAGTGCCGAAACCGTGCTCCTGCCAAAGAAAATGCTGAAAGGCGGCGCAGCGGTAAATGCCGTCGTCCTCCAGGCGGAAATCGGATTGGCGATGAGCGCTCACGTTGTGGCCACTTTTGTTATTGCCGAGGTAGACCGGTACCATTCCAGCGTCTCACGTAAACCCTGTTCAAACGTGAACCGCGGAGCATACTCCAGATAGCGAACGGCCGCGGTGATATCGGCCTGTGAATCCCGCACGTCGCCCGCACGGGCTGGAGCATATTTTGCGGGCAGGCGCACGCCCTCCATTTTCTGCAGCAATTCCCAAGTTTGATTCAGTGTGATGCGCTGGCCATTTCCCGCATTGAAGACCATGCCGGAAAGGCCTTGCGATTCGGATGCTTTCAGGAGAAGGGCAACCAGATCCTCTACGTAGATAAAGTCACGGCTTTGCTCGCCGTCACCGAAGATGGTGGGCGCA
>DASXGT010000177.1:0-11511 GCA_036488895.1 Bryobacteraceae bacterium | reverse complement strand
ACGCGTGTCGATCCGTAATTCGTGGCAACGGCAATCAAGCCTGTGGTCGGATTCGTCAAGCTCTCGGGCATCGGGGGAGGGAAGCCCTGCGCCAGCGTGTGCGTCGGAAGGATTTGATCATTGATATAGGAGTAGCCGTTGGTGAACGGCGGATTTTTTAGAAGGCCGTTCGAATTGGCGTTCTCCGGAACATAGGCGATTCCAAAACCGCCGCGAATCACCAGGCTCCGTTTCGGCGTGTAGGCGAATCCAAAGCGCGGCGCAATATTCGTATAGTCGGTTTTAACGCCCGCGGAACGCGACACGCCGTTCACTCCCGCGACGATAATTTTGTTTGTGGCTGGATCGAAGTTGGAGATTTGATTGTTCACTTCCACCAGCGGCGTGAAAACGTCGTAGCGCAGCCCCAGGTTCAAGGTAAGCTTGCGATTCACCCGCCAGTCATCCTGAAACCACACGTTCGGCTCCCACATGCGGTAGCCATTCCAGCCTAGGTTTTGATTCAGCTGCCCGATGGACGGCAATCCCAGAAGCCAGGAAGCAATCGCATTTCCCGAAGCTACTTTGCCTGAGGGATCATTCGTGGCGTTTCCGTCAAAGTTAAAGGCGCCGCGTGGATACGAGCTTTGCGTATCGATCACCTGCCGCCGGATCAGTCCCGCGCCCATGCGCAGGTTATGCGCGCCCTTGGTCCAGGAAAGCGACCCGGTATAGGAAAACGTATTTTCAAACTCAATCAGGGGAATGAAGGACGCGCCCCCCAGCGTTTCGTAGCCGGCCGGCTGCATCAGCGGCAATCCCGAGCTGACGTTATCGTGATTGGCTCCGGGAATCCCAAACTGCGTAGCTAGATTCTGTCCTAGATCCACCGGTTGCGAATTCAGAGCGAAGCGCTGAAACCCCGCTTTCAGTTCCAACAGCACGGCGGGGGTAAAGATATGCACGTAGTTAGCTTGCAAGGCCTGGGACCTTTGTAGCGCAGTGCCTGGGAACACGCCCGCATTCCCGCCGGGGTCGATTCCATTCACTATCGGAAACGCGCCTGGCGTATAGGTTGTGCCGTCGTTGTACGAGTAGCGCGCAAAAAATGTATTCAACTCGTTGAAGTGATGATCTACGCGAACGTCGTAAGTATCGTAATCCTGCGTTTTCTTCAACGCGGACGTGTAGTTGTTCACCAGGCCGCCGGTTTGCGGAGCGGGATACAGGTTCATGAAGTTCGTGGCAACCGGGCTAATTCTGCTGGTGGGAATCGTGTTATTGGGAAACACCGTTCGCATATACGCGCCGGGTGTGTTCGGATTAGCGGCCGTCGTGGCCGGATCATAAATTGTGGCCACGCCAGAGTAGTTACCGTTGCGCATGGCTAACGTCGGGATGGTAGCTGTGTAAGTCTGGCCTTGGCGCAGAAAATAACGCTCATAATCAAAAAAGCCGAACGTCTTATTCTTCTTAATAGGGCCGCCGATACTGCCGCCGAAATCGTTGAAGCGATATTCAGGGTTGACGCGCGCGAAGAAATTTTTGGCGTCCATGGCATCATTGCGCAGATATTCATACAGGCTGCCGTGAAACGCATCCGTTCCCGACTTGGTGATGATGGAAACCACTCCGTTCGCGGAGCGCCCGATGGAAGCATCAAAGTCGTTCGTCAACACTCGGATCTCGGCGATGCCGTCAATGGACGGCTTCACCACGATATCGTTCTGAATACGCTCGAAATTGTCCATGCCATCTAGCAGCCAATTGGGTACGCTTGCCCCGTTGATCACCAGGACGGAGCTTTGCCTGCGGTCATCCGGCCGGTTACCGCTCAAGGTATTGCTGGCCAATCCCTCGGTAGCGCCTGCCGTTAATTGAACCAAAGTCATGAAATTGCGTCCGTTGAGCGGCAAGTCTTGCACCGCTCGCGTGGTCACTAATGTTCCAAAGGTCGCGCTATCTGTTTGCAATGCAGGCGCTTGACCCTGCACTTGTACGTTTTCCGTCACCGCGCCCACCTGCATAGCCACGTCTTCGCGCGCTTTGTCGCCGGACGCCAGCGTCACTTCGGGGACTACGTATGTCTTGAAACCCGGCGCCTCCACGCGAAGCTGATAGCGCCCGATAGGAAGCGCCGTAAAAAGGTACTCGCCGTTCGATGCGACCGACGCCGATTGAATAAGATGAGTGTCCAGATTCTCAAGCGATACTTTCGCCGTCTGCAACACGCCGCCGCTCGCATCGGTCACTAAGCCTCTGATTTCAGCGCTGGAGATGACCTGCGCCTGGACCGAAAAGGCTGCCAAACAGAAAATAACAATAGCCAGAAGCGTGCCACTACCCGCGCGTCCCCATAATCTGGTCTTTACCCCTTCATGAACTTGCATGGTTCACCCCTGTTCGACATCATGCAGTGGAAGCAACAAGTTAACAAGCCTGATTCTGGTTACAAAACGTTAGGAGACGCGACGAACGCGTGTAACGCGCCCGTTAACAGGTGATAAAATCGGCCCAGACCAAATGCGGACCTTGCCGGAACACACGTTTAGTTCTGCGGAAAAGCAGCAGGCTTTGGACTTGGTCTTGCGCAGTCAGGTGCTTGCCCGCGCCGATCAGTTGAGAAAGTTCCTGCGCTACATCTGTGAAATGGAAGACGCGGGCCGTGCTGAAGAAATTACCGAGTATTCCATTGGCACCGAAGCGCTGGGCCGGCCGCGCGATTATTCTCCCGCGGCCGATTCCGGGGTGCGCGGCCGTGCGCATGATTTGCGACAGAAACTGGAGCAGTTCTACGAGGTCGAAAACCCTCACGCGAAAATTCGCATCGGGCTGCGCAAAGGTTCGTATACGCCGTATTTTTATGAAGCGGGTCTAATACCGGAAGAAGCAGCTCCAGCTTCCATAACTTTAGTTGAACCCGCGCTGACGCTTGAACCCCCCGCTCAATTATTCTTCAAACGCTTCGGCTTGAACCTACTCTTCCTGGCAATTATCGGTGGGCTTGCCGCGCGGCTTTTCCTTTTTCAGCCTTCCGCCAGGCTTGCTCCGGTCTTTGGCGAATTTTGGGGTTCCATCGCCAAGCCCGGTGGTAATCTTCTTCTGTGCGTAGCAACTCCGCCGTCGCTGCTCATCAAGTCATTCCAACAACCGCCCCGCAGAAATACGTTCCTGCTCATTTCGCCAGATAACAATCCGTGGTATTCACACCTTCGCTTGCCCGGACCTGGCTGGCAGCCATATATGTATTTCTCCGGCGATTCACCGCTTTTCGGCGATGCCGAAGCTGCGGTTCTGGCCGCCCAAGTGGTTGCCAGCGGCGGCGGATCGGTCGATTTCCTGCCGGAGAACACTTTTCGTCCGGCCGCTTTGCGCAATCGAAATGTGCTGTTGGTGGGAAGCCCCAGCTACAGTACTTATGCTGCCCGCATCTTAAGCAACACGCCCTTTGGCATTCACGAAGACAGTCAAATCGGCGAGGAAGTGATTCAGGAACGTCCTTCCGGCGCGAAAAACGGACAAACATTCGTTCCCAAGCGTGATAGGGACCAGGAATTGGTGTTAGTCTACGGCCTCATTACGGTGTTCCCTAATCAATCGCTGGCCAGCCAGGACTCCCGCACCATCATCGTTTCCGGCGTGACTGGAGCGGGTACTTCGGCGGCCATGCACTTCTTCGCCAGCCAAAACGGGCTTCGCGCCCTGCGGGAACGTCTCCGGCAAGACGGCATCGCCTCCGTGCCACCCGCCTATCAATTGGTTATCAAAGGCAGCCGGGATCGCGCCGTGCCTCTGAACTGGGAATTAGCCGCCTACCGGATCATGCAGCATTCGCCGACTCTGGAATAAATGTGCATCGGTTAGCGCGCCGCAAAATACTGCTGAAAGAAAGCAAGCTCGGCTTTTTCCGCAATAGGCCGCTGCGCGAAATTGTTGCCCAGTTCCATGGTGGCCGGATTCTGATCGGCAAAGGCCGGCCAAAGCGCCAACCCTTTTCCGTTTGGATCTCCATGATTGATAAAGTTCATCCAATAGCTGTCAGTCGTCTGGGCAATTTTGTGATCTTCGGCGGTCCACGGCCGGTTCGCCTTGTTCAGGGAATCGAATACGTAAGGAACTTCAGATGAATGGAACGCGCCGTAGCGTGCGCTGTCGGGTCCAGGCAAGGTATGAGTCCAATAGTAAGTGAATGCTTTGGTCTTTGCGGTCTTGGCGCGCTCCGCCGCCCACAGATACATCGAAACTAAGTTTTGATCGCGCGCGGCGGCGTTCTGAAAAGCAACAGGATACAGTTGCAAGAACGCGTTGGCCCGGTCTCCAAAGCGCTTTTGCGCCCGCTCCTGCCATTGCTCCGCCGTAGCCTTTCCATAGTCCGCCTGAGAAGATGCTTCGTCCGCTGTCCAGCCGGTCAAAATCGGCACGTCATTTTGCTTTTCGGCTGCGGTTAATACCCATCCGTCCGCGATCGGGCGGAATGGGAATGCCGGACCTTTCGCCGCATTCGGAAGCAAATCCCGCCACGGCAGCGCGCGCAATTCTTTCAGTGAATGCGCTCCTTTATTCGCCGCAAAGTTCACGCCTTGCTCTTCGGCCTCGTGCAGATTAGCGAAGGGCGCTGATGCAACGCTGGAGCCGCTCTCCGCAATTGCCCGCTGAAATAATCCTTTGGCTAGACCCGATGCGATAAGATCATGCACGGAAGCGGCGCCCGCCGATTGTCCGCCCAGAGTGACTCGTTCCGGATCGCCGCCAAAGGCCGCGATATTTTTCCGCACCCAGGCGAGCGCCGCAATCTGATCCAGCAATCCATAATTACCCGAAGCGCCGTGCTGCGATTCCTGGCTGAGTTCCGGGTGCGCCAGAAACCCGAATACGCCCAAGCGGTAATTCATCGTCACCACCACTGCTCCGCGTTCGGCGAGTTTCTCGCCATCGTAGGCAGGCACGGCCGTTGAGCCTTCGGTGAACCCGCCACCGTAGAGCCACACGAAGACGGCGCGCTTATCATTCGCCGTTTTCGCGCCCGTCCAAACGTTGAGGTAGAGGCAGTCTTCGCTCACCTCGTTGTGCGCCAAAAATTCATACGTCCACGGCTTATGCTCTTGCGAGATTTTCTGGATGCAACTGCGGGAAAATTGATCGGCTTTCTTCACGCCCGTCCAGGGCGCAGCGGGTTCCGGCGCCCGCCAGCGCGAATCGCCCACCGGCGGCGCGGCGAACGGTATCCCTTTGAAGGCGATGACTTCCGGGTCTGATCCCGGCGTTCCCGAAACCAATCCTTTATCCGTTCGTACCGGCTGCGGAATGGCGGAAAGCAGCGGAAGCGCCGCCGCGGCTAAACAAAGCGCGAGTCGTCTATGCATCACTTCAAAAGGTAACGCAACGCCTTACATCGGTACCGAATGCACAAATTTGGGTAGCAACGGCCATCACAAAGCTGTCTAATAGGTTAGAGGAAGTCATGGAATCTTCCCGTACAGAGCCTAACGTGTTTGAGAGCATCGCCGCGGGAGCCATAGGCGGCTTGATCGCGGCCCTGGCAATGAACAAATTCCAGGCCGCTGTCGCCGCTGTAGGGGAATCCATGTCGCGCTCCGAACACGCGTGGGACCAAACGCAAGAGCAAAAGCAAGAAAGCAGCGGGGACGACGCCACCGCGAAGGCAGCGAACGCCATTTCGACGGCGGTTTTCCACCACCAACTAACCACCATTGAGAAAAAATGGGCTGGACCGGTGGTGCACTACGGAATGGGAGCCAAGCTTGGCGCTTTGTACGGGGCATTGGCTCCCTCGACCTCAATTGAAACAGGCGCCGGTATGGGGTATGGCGTCGCTGTTTGGCTTGGCGCCGATGAAATCGCTGTTCCGATACTCGGACTTTCCAAACTTCCGATAGATACACCGTTCTTATCCCACGTTAATGCGCTAGCATCGCATTTGGTGTTTGGGCTAGTCCTGCACTTCACACGGAAAATTGTGCTGAGCTAGACAGGCGCCGTCCTTATCTCCGGGCCAACCGCACAAACTCGGCCAGTTCTTCTTCCGCGCTGGCGGAGCCTTCGAAATCAGTGGAGAGGCCTAATTCCTTCCACTTCTCATCTTCGGCTGCCCGCTGGGCCGCAACCAGGCCAGCCAGGTATACAGCGTCACTGCCAAGCAGCAATCGCAGCGGAGGTTCTTCCATTGCCGCAACCTGCAGAATCACCTCCGCCGCCTTTGCAGGATTGCCGCGTTCCTTGCCCTGGTGGTTCCGTCTCCATTCGGTCAAAAGTCCCAAGGTCGGGTTATACTCCTCGCGCCATTTGGAAATCGTCATGCTGCTGCCGCCCCAATCCGTGCGAAAGCCTCCCGGCTCTACAATCGTCACCTTGATGCCGAGAGACGCGACTTCTTTTGATAAAACTTCGGAGAACCCTTCCACTGCCCACTTTGCCGATTGGTAGGCGCTGAGTCCTGGCGTGCCAGCTCGTCCGCCGATAGAAGAAATCTGAATGATGTGGCCGCTGCCTTGCTCGCGCAGCACGGGTAGTGCGGCCTTGGTGACGTTCACCACTCCATAGAAATTGGTTTCTATTTGCGCCCGGAAATCCTCGTCGGTTACATCCTCGATCGATGCCAGATTGCCATAGCCGGCATTGTTCACCACCACGTCCAGACGGCCGAACGCTGCAACAGCAGTCTGAATAGCGTTGCGTGCCGCCGCTGCGTCCGCTACATCCAATGCAACCGCGTGTACCTGTTCACCATATTTCTGCACGAGGTCCGCCAATTGTTCCGGCTTACGCGCCGTGGCGACCAGTTTGTGACCGGCCTCTAACACGGCTTCCGCGAGAGACCGTCCGAGACCGCGCGAGCTTCCAGTGATAAGCCAAACTTGATACATAAAAAATAATTCCTTTCGAAAAATGATTTAAATAGAGAGCAGCCGAATATCTTTCGGATTCAGAACATGTTTCGGAGCCCCGCGCCGGGCGGCGTTGAGCATCGCAAGGCCGATCTGTTCCGTAGTTAAAATGGAATCGGGAAAAATCTTGCGTAGCAGCGTCAATAAAGGTTTCAAGGCTACGGAGAAAACGCGATAGGCGGGTGTCTTTGACCGTTCGCCGTGCGATGCCTCAATCGCGCCTGGCCGGAACATGTACGCGTCTTTGAAAGGCAAGCGCATGACTGCGTTTTCGGTCCTGCCCTTTATGCGCGCCCACATGTTTCGCCCTTTCTCCGAGCTATCCGTGCCCGCACCTGAGACATATATAAACGTCATGCGCGGATTCAGCCGCGACAGAGTCTCGGCTGCCGCCAACGTGATGCCATACGTGACGCGCTCATAGTCTGCTTCTTTCATCCCGACCGAGGAAACGCCCAGGCAAAAGAAGCAGGCATCGAAGCCCGAGAAATCAGCCTCATTCGCGTAATGGAACAGGTCTTTCTGAACCAGGTCCCGTAATTTCAGATGCCGTACGCCGGTCGCCGTGCGCCCGACCGTCTGCACTAGCCGCACATCCGGCGCAAGCAGGCATTCGCGCAGAACCCCTTGCCCCACCATGCCTGTCGCGCCGAAAATAAGTACGTTCATGCGAATCCCTATCCTTGGTTATCTGATGTTTGAGTACTCACTCATGTTGCAAGCAAAATGCGCTACGATTTAATGAATGAAGACGGAACGGTATAGTTGGAGTGTTTCAGCGGACCTCAAATCCGCTTTGGAGCGCGAAGAGCGCCGCCGTAAGATCTCGCTTTCCGCCGTTCTAGATCAGGCAACCCAGGAGTGGCTAATGAAGAGGAGCGCCGGAAACGATGATGACGAACAAAGAAGGCTTCAGCGGGCTGCATCGGAATGCTTCGGAGCTTTCGCGAGTGGTGATACCCGGCGGTCGGAAAATGTAAATCAAATTGTCCGGCGGCGTCTGCTGAGCCGGCCCTAGCGTCACGACCCTTCACGCGCGTTTTACAACTTCCGCCGTAACCCCATTCCAAAACAATTTGAACCCCAGCGTGCGGTACCGATCCGCGCCGGCGCTGTCCGCCGCCATGAAATCCATGGTTGTTTCCGCCAAGCTTTGCATACATGCCGCAATAAACGACTGCGGAAGATCTTTAAAAAGATGCAGGGCGATAGCTTCGTTAGCCGTCGCTTGCACCTCTGCAAACGGCGCTGATCCGGCAGCCTTCGTCTCTTTCGTAAGAATGTCCGATACGCTCAACTGCGCCAGCACCTTACGCTGCTCTGGATGCGCCACACCCCAATTCACATAACAATCCCAGACATAGCGCAGCTTTTTGCGGACATCTTTGGTGCGTGGAAAATCGGAAAGCATCGCACCAGCCAGGTCTAGTTTGATCTCGCGGTAAAGCGCGTTCACCAAATCGTCTTTCGTTTTGAAGTACGTGAACAGCGTTCCTTCAGCGATGCCGGCTTCCTTTGAAATCGCCGCCGTGGGCGCCGCACCCAGCCCGCGTTCCGCAAATACTTTCGTGGCTGCCGCTAGAATCGCGTTCCGTTTATCGTCACTTTTAGGGCGTGCCAAAGAAGTCCAATTGTGAATGAGTGTTTACTCAATTACGATATCAGCTTACTTTCGGCGTTGCCGCGCCAGCCAGTCTTCCACGCGCTTTTGCAGCATATCGAGCGGCATGGGTCCGGCGCTGAGCACTTCATCGTGAAAGGCGCGAATATCAAACTTTGCTCCGAGCTGCGCGTGTGCTTTTTCGCGCAGCTCAATGATTTTCAACTGCCCCATCTTGTAACCCAGCGCCTGCCCCGGCCACGCGATATAACGGTCTATCTCGGCTTGCTCCAGAAAGCCCATGTGCTGTTGAAAATAATCCGCCATCTGCTGCCTGCTCCAATGTTTGTAATGAACACCGGTGTCCACCACCAGGCGCACCGCGCGAAACAATTCGCTCTGCAGGCGGCCTAAGTCGCTCGCCGGAGCCTGGTAAAATCCGACCTCTTTTCCCAGCCTTTCCGCGTAAAGCGCCCAACCTTCCGTATACGCATTCATGACCTCCGCCGATTCGCGATGAAACGGGTGCAGGCCCGGTCGTTCCATCATGATGGAAATCTGCATGTGATGTCCCGGAATGCCCTCGTGATACGCGGTTGCTTCGTCGTCGAGCATGTCATGGTGTGTGGGGTCGTAAGTATCCACCCAAACCTGCCCGGCCCGCGAACCATCCGCCGACCCTGGCTGGTATTCCGTGGAGCCATCTTTTTCCATGTACGCTGGCACCGATGTCACTACTAACCGGTTCTTGGGGAGTATGCCGAATAACTGCGGGAGCTTCGGTTCCATTTGACCTATGTAGCGGCGGAAATTATCCAGGATCTGCTCACGCGACTTCGCCTTTAATTTCGGGTCGGCGTGCACTGCCGTTGTAAAGCTCTTCGCATCGGGATAGCCAGCCTTCTTCGCCAATGCCGTAATTTGTTTTTCGACATCGGCCACCTGGTTGAGGCCCAGTTGATGAATCTCCGCCGGAGGCATGTCCAGGCTGGTCTGCAGGTGAATGGCAAAACGATAGCGCGCTTCTCCATCCGGCAGCGACCAAACTCCAAATTCCGTTCGTCCCTTCGGAGCATAATCGCTGGCCAGAAACTTTTCAAAACGTGCGTAAGCGGGCCGTACTTCGCTATCCACCGCCGCCACAATCTGGTCATGCAGGCGTTTGCGATCGGCGGGCGCGAAGCTAGTGGGAATATGCGTCGCCGGGGCGGCGAACGGGTTTGCTAATCCGCTCGAGTTGGCCAGATCTCTGGTTTGTTTCACCGCTTTTTCCAGCAGATACTTCGGCGGCATCAATTTATCGCGCAAGCCTTGCTGTAGCACCTCGGTTACCTGATTCAACACGCGCGGAACCTGGTGCAGCCTCGCAATCCAATCCTGGTAATGCTGCACGGTGTCAAAGGGAGCCAAGGTGGCAATTTGCGGCAGCCAAATTTGCACACCGTTGAACTGATCCACTGGCATTTCGTAGGTCTTCCAACGAATTGATGCGAGCCGGTCCTTTAACAGGCGCACCAGCAGCGCCTTGTCCAGTTGATCCTGTTCACCCAAGTGACTGGCATCGATCGCCAGGGCCCGGCGCAGCAGCCCCTCTTCTTGCGCTTGTACTTCTTTGACGTGAGCCAGCGAATAATCCGGCAGCCGGTCGTTATACCGGACCTCTCCGGCCACGAGTCCTAAATCCGGCCGCTCACGCAGCGCGAAATCCCAGTACTCGTCTTTCAAGCTCGCCAGCGACTTTTGGGGCGTCTGGGCTGGCAACAAGATCACTAAGGTCAAGGCAAGGAACGCTGAGCAGAATCTAACCATTGAAATCCATGGTAAATGACTGACGCACCCCGTAGTGCTTATAAGGTAGACTAACGCTGTTGAAAGACCAGCAGCAGCAACGCGAACAAATCAAACTCGACATGATGCGCAGCATCGTGACCGAGCCTTTGCTTTCACAAGTAGTGAAAGCAATTAACGAAGACCACGCTCCCGATAGAAACTTTGACGTAATTATCTCTCTCAACGAGCTTTTTTCAGGCGGCGTCGATGGCGCCATGAAATATACAAAGCAGCGCGCCGACGAATGGAAGGTACGCTATGTCGAACTGACGCCCTATTTGTTTGCCTGCCTCTCGGCCCGGCAGATTTTGGATCTGGCGCAAGAAGCGCGTGCGCTGACAGATAAATACGGCCGCGGCGGCAGCGTCGTCTACCGCATTTGGGAAGATCAGCAGGTCAGTATTACGTTGACCAAATCGCTCACCACCGTGAAGGCGGATGCCGCGCAAAGAGCCTTTCAAGCGCATGGCGAGGGTATTGTCTGGGCCGTGCTCGATTCTGGGATTCAAGCGGATCATCCGCATTTTCAAGCGAACCAGCGCGGTTTTGCTCCTGATCCCGCCTTGCTGCCCGTGGTTCATCGCGATTTCACCCCGGACGGTCGAAGTACGCCTTCGCCCGCTGTAAGCACGCCTGAAGAAATACCCAAATCGGACCCAACCGCCCTGCTCGATCGTTTCGGACATGGCACCCACGTCGCTGGAATCATCGCCGGTCAATGGGACTCGAAAGATCCCAACGGCGAAAGAGTGGTCGGTACCGAAGTTCGCGACGAACTAACCGATAAGGCGATTCCGCAGCGCGCCGAATTATTGCGTTCCATCTCTGGCGTTGCGCCAAAAGCGAAATTGGTCAGCCTCAAAGTCATCGCTGATTTCCCCGGCACTGGCGATATCAAACAGACGCCCGGCCAAGGCAAGGTGAGTTGGGTTCTGATGGCCATCGATCAGATTCAGAAATGGAATCAATACGGCAAACGCCTGCTGATTCACGGCGCGAATCTGAGCCTTGGCTATGATTTCGACCCGAGGTGGTTTGGCTGCGGCCAAAGTCCGCTGTGCGTGGAAGTCGACCGGTTGGTTAAAAGCGGCGTGGTGGTGGTTGTTTCCGCCGGCAACGGAGGTTACTCATCCGTTGTTGCCGCGAACGGGCAGGTGCAATCACGGTATAGCGATCTGAGCATTACGGATCCCGGCA
>DASXGT010000155.1:0-21059 GCA_036488895.1 Bryobacteraceae bacterium | reverse complement strand
TGGCGCGGCGACTATTTCCGGGTTTGAGATATTTGCGGCGGATGCGGGCCATATCGACTAGCGCCGTGAAGAAATCTTTGGGCTGCACTTTTGAGCCGGCAACGTCAGCCCAGGCCTCAAGCGGATATTCATAGACGATATGCTCCAAGTGGTGTGGGTCTTTACCGTGAATCGTCAGGTATCGCGCTAATATTTCCACATCGAATACCCATTTGGAAATGAATGGCTCAGCAAAGATGGCTTCGGTCCCGGCGGTGACTCGAAATAGTTTGGCGCCGCACTGGCTGTCGTAAATGGACAAGCCCAGCATATTCGAAACGAAGGTGGCAAACACGCGGCCCAGGTAATGGCGGATCGCGCGGCGCTCCACATGGCGGCCCAACAGCTTTACGCGCGCGCCGAAGACCATCTCAATGTGCGGCTGGTCCTTTAAAACAGACAAGAGAGAGGCGACGGAAGCGAGCGGCGTGGCTAGATCGGCATCCCAGAATCCGACGGCATGCGGATGGAAAGTGGAGAGAGCGCTGAGAATACCCAGGCGCACGGCTTCCCCTTTGCCGCCGTTCTTGGCGCAATGCAAAATGCCGGCGCGCTGCTCGAAACCGGCAATGATTTGCAGAAGCACCGCCATTGTGGTGTCTGTGCTGCCATCGTCGACAAAAAGAAACCTTACGTCCGAGGGCTGGGCGAGAAATGCGCGAAAGCTTGCGGCATTCAGGCGCTTTGCTTCGTTGTAGCAAGGAACAATGAGACTAACCGGAAACTCCGATGGCGGCATATACCGTCTCCATTATGAAGGGGATGCAAAAAAGCGCCCTATAGTAGAGGAAGCTTGATTCTTTTTGCTGGTATCGTCGTTCTCGCGTTATTAGCGGCGCCCGTGAATGTCCCCGCGGCGGGCGATTTGCTTGACCAGGGATATAGCGCCATGTACAATCTCGATTTTGCCGGGGCGCACCGTGATTTTCAGGAGTGGGAGCGGTTGCATCCGGAAGACCCGTTCGGTCCGGTGTCGGACGCGGCGGCCTATTTGTTTTCTGAGTTTGATCGCCTGAAGATTTTGCATTCAGAGCTTTTTGTCGAAAATCGCAGGTTTTTCGGCGAGAAGAAGCCCGCACCTGACGCGAAAATAAAGAGCGCTTTCGAAGCGGCGTTGTTGAAAAGCAAGCAACTGTCGGACGCAATGCTACAGCGCGATCCCAATTCGGAGAGAGCTATGTTCTCGACGGTAATGCGGATTGCGCTGCATGCCGATTACCTGGCGTTAATCGAAAAGCAATATTGGCAGTCCTTGAATGAAATTAAGGAATCAAGAAATGATGCTGATGTGCTGTTGGCCAAATATCCGAACGGTAAAGATGCGTATTTGGCGGCAGGCGTGGAGAATTATCTGTTGAGTCAGAAGGTGGCCCCGGTCCGTTTGCTCTTGCGCATGACCGGCGCGCAGACGGACAAACAGGCCGGAGTGGCAAAGCTGCGGATTGTGGCCAATGAGGGGCATTACCTTAAACCCTACGCGAAAATTCTGCTAGCGATTGCCGCTCTGCGCGAGGGAAATAAGGGAGAGGCCGGTACGTTGATTACGGAACTGGCCCACCAGTTTCCGGGGAATGATTTATTTCGATCGGAAGCGGCTAAGTTGAGCTGCAGGGTAAATTGCGAGTAAGGGCGACTTCCGGGTAATTATGGCTATCTCTTGAGAAGGATTAGACGTTCTCGCGACATCACTAGCTCGGTGATGCGAATCGCGTTCGGTCGGAGCACCTCGGCTGCGATCTCCGTGGGATAGTTACACGCGTAAAGAATAACCACATTTGCATCGTTCATTCCGGCTGCCAGCCGCTCGAAATCGCGGTCAGTTGAAACCAGGACAAATTGCCCCGTGCAGGCATACTCCAGGATTCTCATGTCACCGCTACCTGAGAGTCCATTTCTAAGCGCGCTTTCGGACTCTGGGAAAAGGTCGTTAAGAAGATTTACCAACTTCGGCGAGAGGCTTTCGTCGAAGAGAAGCTTCATCGTTCGGAGGCTTTACGTTCGGCTGTTAGTTCCGCGGCATACGCGTACACCGCAAGGAAATCTTCAGTTTCGAGCTGCGGGTAATCGGAAAGGATCTGGTCCTGCGAGGCTCCGGTTGAGAGCCATTCTAAAATTTCCTGAACAGTGATGCGATGGCCCCGGATGCATGGTTTCCCGAAACGCACCTCTGGGTTGATGGTGATACGCGCTAGGAGTTGATCGTGCACGGTTCGCATCTGTTGAAGGCCTACCCTATTTTAGCTCGCAGCTAAGCATCCACCACTGCGGCAACCACCATCTCCAACGTTCTGCGGACGCCGGTATCGCCTTCCACTGGGCCGTCGACAAACTGATTGAACGGGTGCGGTTTCCAGTGGTCACGCGAACCGTCGTATTGATAGGTTTGCGGCAAGCCGGTAGCCGCGGGATTGTACGTCTCGTCGCTGACCGAAGACATTTTGTAAATCACCATATCCAGCGACGGGATCATATAGAGACCAAAGCCCCCCGCGCCTGATTTGAAAAACGTGTCGCGCGGCGCTCCCGCTACGTGGCCGTCGGCGTTTACTTCGAATTGCAGGCTGAAGGGAGAATGCGGGTTGAACGGCGACGGCCGGCTGCAAAGCTGAACATATTCGGCTGGAATGAGTTGACGGTTTTGCCAGCGTCCGTGCTGCAGCAGGAGATAGCCGAAGCGCAGCGCATCGGTGGCATGCAGCGCAATGCCGCCTTCGCCGGGCGTGTGCGGGAGATCGCCGCTGCGCAGATGAGTGGCGTAACCCCAGCGGCCCCAACCCATCGGGGTAGCCAGCTTTTGATGGATGTATTCCTGTAGTTCCATGCCAGCTACGCGGCGCAAGACGATGGAGGCGATGTGCGGATCGCGCGAGTAAAGATAGCCTTCGCCTGCTCCGGTCCACATCTTGACGCGCAGGGCGCTTCCGTCCTGATCCGTCGCGGGATTCGGCGGAGTCCAATACGGTAGGTAGACGTTCTCTCCATGCACGATGGCGGTCAAGTGGCCGTTGGCCGAAGCGGCGGGCGCGCCGGGTGGAACCACTCGCGCGGCCTGAATGCCTGAGGTCATGGTGAGTAAATTGCCGAGTTCGATATTGGCCAGACGCGGATCGCTCAGCGGAAACGCTTCTGGCAGGTATTCCTGGGTGAACACTTTCTGCTTCAGGCCGTCCGGAAAGCGGCTGGCCTTTTCCGACAACAGAATTCCCAGAGACGCGCTGGTGAACATTTTGCCGATGGAATACATGTTCGGGTTGGCTTGCCGGTTGCCTTTGCCGAAGTATTTCTCATAAACCAAATGGCCATGCCGGACGACCAGTAATCCGCCGTGTTGGCTGCTCGTCTGGGTGTATTGAAAAGCCGCGTCGAGCCTGGCGGCATCGATGCCAGTCACTTTGCGAATGTCGGCGGGGCGCTCTAAATTCCGCCAGCCGCCCGCATCATCCGGGGCGGGGAAGTATGGCTCGCGTGAAGCCCCTAAAGAGAGAAGCGGCAAGGCGGCAGGAAGGGAAAGCAGGGCGCGGCGTTTCATAGAAGAGGAAATATTCACCTCTTCTTTTATACTTCCTATTCAAAGAGCTGACAGGACCGCTATACCCCGAGCAGCGAACTCAGAGAGTAAGGCGGAAGCGCGGAGGAACCGGAACTTGCGGCAACTTGCAAGCGAGTCGCGAGATTTTCGAGAACTTTCGCTTGACTCGGATCGTTCTCCGCTTGAGCCTGGGCAAGAATGTCCGTCGCCGCGCTGCTTAATACCTGATTGACCGCGGCCGGGGGTGTCTTCTTTAGCTGTTGCTCTATTTGACTTAACAGTGTGGACGCGCGTGAGACATACACTGCATCGCCTGGGACGCCAGTCTGCCGGGCGTGCGTAGGAGCGTTGTGCACCTCCGTTGCGGAAGGTGAGGCTGGGGCGCCCTCGCCAGAAACCGAGGGCGAAATGCTACGTGAAACGGGAACGCCGATAACTGCCGCCATAAAGAGCTTCTTGCCTCCTATGAAAATTCTTATCGGCCCGGCTTCCCCTACGAGTACGATGAAATGAAAATTGTCTAAAAAGACGTTTCAGCGTAGCTTAGCCGCACTGATTCAACAGCAATGGGGCGAAAATTACTTGAGGCCGCGCTGTCTCACTAGCTCCGCCATTTCCAAGCTGGCAGGCGAATGGATTAAGGTCAAGCCCTCAGTCACGCCGCGCCGATCGGTTTCCGGGCGGTTTTGACTCACTTTCCACTTCCCTTCCATGGAGTCGATGGAAATTTCGATGCCGACAATGGCCTTGCTCAACGCGCCGATGTAATCCGCGGGTGCATCGCTCACGGACCAGGGCTGATCAAATGACGCTTCGTTTTGGGCCGTCAATTCTCGCAAATGTTTGACTAAAACCGCTTGTTCTTCAAACAGCTTCGCCCGGCCTCGCACATGGACCGCCAGATAATTCCAGGTGGGAACCACCTTCCCGTGCTCTTGCTTGGAGGGATACCAGGAGGGCGTGATGTAATGCTGCGGGCCTTGAAAGATGGCCAACACCGGCCCGGCGGTTTCCATGCTTTTCCAGTGCGGATTCGCCCGCGCCACATGGCAGCGCAGCACTCCATGCGGGCCGATGTCCGGATGTAGCACGACTGGTACGTGCGTTGCTTCGGGTCCGTCGACGCCGCAGGTGACCAGGGCGGCCAATGGATGGCGGCGGATCAAGTCATGCAGGATGTCGATCCGATCCTCGGCAAACGGGGCGGGATTGTACATCGATTTTAGTGTATCTATATTGCAAATCGGCGATAATAGCCAAGAAAGGAAATACGTTGTCTACGTCTACACGGATCTCGGTTACTCCAGGTGTTTTAGGCGGAAAGCCGTGTATTGCGGGCCATCGAGTTCGTGTTTCCGACATCGTGATCTGGCATGAGCATCAAGGGCTAACCGCCGACGCGATTGTTTCGCAAATTCCGGGGCTTACCCTGGCGGACGTACATGCGGCCTTGAGCTATTACTATGAAAATCTTGATGCCGTCCGCGAGGAAATGCGCGCCGAACTAGCCGTCGCGCGGGGTTATCAAGAGAATAGCGAATCAATTCTGCGGGCAAAACTCAGCCAGACAAAACGTGTCTCTTGAGTCAACCGATTCGCTTTCACGCAGACGAGCATGTCGGCTGGGCGATAACGCAGGACACAGACTTCCTACGCCTGCACGCCGAAGGGGTCGGCCATTCAGGAATAGCATTTCTACATCAGGGCGAGAATACTAGCCCCATTTTGCGAATGCTGGTGCTGTTATTCGATGTCTTGACCGCGGAAGAGATTGCCGGCCGCGTTGAGTTTTTGTAGCAGTTCCGCGAAGGGGCGGGCGTATTTCTCGCTCAGGACACTAGAATGTAATACGCGCGGACAACTGTATCTGGCGCGGCGTCCAATAAGAAGTTTGCAAAGACTCCGTCCCATCGGTCGTATTCGGGTTGACGTAGCCTTGAATATTAAACGCGTTGAATGCATCCACGTTCACTCTCAGGCGGACACGCTCGGTCAGCGTGAACACCTTATAGAGCGAGATATCGGCATTGTAGTTGAACGGTCCAGGCAGCACCATTTGTGAAAACGGGTTGGCGCCGGCGGATACAGTAGTAGATCCAGGGCCAGGAGCATAGGCAGTCACTACACCTTTTCCATTCTTGAGCTGGACCGTTACGTTGTTATTACCGAAGTTTGCCGCGCCAGGCACGTTGTTAATGGGCGCGAGATAGGCAGCATAGTTGGTGGGAATTCCGGATATGCCGTTCTTGGCGGCGTTGATAACCGTTGGGGAGATGTATCCATTGAACCACAGGTACTCGGGATGACACACGCCGCTGCGGCAATCGTTGATCGGCGCCGAATCACCGTAAACCTGAATGGGATTAGTTGCGCCCCAGTTCTGGGAGTATACCTGAAACGACTGCGATACAACCTGTCCCACAAAAGCCACTTGGTAACCGCCCACCAACGCATCAAGCCACCGATTCGTATTAGTTAAGAAGCGTTTGCCCCTACCAACCGGCACATCCACAATACCGTTGAAGGTGACATGGTGCTGCGGAATCGCCGTATCCACGTGATAGTTTTCGTAGCGATTCAACGCGTGGCTCGGATCAAGGAGCGTTCCCGTGTTGAGCCCCGCCGGAAGCACGCCAGGAGCGAAGTTAGCGGCCGGATACAAAGTGTTATCGCGGAAGGTATTTCCGCCGACACGAAACGCCCGCGAGTACACATAAAAAATCTGATAAGCAAACCCATTCTTAAATGGGCGCTGATAGTTAACCTGGAGCGCGCTGTCGTTGGACCAACCCGTTTTCATTGATATGACGTTTCCACCCCAGACCGTCTGATCATAGGGACGCGTGGCGGTGGAACCATACGTTCCGGTCGGCGGAATTGTTCCAGTCGTGGTTTCCCACACATAGCTGGAAGGCGCGTTGTTGTATTGATAGTTCTGATCCAGGTTTGATCCGTGGGTAAATACGTAACTGACGCGGAATACCGAACTATCCGGGAAGGGTTGCTCGATAGTCATATTCGCGTCTCGCACACGCGCGGGCGGATAGTTGGAAGCTAGGGTTTCCTGCATGCTGATACCCGGCAGCAAGGCATTTGTGGACTGAGTGTTGACTACATTCGCGCTATTCGCCCCGGCAATGACCGTTTGCGGCGCCCGCAGTAGATAGTTAGGCAGCCCGTCCGGAGATTGTGACGCCGCGACGTAGCTTTGCGAATAGCTGGCGGTAAATGGGTAATCTTGGGTCAGATAGCGGACCGAGTTCCGGATTGGCACGGGATAGATATACTCGCCGTATCCACCGCGAATCACGGTGCCCCATTTACCGAACGAAGGCGTGTAGGCAAAGCCAACGCGCGGCAGGATATTGAAATTGCTGTTTTCAAACCCCGAAGATGGAAGTCCAGCCTGCTTTGGCGTTTCGAACTTGACTCCCAAATTTTGAAGATTCGTCAGGATGGCCTGCGTCGTCATGCCATTTTGCACGTAATAATTCAGTGAATTGGGAAGGACGATAGCGTCGTGAGCGAGATCGAAAGTTACCCAATCTTCATTGGCGGCGTGTGGCGCCGGATGCATCTCCCAGCGTAGCCCGAGATTCAACGTGAGATGCTGGCTCACCCGGTAGTTGTCTTGAATATAGCTGTCAATTTCTTGCTCACGGTAGTGGCCGAACGGCGCGTTTTTGATTTGGCTGTACGAATCGGCGGCGCCTAGAAAGAAATCCGCATCCAGCGAGCCGGTGTTTGGCGTGGCGCCATAGTTGGCTCCAGTAGTTGGATCGTAGAGGGCTGTTCCGAGGGCCGAGAACGCGACGGTGTCCGACGATCTGTCGGGAAGGTAGCCAAAACGTTCATGACGATAACGGCCGCCAAACGCCAGCTGATGCTTACCAACAATTTTGGTGAGGTTTTCATCTAGCGTAGATAAAATTTGGCTCATGCCGTAGTTGAACTGAGTTCCGCCGTAGGGCATGAGCAGGTTGTTCGAAGCAGTGGAGGAGCCGGCGCCAATGCTCGGAAACCCGCTCTGGCCGAAGTTATTCGGAAGCCCCAGCAGAGATTCATAATTCTGATTGACATCGCCGCCTCCCTGTACGTACATCCTCTGCCATTGTTGGCTCAAAATCGTTTCTGAATAGAAAGTCGGCGAAAAGACATGAGAGAACCCGATCGCGCCGCTGATGGTCTGAATTGGGCTAGCTTGCAGACCGGTGGCGCCGGCCGGGAGGCCGCCTCCCGCGATGGTCGCGGGAGAATTATAAGGATAGTTGCGTAAAGCTTGCTGTTGCTGCTCGATGTCGGTAAAGCGGAAATACGCCCGATTGTTCTGATCGAACACGTGATCCAGCCGGACAGTCGTATTGGGAACGGTCTGCGTTTGATTATTCACCGCGTTAAAGTTTGGGTTGACCAGCGGATTGTCGGGGCTGGTGGGCAGCGGCGTCGCCGCATAAAGCGCCTTCGCCAGGGGGCTTTCGCGAGAGATCGGAATCTGATTGTTGGGGAAAGGCGTGCGTTGATACGTTCCAGGCTGGGTGGTGTTTGGATCGTATAGAATCTGCTGGATGCCTTGGCTGTTGACTAATCCGCTAAAGTCACCGTTTCTCATGGCGACGGTCGGCACGGTAGTTAATTCATTTGACGCCTGTCGTAGGGAGTAGCGCTCAAAGGCAAAAAAGAAGAAAGACTTATTTTTACCGTCATAGACCTTCGGAATTGTAATTGGCCCGCCCGCCGAAAAGCCCCACTCATTACGCACCAGATGCGGCGCGGCGAAATTGGCTGGATTCTGCCGGGCTCTCGCTATTCCGAAGTAATTATTCCTGGCCGTTTCGAAGGCCGTCCCATGGATACTGTTCGTTCCCGATTTGGTGGTCAGAATCACGGTGGCTGGTGTCGCAAACTGGGCAGTCGAGTTCAAAGTCTCGAATTTAGCCTCCTGCACGGAATCCGGATCCGGCAGCGTGGCTTGCGCCGAGTTGGCTTCTCCCCCAAAGTTTCGGTTGGTCATGGGCGCACCGTCCTGCGAATACTCCATACCCTCCTGCATGACCCCGTTGGCCCGCGTGCCACCGGCTTCAAGACCAGGCACGGTATTCTGGGCGAGTCCCAAGACACTACGGCCATTTTGCGGAAGCTGGTCGATTCTGTTGGCGTCCAGTTGGGTACTCACCGTGCCGCTGTCGTAAGTTGCCAGTTGAATTGTATTTGCCGATACGGTCACTTGCTCGGCTACGTCGCCGACGGTTAACTTAGGACTGACGACGGCAACCTGCGCGTCCTGTAGTTGAATCACCGTCTGATATTTCTTCATTCCGGGCGCGGTGAAAGTGATCGTGTAGGTTCCGGCGAACAATCCCGGAGCCGCATAAAAGCCGCTGCTATTCGAAGTTGTGTCGTTCGCGACACCCGTGCCTTGATTGAGGATATGGACCGAGCAGCCCACAATTGCGGCCGAACTTGCATCTTGAACCGTGCCTTGAATTGTTCCCGCACCGCTTTGCGCAAATAAGCCGGCTGGTACAAATAACAGGCAGGCCGATAAGGCAACGCTCGCCTTTTTCATCTTTGAAAAAATACCGCTCATCGTCATACCCCTTAGCGTTCAAATTGGGCGAGATCCAAATCGCCAAGCGTGAAAAAGGCGCTTGTTCTAATACAAATTCTGAATTGTGTTAGCGGCTTTTATATCACACTTCATTAGACTGGCTAATTGGATTTGCAACTTATGCGGAGCAGCCGGCATTTTATGCTCGATTGGAGGAAGCGAATCAGCTTTGGCGCGTTGGCTGCGGCGGCTTCTTGCGCGTGCGTTTGGTTCATTCTGTCGAACGCCCTTTCCGCCCAACGCATGTCTCCGGCGTCTACCCACGAAGCAACCGGCTATGTGAGCCCGGAAACTTGCGCCGGTTGTCATCGAAATATTTGGGAGAGCTACCGTCGAACGGGAATGGCGCGGTCCTTTTACCGGGCCACCGTGGGCAACGCAGTAGAGGACTATACAAGCAAAAATACTTTTTACCATCAAGCCTCAGACAGCTACTTCTCCATGCTCCGGCGGGACGGCAAGCTTTATCAGCGCCGTTATCAGATTGATGCCGAAGGCCAACAAATCAACGTCATGGAGAAGCAAATCGACTTCATCATGGGGTCGGGCAGTCATGCGCGCGCCTATTTAAGCCGCACCAGCCGCGGCACGTTGATCGAACTGCCCCTCGGCTGGTACGCCGAAAAAGGCGGCTACTGGGCGATGAATCCAGGCTACGATCGTCCCGATCATGAGGGCTTCCGCCGGCCGGTCACTTATGCTTGCATGTTCTGCCACAACGCATATCCAGAGATACCGCCGGGCTACGAACAGTCATTCGCGGAGTCCATATATGCCGGCCAGCTACCCGAGGGAATTGACTGCCAAAGATGCCATGGACCCGGCGGAACGCACGCACAACTGGCGAAAACCTCCGGCACCGCGCTGCGAGACATACGGAGTTCCATCATTAATCCCGCGCGATTAAGCACGCAACGCCAGATGGAAATATGCATGGCATGTCATCTGGAATCCACCAGCTTTCCGTTGCCTAACGCGATTCAACGCTACGAACGAGGCCCATTTTCTTATAAGCCCGGCGAGCCTCTTAGCGCGTTTATCCTGAACTTTGACCATGCAGCGGGCAGCGGCCGTGATAACAAATTCGAATTGGTCAGCGCCGCTTACCGTTTGCGGCGGTCCGCTTGTTTTTTGAAAAGCAACGGCAAGCTGCTTTGCACCACTTGCCACAATCCGCACGACGACACGCCGCATGGCGAGAATGCAAGGCAGAACTACACAGCAGCTTGCCGGCAGTGCCACGCCGACGGTTTCAACACATTAGTCGAGTCTGGGCGACATACTCGCTCAGCAAATTGCATTGACTGCCATATGCCAAAACGGCGCACGGAGGACGTCGTGCACGCGGTCGTGACTGATCATTACATTCAGCGGAGCAAACCCGTGGGCGACCTACTGGCAGAGATAGCGGAACGCCATGAAACAAACCGGGATGCCTATCGCGGTCCGGTCGAGCTCTACTATCCGGAAGAACTCCCGCACACGCCCCAAAATGATCTGTATCTCGCTATCGCCCAAGTCAAAGATAGAAGTAATCTGAGCGCAGGCATGGTGCCGTTGGCCGCCGCGATTAAACGCGCTCGCCCTGAACGGGCGGAGTATTATATAGAGCTCGCGGACGCCAAGCGCCAAAATGGGCAGCTGACGGAGGCCGTCCCGCTCTATCAAGAGGCAGCGCGGCGAAATCCGAGGCTTGTTGCCGCACTGCAAAAGTTGGGCGCTGCCTTGAGACGTTCCGGGCAGAATGCTGAGGCCGCGACGGCATTAAAACGAGCAGCTTCCATCGCGCCGGATAATCCGTTCACGTGGCATGAACTTGGTCTGACGTATCGTGCACTCAATCAAATGCCGGATGCTGTTGCGGCGCTGGAAAAGGCCATCGAGCTGGACCCGGATACGCAGGAGGCACACAACAATCTGGGCATTATCTGGTATATGCAAGGCGAGCGTTCCGGGGCCGAGCGCGCGTTTCGAGAAGCCATACGAATTCAGCCCAACTACGCCGACGCGCACGGCAACTTAGGCAATCTTTTTTCTGAAGCAGGTGATTTCAACCAGGCGCGCAGCCATTTCGAAATTGCCCTTCGGCTGCGGCCGGAGGATGGCAGCACTCGCTATAACTATGCAATGCTTCTTGGGCGGATGCGGCGCTTCGAGGAAGCCCGGCGCGAGTTAGAAGCGTGTTTGCGGGCCGATCCTGGATTCGTGGATCCGCATGAACTCCTAGCAGACTTGTTGATGGCTAAAGGGCAAACCCAGCTTGCCATTCGGCAGTATCGCGAAGCGCTTCAGATCCGGCCTGATTTCGATAGGGCGCGCCTAGGTTTAGGATTGGCGCTTGCGGCGGCCGGGGATGTGACGAACGCTATTCCGTACCTTCAAAAAGCCGCCGCCAGCGTCGACCCCGCGCTGAGCGAACAAGCAAAAACCGCACTCCAACAAGTTGCCAACCATCGCTAGGCGCCGCCAGAAAAAGACGCGAATCTTAAGGTGAATCCAGTGTGCGCTCTATACTAAAGAAGAGTTTCAGTCAATGAGTGTTCTCTGGCTGCGTACCGCGGCGGCGCTTTATTCTTGCGGCCTGCTGTACGTGCTGATTTACCTTTTCCGGAAGAGCACGCACTTATTCCGGCCGGCGTTAATCGCGTTTGGCGCGGGAACCGTGTTTCATTTGGTCTCCATCGTCGAGTTGTGGGTGGAGAGCGGCCATCTGCCGCTGAACAACTTCTATGAGACCAGCTCGTTCTGCGCCTTCCTGATCGCGCTGTTATTCCTCATCGCCTGTACGCGCTATCCGGTCTCTATCTTTGGAGTTTGCTTATTCCCGGTAGTGTTTTTCATGACGATGATCGGGGCCACGGAAGTTCCGGTGGCCAAGTGGAGCAATCTGCAAATCCGCGATTGGTGGCTCTATCTCCACATCTCCGCCGTGCTGATTGGCTATGCCGCTCTGATCTTTTCCGCCGTGGCGGCGCTCTATTATTTGCTGCAGGAACGCCAGCTCAAGCGCAAGCAAGTGGCGCCCGGCGATAACCGCCTGCCGCCGCTGGGGACGCTGGATCAAGTCATCACGCAATCCATGAACACCGGCTTCGTGTTCATCACCATCGGCACCATCACGGGAGTGGTGTGGGCGTTTATTGAAGACGGTACGAATTGGATCGGCAACCCGCAAATTGGCTTTTTCCTATTTACGTGGGCGTTCTATCTCGCCATGATTTTTCTGCGCATCTCCGCCGGTTGGCGCGGGCGGCGCATGGCTTGGCTGGCCGTAAGCGTTCTTGGCTGTTCCATTGTTACCTGGGTGGCGCACGTCACGTTGGGGAGTATCTAGCGGATGAGGCTTGTGCTGGTGGGCGTAAACCATCGAACTGCTCCCGTCCAGTTGCGGGAAAAGCTCGCCTATCGTCCGGAGGAAATTCCGGCGGCCCTGGAGCAGATGCGCGCGCAAGGCGTTCGGGAAGCGTTGATTTTATCCACCTGCAACCGCGTGGAGTGGACTGCGTCCCTGGAGGATTCCGCTGCGGCCGAGCCGTTTATCGAAAGCCTGCTGGGGCGGCCGGGCGTCACGTTGGACGAATTGCAGCCGCATCTCTATCTTTTCGAAGGCCAGGAAGCGATCAAGCACCTGTTCCGCGTGGCGGCGAGTTTAGATTCCATGATCGTGGGCGAACCGCAGATCCTAGGGCAGCTCAAGGTCGCTTTTGCGCAAGCCCGCGAGCATGGCGCCATCGGTAACGTTCTGGATACGGTGGTCACGCGCGCATTTAACGTAGCCAAGCGCATCCGTACGGAAACTGAAATTGGCCAAAACGGCGTATCGGTCGGCTACGCTGCGGTGGAACTGGCGCGCGAGATTTTCGGTTCTCTGCACAAGAAGCGCGTGCTCATCGTGGGCGCGGGAAAAATGTCGGAAGGCGCCGCCAAGCACCTGATGCGCGCCGGTGCGGCCGAGATCTTTCTCACCAACCGCACCCCGGAACGCGCTCAAGATCTCGCCAAGCTATTTTCCGGAGAAGTAATCCGTTACGAAGCCTTTCCGCAGCGTTTGGGCGAAGTGGATATTGTGATCACTTCATCGGCCGCGCCTGGT
The DNA here is from genome assembly GCA_036488895.1 of Bryobacteraceae bacterium. Classification (GTDB taxonomy): domain Bacteria; phylum Acidobacteriota; class Terriglobia; order Bryobacterales; family Bryobacteraceae; genus Bog-105. The sequence goes on along the minus strand of DASXGT010000155.1, from coordinate 7,790 downwards.
TATGTCATTACGCGCGAGATGGTCCGGCGGGCTATTGAAACCCGTAAAAGCCAGCCGGTGTTTTTGATTGATATCGCGGTCCCCCGGAATATTGATCCGGCCGTGCAGGAGCTCGAGCACGCTTTCCTCTACGACATTGATGACCTGCAGCGGCTCGCGACCAACAACCTGCGGGCCCGGGAAGGCGTGGCGCTGCGCGCGGAGAATATCGTTACAGAGGAAGTCTCGCGGCTCGAAGCTAAACTGCGCGAGCGCGAAGTGGCGCCCACCATCGTGAGCCTGCAGGAACAATTGGAGGCGATTCGCCGGGACACGGTCTCCCGCCACCGAGGCAAATTGGGAATCCTGACCGCGGAACAGGAAGAGGCGCTGGATGCCATCACCCGCGGCATTGTGAACAAAATTGCGCATGGCCCGATTTCAGAAATGCGCCGCCAGGCCGGACAGGCTTCCGCCGGCGGCGAAGAACCGCAGGAAGCGGAATTGGTGAGCGCGGTGCGTCGCATTTTCCGCTTGCGTGATCGCTAATGACAATCTCCACACCAACGCAAACTCTCACCATCGGCTCGCGCGGATCGCAGCTGGCGCTCTGGCAGGCGCGTTTCGTCGCATCGCAACTCGGGCGCGCCGGCGTTGCTACCCGTATCGAAATCATTAAAACAACCGGCGATCATTTACAAACGGCGTCGTTAGCCCAGTCCGGCGGCAAGGGACTGTTTACGAAAGAGATCGAAGACGCGCTGCTGGGGCGTTCCATTGACTTGGCCGTGCATAGCTTGAAGGACTTGCCCACCGAGTCACCGGACGGCTTGACCATTGCCGCAATTCCGGAGCGCGAAAATCCGTTCGACGCTGTTGTGGGCAAGAACCTCATGCATTTGCGCGAAGGCGCTAAAGTCGGAACCAGTTCGGGACGACGCGCCGCCCAGTTGCGCATCTTGCGGCCGGATCTGGTGACTGAGCCAATTCGCGGCAATGTCGATACGCGCCTGCGCAAGCAGAAAGCGGGCGAGTTCGACGCTATCCTGTTGGCTGCCGCCGGATTGATACGTCTGGGTTTGGAAGAGGAAATCGCGCAGATTTTCACGGCTAATGAATTCTGTCCGGCGGCTGGACAAGGCGCGCTGGCGATACAAACCCGGCTTTCCGACGATGCGGAGGCCGTATGCGCACGATTGAATCATTCGGCAACAAGTCAGGCTGTTCGCTGTGAGCGCGCGCTGCTTTCACAGTTGGGCGGCGGCTGCCAGTTGCCGGTAGGCGCGTTCGCCCAAAGCAGCGGAGCGGCGTTAGATTTGCTCGCGGTAGTGGTCGCGCCCGATGGCTCGAAACAACTGCGCGTGCATCTTTATGGCGAAAGCGCTAAGCCGGAAGAACTCGGGCAGCGCGCGGCGGACGAATTGCTCAGCCGGGGTGCCGCCCAATTATTAACTGGATGCGATTAACGCTTGCGGGCACAAGTATCGTGGTCACGCGGGCCGTGCACCAGGCCGAAGAACTGGCTGAGCCGTTGCGCGCTCTGGGAGCGGATGTGATTCTGCTGCCGGTCATTGAAATTGCGCCGCCTGCCGACAGCGCGCCTTTGCAGGATGCGGCGGCCCGCGCTCGGGAATACGATTGGATCGTTTTTACTAGCGCCAATGCCGTGGCCGCCTTTGCCGCGGAATTACAGGAACCCCTCTACCCGCGCCGGACGCGCGTCGCAACCATGGGCGCGGCCACCCATGATGCGGCCGAGCAATACGGTTTCGAAGTCAGCCTGACGCCTGACAAATTTGTCGCCGAGTCTTTAGTAGCGGCTTTCGGAGCTGAGAATTTAGAAGGCCGCCGCGTTCTGATTCCCAGTGCCGCCGTGACGCGCGATGTGGTCCCGCGCGAATTACGCCGGCGCGGGGCGGTAGTGGATGTAGTGGAAGCCTACCGGAACGTAATTCCGGCCGCCGCTCCGGCTCGCGCCAAGGTCATTTTTCAGGAGCCTTTTCCTACCTGGGTGACCTTTGCCAGTTCTTCGGCTGTGGATCATCTGGTAGCGCTTAGCGGCGTCGAAATTCTGCAAGAAGTGAAAATCGCCAGTATCGGCCCGGTTACGTCGGAGACGGTGCGTAAGCACGGCCTTAGCGTCGCGGCCGAAGCAGGTGAACAGAGCGCCATGGGGCTAGTGGATGCCATCGCAAGCGCAGGCGCTAAACTACACCGTCGCTAAACCGCCAGGTAGGCTGCTCTCCCTCAGTGATATTCCCAACACAATAAAGAGGCCTTCCGAAAAGGCCGCTTCACTAGTGTGATTAATTTGCTTGACATAATTGGTCCACATTAGATATTGTGTCAAGCACGTAAGTTAGTTTCTCACTCGAACAAATAAGAGGTCTTTCCCATGCGCAAAGTATCCTTGCCGATACTGCTCCTTGTCGCGCTCGCTCTGGCAATCCCAGGGTACGCACAAAATATTAGCGGCTCCTTGAGCGGCCGTCTGGTCGATCAACAGGGCGCAACGGTGGCCAACGCAACTGTCACCGCAACCGAACCTTCCAAGAACACCACCGACACCACTAAAACGAACGCCCAGGGCGATTTCGTGTTTCCGGCGTTGCAGCCTGGCAACTATTCAGTTTCGGCCGAACAGCCGGGTTTCAAGAAATCGGAGAAGACAGGTATCGTGCTTGAGGCCAACTCCAAGCTGGCTTTGGGCGATATCGTCATGGAAGTTGGCGCGGTAACTGAATCGATCGAAGTGGCGGCCCAAGCGACCGCCTTGCAGACCGAAAGCGTCGACCGTTCGGCTACCATCAACAACCGCCAGATGACGAATATTCAAGTCAACGGGCGCAGTCCGCTCGACATGGCGAAACTGATTCCAGGGGTTGTGGCCACTGGCAACTTCCAAGTGGGCGGCACCGGCGGCCTGAGCGGCGTTCAGGCGAATGGCAGCCGCGGCACCTCTAACCAGGCAACTATCAACGGAATCGGAAACGTGGATACCGGCTCCAATGGCGGCCAGAATGTCAGCATCAGCCTGGATTCGATGGCCGAGTTTAAGATTCTCACCGGCACCTATCAGGCCGAGTACGGCCGCAACGCGGGCGCGCAGGTCAGCATGGTGACCAAAAGCGGTACCGATCAGTTTCACGGAAGCGGTTACTTCTATCACCGGCATGACGATCTCAACTCCAATACTTGGATCAACAATGCCAAGGGAATTTCGCGCAATCTCTACCGCTACAACGATCCCGGCTTTACCATCGGCGGTCCTGCTTATATCCCCAAAATTTTGCCCACGAAAAATAAACTGTTCTTTTTTTGGAGCGAGGAATGGCAGAACCAACTGGTGCCCAATACTCCGCGCAACGTTTTGGTGCCAACCGCGCAGGAACGGCTGGGCAACTTCTCGCAGTCTAAAGATTCAAATGGCAAGGCTCTGACTATCAGAGATCCGATTACTCAACTGCCACTGGCGGGAAACACGGTTCCGGCCAGCGAGCTATACGCGCCCGGATTAGCCTTGTTGAACTTATTCCCCCAGCCCAATGTAGCCGGTCAGACAGGTTACAATTACACGTCGCAGGTATCCGGTCATACACCGCGCCGCGAAGACCTCATCCGCATAGACTACAACCTCTCTCAGAAATTGCGCGTCTTCGGCCACTGGATTAAAAACGCGCAGCCAGTGATTGCTCCCTACGGTTCATTCGTCCTGGGCATTAACGTTCCCGTCGTTCCCATCAATGATCCGAGTCCCGGATATAGCTGGGCTGCCGGCGCCACCTACATCATCAATCCCACCACGACGAACGAATTCAACATGGGCATCACGCACAATTCAATCGACATCACACAGGCGGGCAATACGCTCACCAGGACAACATCCGGGATCAACTTGCCGCTTCTGTATCCCAAAGCCGTGCAAGATGACTATATCCCCGGATTCACGTTTACCGGGACGAATATTTCCAGCAGTTTCAGCCCGGTGTTTACTTCGGTCGGCGATGCGCCGTTCCATAACTACAACACCACCATTGACATCAGCGATAACGTCGCCAAGATTGTGGGCTCGCACACCATTAAAGGCGGCCTGTATATGCAGCGCAGCCGCAAGGATCAGACCTCGTTTGGCAACAACAACGGTCAATATAACTTCGGCGACTCAGCCAGCAATCCGTACGATACGGGATATGGCTTCTCGAACGCCGCTACCGGCGTATTCCAAAGCTTTGATCAAGCCAGTTCTTTTGTCAACGGCCAGTATCGTTACTGGAACATAGAAGGTTTTATCCAAGACACCTGGAAAGTCACGCCCCGGTTGACGCTGGATTACGGCCTGCGCATTGCTTGGTATCAACCCCAATATGACGCTTCCTTGCAGGCCTCTACTTTTGTCCTCTCCAATTGGAATCCGGCAAAAGCGCCCCGGCTGTATCAACCTACACTTGTCAACGGCAAGAAAGCTGCCATCGATCCGGTGACCGGTCAAACCCTTCCCGCGGCTGACATCGGCTACGAGGTGCCGGGTAGCGGCGATCCTTATAATGGCGTGTGCCAGGCAAGCCAGTGCCAGAATAAGTATCTGCAACAAAACCGCGCGCCCCAGTTTGGACCGCGTTTTGGTTTTGCCTGGGATGTGACGGGTAAGCAAAGCGTTGTGATCCGCGCTGGCGCGGGGATTTACTATGATCGCTTTCAAGGCAATCGCGTATTCGACATGGTGCGCAACCCCCCTGAGGGCCTTGACCCGCAATCGCTGAATGGCTTCGCACAAAACATCAGCCCTGGTAATGTCTTGCTGGCGCCGCTTACTCTTTATGCCGCGGATCCGACCGCGAAACTCCCCACTACTTACAACTACCAATTCAGCATCCAAAACAAGCTGCCCTGGGATATGGTGCTGGACACCGCCTACGTGGGTAGCCAAGGACGCCATCTGCAAGATAACCGGAATCTGAATCCAGTACCTTATGGAGCTACCTTCTTGCCGCAAAATCAGGATCCGACATTGGTGGCTTCAAGTCCAAATGCGATTTTAGGAAATAATACGCTGTCCGCGAATTTCCTACGTCCGCTGCAGGGCTATGGTCAAATCAACCTCTATGAAAGCGCCGCGACGGCAAACTATAACTCGCTGCAAGTCAGCTTGAATAAGCGCGCCAGCACCGGCCTCTTTTTCGGACTTGCTTATACCTGGAGTAAGGCGTTGACCAACGCAACCTCAGACACCGCGTGGGTGCGCGCCGATAATCTCACCAGTCTCGCCGATTATGGTCCGGCCAGCTTCGATCGCCGCCAAATATTCGCGATCAACTATGTTTATAGTCTCCCGAAATTACAGTGGGGCAACCGCTTCACTCACGCGGTCACCAATGGATGGCAGTGGTCCGGTGTCGTACAAGCGTCCACCGGCGCGCCATTTACTCCTACCTACAGCATCAGCGGAATTGGTAGCCAGAATATTACTGGAAACTTCCTGGCAAATACCACCTCTGAAGGCGGACGTCTGGGCGTTGTTCCCGGCTGTAACCCCTACACCGGATCTAGCGACCCATGGAATCGCATCAACGCCAACTGCTTTACGGCGCCGAAACCGGGCAGCCTTGGCTTGGAATCGGGTATCGATTGGCTCTATCAACCCGGCTTGATCAATTTCGACATGTCCCTGCAAAAGCAGTTTACGGTGAAAGAGCGATTGGGCTTCCAGTTCCGCGTGGACGCGTTCAATGTGTTTAATCACCCAAACTTCTCGAACTTCAATACCCAATTGAACTTCACTGGCAGTTATCCCAATGGTTTGACCATCTCAAACGCACCGTATAACTCGGCCGGAAAGCTGGTAAATCAGAACGGCTTCGGCGCAGTTACGACGAATACCGTCGGCAACACGTATGGAGCGCCGCGCATTCTCCAATTGGTAGTTCGCGTAACGTTCTAGCAGTAACGTAAAAGATTGGCATGCTTGTGCCCGTATCCAATGCATACGGGACGAGCATGCCAATTCGCATTTTGATTTGCTCGTGCGTGGAATCAGGTCGGATCAGCTAGTATCTCCGCAGCGGACCATTCGCACGCCTCGGGAAAAGTGTCGATATCAAGGCCGGTTTCATTGGCAGCGTCGATGCGGGCCTGATCGTAGGCTTTGCCGATCAGCTTTGGCAGTTGCGGGCGCAGGCTAGGGCTTTCGCACAGGAACTCGGCGACGTGTTTGCGCTGCACGCGAATGCTGGCTTCCCAACTGCGCGTCTGTTTTTCCGGCTGGTATCTCGTCTTCAGCAGATGCATTAGCAGAACGCGCAGCGCGCTTTCGAGTTCGCGTCTCTCGACTTTCCCCAAGTCCCTCACCTCGTCCGCGAGCGCGGTCCGGTCGATCTCGTCAAAACGTCCCTCCTCGATAGCGCGCGCCGTGTCTTCCACCCATTGCGCGTAGTCGTGTTGGTAGGCGGTCAGGGCGGTTGTTCCTCGCGGTGTGTCTATATCTGGATGTGGCATGTATGTCCTCGGTGGACGGAGTAGCTTTTCTTCAGTTTATAGGTTTTCGCGCAGGCGCACGGCCAAGAATGTTGGCCGCGCTCCTGCGGCAGCGGTCATCCATCGACTTATAATCAAGAGATGACCCGTAACGAGTGGATCGCTTCCCAAGAGCACGACCCAATTCGCAGCCAGATGCACTATGCCCGCAACGGTCTGCTCAGCAGCGAAATGCAGTACGTGGCCAAACGGGAAGATCTGGCGCCGGAACTGATCCAGCAGGAAGTGGCCAGCGGGCGCATGATTATCCCGGCCAACATTCATCACCACAGCCTGGAGCCCATGGCCATCGGCGTGGCCTCAAAATGCAAGATCAACGCCAACATCGGGAATTCCTCCACCACCTCGAATATCGATGAGGAATTGGCCAAGCTGGATTATGCGGTGAAGTACGGCGCCGATACCGTCATGGATCTTTCCACCGGCGGCGACATCCCGCGCATCCGCAAGGCCATCATCAACGCCTCGCCTGTTCCCATCGGCACCGTACCTATTTATGAAGCGCTCAGCCGCGTGCGCCGCGTAGAAGATCTCAATATCCAGGTACTACTTGAAGTGATTGAAGAACAAGCCGAGCAGGGTGTCGATTACATGACCATCCACGCCGGCGTGCTGGTACAGTATGTGCCGCTCACGCGCAATCGCATTACCGGCATCGTGAGCCGCGGCGGCGCGATTCTGGCTGAGTGGATGGTTAAAAATCACAAGCAGAATCTCCTGTACGAAAACTTTGACGCCATTTGCAAAGTCTTTCAAAAGCACGATGTCAGCTTCTCGCTCGGAGACGGCCTGCGCCCCGGCTGCCTGGCGGATGCGAGCGATGCCGCGCAATTTGCCGAATTGAAAACATTAGGCGAACTGACCAAGAAAGCTTGGGAATACGACGTTCAAGTAATGATTGAGGGACCGGGCCATATTCCACTGGATCAAATTGCCTTACAGGTTGAAAAAGAGCGCGAGCTTTGTTTCGACGCGCCTTTCTATACGCTGGGGCCTCTGGTGACCGATATCGCCCCCGGCTATGACCACATCACCTCCGCCATCGGCGCGGCGATGATTGGCTGGCACGGCGCATCCATGCTCTGCTACGTCACGCCCAAAGAGCATCTGGGCCTGCCTAACCGTGAAGATGTGAAGCAGGGTATCATTGCTTATAAAATTGCCGCCCATGCGGCTGACATCGCCCGCCACCGCAAAGGCGCGCGCGACCGGGACGATCAACTTTCGCGCGCACGCTTCAATTTCGATTGGCGTCAACAATTCGATCTGTCGCTTGATCC